>JAURNP010000170.1 GCA_030830105.1 Rhodothermales bacterium | reverse complement strand
TTGATATTTCCGATGGACTCGCTTCCGAGGTTCACCACATCGGTCGCCGTTCCGGTGTTGGCGCTACGGTGCGCATTCCCGCAGTTCCATTCGATCCGGAGACGCGCGCCGTAGCCGATCAATTCCTGGATGAGATCGATGCCTACGCTTTGTTCGGAGGCGAAGACTACGAGCTGCTCTTCACCGTGAAGGAAGAAGACGTCCCCAAGATGGACGAGATGGAAGGCGTATCTGTGATCGGGACGATGGAGGAAGCAAAGAAAGGCGTGCGGGCCTATTCGCCGGAGACCGGTCTCATGCCGCTGCATCCTGCTGGATATCAGCATTTTGGAGGAACCGGCACCAACTCGGATCCTGAAGCTGGATTCGAGGGATTGGATCTTTCCGGAGATGGCGCGTGAGCTAGGCAGGGTATGAAAGTGGCTGAGACGCGACCGATGAGACGTTCGTTTTCACAGTCGAACAAGTTGGTCCATTGTGTGCGCAATTCGGCATTACTCCCGTGTGGTGGTGCAATTCCTTGACACCACATTCCGAATTGGTCATCTTTGAGGATTGATTTGAATCTACACCTCGTCGCATCGTGACTAGTCGCTTTCAACACGTGAGGGTACTCTGTTCCCTGGCTGCAATCGGCCTGTTTACCTCTATTTCGGCATACGGCTTTGCTACGGCCTCTTCATCCAGCAGCATGCAATACCGTGCTGTCGTGGTTGGATCTGATCGGGATATCGATGATACGCTCAACGACATGGCCGATGAAGGTTGGTATCCTCGGTTCATCCTGAAATTCGAGGGTAATGCTCGTTTGATATTTGAACGGCCTCGTGAGGAAGAAGACAGGGTTTATGGCCTGGAGTATGCGGCGGAAGTCGTTGGATCCGGAAAAGAGATCGACGACATGTTCAATGAGATGGTCAACGATGGTTGGGTTCCACGGTTTGTTTTCCGGACCGGTGCTCTGAATCAAAATTGGCGGCTCATCATGGAACGTGATCCCGCTGCCCCCAAGGCTCCTCTTGAATACAGGGCGGAGTTGATTGACAGAGGTCGGGACTTGGATGATAAGTTTAATCAGTTGGCCTATGATGGCTGGTACCCGTTGTTTGTGGTCCAAGCCGTGGGCGAGCACCGCATGCTCTTTGCTCGTGACCCCGACGATCGGAGTCAAAAGATGCGATTCAGGGCTCGTACCACCTCAAATATCAAGAACATTGATGACATCTACGACGAGCATGGTGGAGACGGTTGGGTGCCCATTTTTCTATTCAAGGATGAAGCGGACGTCTATCGGACCCTTTTTAAGCAAGCCATCGGGCAAGAGTCGCAGGCCATGGAATTTCAGGCTCGTCGTCTTGATGAAATGAGCGAGATCGAGGACAAGTTCAATCAGTACGGCGCCGATGACCGGGATCCGTTGTTTGTCATCCGCGATGTTGAAGAAGTGTATGAAACCTACAAAGATTCGGAAGGTGAAGAGCAAGAACGAACGGTGGAAAACGTCCGTTGGCGCATGCTTTTCGGACGATCAGACGAACCAAGAGGCACACGTTCGCGACCTGGTGCTCGCGGAGCAACGCTTGCCGAGCAGGAGCGCAGCATGCGTAGAGGCTGGTCGATCGAATCATGGGGAGAAGGAGAGGCTCGCATCAAGGTCACCTACGATGATTCGTCTGAGCCCCTTGTCACCACATCCCAGATATCTATCCGGCCCAATAGACTTGAAACCATCCGTATAGAAGCATCGCTGGAATACGGCGAAGGTCCAGTCCACGTAGAAATTCGCTATGACGGCGAAGTCGTTTCCGCACTATTGCTTACCGGACTGAACAACTCGGGAACGATGATTTATTTGGTCCGCTGACAGCTTAATTGTAACTAAAGAAGTTACGATATAATCCTATGCAGTATCGCCGTTTGGCATCGCTCGATGCGCTACGAGGGCTAACGATTGCCGCCATGTTGCTGGTAAACAATCCAGGCTCGTGGTCGCATATTCATTGGCCGCTCGAACACGCCACATGGAACGGGTGGACCTTCACGGATCTGGTTTTTCCCTTCTTCCTGTTCATGGTCGGCGTGGCCATGATGTTTTCTTTCCCCAAGCGCCTGGCCCGCGGTGATTCCCGCCGGACCCTGATGGGCCACGTGGTTGCACGCGCCGCTGCTTTAATGCTATTGGGTTGGTGGGGGGCTTCCTGGTCGAGGGTTTTGTGGACCGGACAGGAAAATGATATCTGGAGCATCTTGCTTCGCGTTGGCTTTGTTGCTGGAGCGGCTGCATCGGTAATCCTGCTTGCCGGCACGGATCGGCGTACGGTGTGGCTTTCCGTGTTCGGAGGAGGACTGATGTTGTTCTTTGCCGGTGCCCTCGGATCGGGCTGGGAGGACTCGCTTCTGTCGCGGCTCGCCGGACTTCGAATTCCCGGCGTTCTCGTGCGGATTGCTTGGTGTTACCTGCTGGCCTCAGCACTCTGGTTCTGGATGCCCACCTGGAAGGCCATGATCGGCTGGATTACCGGTCTGCTGGGCTTCTATTTCCTTTTCATGCTGGCTGTCCCAATTCCCGGGTTCGGCATGCCGGACCTTTCCATGGGCTTTCCGACCGCAGACACGCCCGTCGACCAGCTGTTTTCCAACTGGGCATTCTACATCGACTTCAACGTCTTTGGGGATCACACGTGGTCGGCACGTCAACTGCAGGACGCTTCCGGTACACTCATCTGGTCGTTCGATCCTGAGGGACTTATTTCAACGATTCCGGCTACCTGCTCGGTGCTGTTCGGCATCCTGACAGGAAAATGGTTGATACGGCAGGACCGGGATGACCAGCAAAAACTCAATGGCCTGTTCGTCGCCGCCGGATGGCTGATGCTCATCGGGTTGGTGGTCAGTATCTGGATGCCCATCAACAAACGCATCTGGACGAGCTCCTACACGATTTTTACCGCCGGAATGGCATTGGCGACCCTCGGTATCCTGTATCACGCCATCGACATGAAGGGATGGACGAAGTGGGCCTATCCGATGGTTGCCTACGGCCGTAATGCAATTTTTGCCTTTGTCGCTTCCGGCATGATGGCTACCTCACTGGTATTGGTCGATGTCGGCGACGGTTCGTTGAAAGGGTGGCTCTACGGCGTCATGCCTGGTTCTCCGAAAATGGCCTCCTTCCTGTTCGGTATCTCTTTTGTCACCGTCTGGGCGCTGATCGTCTGGCGGCTGGACCGCAGGAAATGGTACTTCAAGGTATGATCGGTCCTCGACTGAGGAGTCGCATATTCCCACGAGGGAAAGCTGGTTTGGAAGGCGCCGTCTACCCACTCATATTGTCCTTTCGCGCCGCGGTTACCGGTCGTCCCGCCTGTATTTCCAGAACTTGCCTCTTACAACTCCATGTCTGAAGAACAGAAGAACCAATTCGATCAAACGACCATGGGCGTCGGTATCGCACTCGGAGCAGGTGTGGGGGTAGCCCTCGGCACGGCTCTCGGAAATCAGGCCATGGGTATTCCGATCGGCATTTCACTGGGGGCCGCCTACGTGCTGGTCATGCAGGAGATCAAGCGGAAGAAACGCGACTAGCGCTCTTGGCATGGATTGCTGGCTTGTCGCTCGTTCTTGATCAGATTCATCAGACCATCAGGCGCCCTTACTCGGTCGCCTCGATCACGGCCGGTACCTCCCAGACAAAGCGACCTCCCTGCTTGTACACGTCACCCCGTTTCATAACGAAATGCACATCGAGCAGCGCATCGGGATCGTCAAGTGGGTTGGCGGACAATGCAATCAGATCGGCGTGTTTACCAACCGTGACCGTGCCCTTGTCCTCTTGCCAGTCCATCAAACGGGCCCCGTTGATGGTCATGATGCGTAGCAGGTCGGCCGCAGAAATGCCTGCATCTTTGAAAGAGGAGATGAAGGAGATGGTGAGCGATCCACGGGTAAATCCGTCTTTCTGGTCCGTCACATCTGCACCGAAGGCAATCTGAACGCCTGCATCGTAGGCGCGACGCAGGCGATCGATGCGCTGGTCGTAGAGCTTTTGTGCCAGGGCGTCATCATAGCCGGCAAAGTACCCGGCATAGTAGGAGGGGAAGTCGGTACCGACCAAGAAGGTGCCTTTCTCTACCATCATGTCCAGCGCCTCCTGATCCAGTTCCCAGGCGTGTTCGAGAGACGCAGCTCCGGCGCGAATGGCATTCTTGGCGCCCTCATACGTAGTCACGTGCATGGCTACTTTCGTGCCCGCTCGCTTGGTGGATTCAACGGCAAAGCGCAAATCATCCTCGGTGTACTGATAAGCAAAGTCGTCCACGACTACCTTGATCAGATCGGCACCGTAGTGAAGGTTCTGGCGAATGGCCCGGGTGATCTCATCCTGCGTGTCAGCAACCAGGTACTCCGGTGCCACCAATTCCGGATGCTCGGGCTGAAGCTGGAACTGGCCCCCGAAAGGCGAGATGATCCGCCCCACAGTTTGCATGTCCGGTCCCGGGATCCAGCCGTGCTCGATGGCATGCTTCAGATCCAGGTCTCCATAGTTGCCGCTGTTTCCGAGGTCGCGGATGCTGGTAAAGCCGTGCTCAAGCAGCGATCGGGCGTTGGTTACACCTTGGATAGCCCGGTACCCCGTCGTTTCGATCATATTCGTGATGAAAAACCGTCCGAAATCGCGGCGTTCCTGCGTCGAAAGTGCCAGGTGCGTATGAGCCTCGATCAATCCTGGCATGACAAACGAGTCGCCCAGGTCGATGACATCGGCTCCTGGGGGAATGCAAAGATCAGATCCCATCTCAGCAATGCGCTCGTCATCGATACGGATGATCTGGTTTTCGAGAACTGTTCCAGATTCCACATCGATCACGCCTCCAGCCCGGATCCAGGTCGATTGGGCAAAGACAGGAAGGCTGACGAGCGTCACGAGGACGAGAGAGAATACACGTTTCATGCGGGCAGGTGGAATAGGTGAATCGATGGGGTCAAACATATCGGGTATGATGCGAGTGAGCAACTGCCTATCCCGGCAACGTCAGAAACATCTGCAGATGGGAGCGTGAATCGCCTGCGTTGCGCGCGCTTGCCGCCGGGTGCTATGTTGTCAGTTGCTCGTAATTCCGACCTCCAGCCCTGCTCGCCACGCATGCAACGCTCTATGACTCGTGCTATCCCTTTTTTGTTGATCGCCGCCATTTTCCTGAGTATCGCTCTTCCGACCAGCGCTCAGGAGCGCATGCGACCCGAAGAAACCGAGGAATGGGAGCCTGTTCCGCCAGTAATTGATCCTGGCCCATTTGCCGGATCTCTCGCTCCCCCTTCCGACGCGATCATCCTGTTTGATGGCTCCAATCTGGATGAGTGGGCCAGTACCCGGACGCGCGGGGACGCCGGATGGCGGGTCCATGACGGAGTAATGTCAGTGGTTCAAGATGCGGGTAGCATCCACACCCATCGCACCTTCCGCGACTATCAGTTGCACCTCGAATGGCGGGTACCGCAAGGCGTTATGGGTTCTGGACAAGCGAGGGGAAACAGTGGCCTGTTCATGGCCTACGATCTGTCGCGCGGCCAGGGGTACGAGATCCAGATTCTTGACTCGTATGAAAACAGCACCTACGTGAACGGAATGGCGGGTGCTACCTACAAGCAGTCGATCCCACTCGTAAACCCCATGCGCCCACCCGGCGAATGGCAGACGTACGACATCATCTGGCGCGCACCGAGATTTTCGGAAGGGGGAGAATTTATGGAGCCTGCCCGGGTGACCGCTTTTTTCAACGGTGTCCTTGTTCAGGACAACGTGGAGATGGAAGGAGAGACATACTACATCGGTGAGCCCGAGTACCATCCCTATGAGTCGGCTCCGATCTATCTGCAGGCGCACGGGGATCCCGGACCGACGCTTTCCTTCCGAAACATCTGGATCCGCCCAATCGAGTGAATCAAGATTGACTCAGGCTTGGAATCCGTTCGGGGGCACGGGTTGAATAGCGCATGAATGGCGTAACGAGTCGGGTCGCTCTCTCGTCATAAGGGCGCAAGACCGTCGGCGGCGATGTCGAACCCCGGTGTCACGTTGATCATCGGCGCCCTTTGGGGCATCGGACGCGTAGTAGCCCGCTCGTGAAGTGGGCCGTCGAGCTCAGACATTATGGCCGCACAGCGGGGTTTTCGTCTCGACCGAAAGCTTGCCTGGAAGACTACCGACGACAGCCGAATACCACCCTCATTCAGATTTGAATCCATGACCACCACCCAACGAAAAGGCGGCCGATACGCGGAGGTGATTGCCGAAGCGCACGCGCAGTTGGAGCAGATTCCCGATGCTGGTGACTGGCCGCTTTCCGAGCGGCTGGGTGCGTTCTTCTTTCTCGTATTGGATGCCGTCGAAATTCAAGCTGCGGAGGACAATCCGGGAGATGCGGCCGGGGCCTTCCGCCGAGAGGCGTCGGGATGGTTCTCCCCCTTTCAGGATGCATTGCGAGAGGGGCTCCCAGCGATCGGTGCCTCCAATGATGTCAGCGGCGTCAATCGCTGGTTGGCCGAGTTCGCCCCGAACCGCGCCGTCGTGGCCGAAGTGATGGTGCAGCTTATTCAGGCATCACTCGAGGATGAGTCCGAGGATCGACAGCGCAGTGCGGCGCTGGCCGATCGGGTTCTCACGGTTCTGGCCGGCGTGTGGAGTACGCCCATTCCTTCCCAGGTCGTGGATGTGATTCGATATAGTATTGAAGCGGGGTATCTCCCACTAGACAAACTGCCATTGATCCGATCCTGGTTTGCAGGTGAGGAAACACCGGATTCGGAGGAAGAGAGCGATGGCGCAGCCTGAAGCAGAGTTTGGACAAGACGCACCTCCGGGCGGTGCTCGTGAACGGGGGCTGACAGCGGCCAAGGCAGGCGTAAAGATGGGACGCAATTACGCTCGCTATCTCAGTCGACGGGCTGTAGGAGCAAATAAAGAGGATGCCCGTGGGGAGCTTCACGCACGCAATGCCCAGGATCTTTTCGGGGAGCTCTCCAAGTTGAGGGGAACAGCTCTCAAGCTGGCACAAGGTCTGAGTATGGAGCCCGGTGTCCTGCCGGAGCAGTTTTCAGAAATTCTGGCTCGCGCTCAATACGACGTGCCAGCGATGGGACCAGCATTGGTTCACCGCATCGTGACCAAGGCGTTTGGAGCTCCTCCGGAATCCGTGTTTGCCGAATTCTCCATGAGAGCCGCTGCAGCGGCGTCGCTGGGTCAGGTTCACCGGGCCCGTCTGAAGGATGGAACGCACGTTGTGGTAAAGGTGCAGTATCCGAATGTCCGCGAAAGCGTGGACTCCGACCTGCGTCTGGTACGTGGTTTGGCGGGTCGTTTCCTGGAGAAGGAAGCCATTGACCCTTACCTGGAAGAAGTGCGCGATCGGATGATGGAGGAGACGGACTATCGTCTTGAAGGAGCCAACATTGAAGAGTTTGCCCATCGTTTTGAAGGATCGCGCATCCTGACCCCCAGATGGGTACCTGAATTCACGACCGAGCGCGTGCTGACGATGACCCATCTGGATGGAATGCACCTCAAGGAGTGGCTGGCAACGGGGCCCACG
Source organism: Rhodothermales bacterium (assembly GCA_030830105.1). Classification (GTDB taxonomy): domain Bacteria; phylum Bacteroidota; class Rhodothermia; order Rhodothermales; family UBA10348; genus JAAZVD01. The sequence goes on along the minus strand of JAURNP010000170.1, from coordinate 20,842 downwards.
CAAGAGGAGCGTGATCGCAACGGTCAATTGTTGTGGGATGTCATCCATGAGCAGGTAGCCGGGGACTCTTTGAAGGTCCATGCCGATGCCCATCCGGGCAATTTCCTGTTTCGGGAAGATGGTAAACTGGGACTCCTCGATTTTGGCTGTATCAAGACGTTTCCGCTGACGTTCCGCGATGGACTGGTACGCCTCTATCAAGCCCGCATGGATGGGGATCTAGACGGTCTTCTGCAGGCCTACGCAGAGCTCGAGATGTTGCCGCCCGATATGGAAGGAGACGGAGAAGATTACTTGTTGGGCGTGTTGGATCAATTGGGGGCCATCATCGAGTCGCTGTATCGTCCCGATACCTATGACTTCGGAGCCAGTGGATTACTGGATCAGTTCCAAGACCTCATCCCCCAATTGACGGGGCGTGAAGCCTACAAGCATCGTCGTCCGGTTGGATCGCAGCATTTCGTATTCGTTAATCGGCTACTGGCGGGAATGCTGAGCATCCTGACCCAGCTGGAAGCCCGTGTTGACACCCGATATGCAAAACAGCTATTGGATACAGTCGTTACTTAGACTCCATGTCCTCAACGTCCCGACTTCGTGAATTGGCCGGCTTGTTTGCCAAGCTGGGCCTTGTCGCCTTTGGCGGTCCGGCTGCACACATTGCGATGCTGGAAGATGAGGTGGTTACTCGTCGGAACTGGCTGACCCGCGAACATTTTCTGGATCTGGTGGGTGCGACGAATCTGATTCCTGGTCCTAACTCGACCGAGATGATGATGCATATCGGGTTCGAGCGTTCCGGTTGGAGAGGTCTGGTGGTGGCGGGAGGCAGTTTCATCATCCCAGCCGTGACGCTGACCGGCCTGGCGGCCTGGTTCTATGCGGCCTTCGGAAGCCTCCCGGCGGTTGAACCCTTCCTCCTGGGCATTAAACCTGCTGTCCTGGTCATCATTCTGGGAGCACTTTGGCGCTTGGGAAAGAAGGCCATCTCCGGTTGGCGCCTGGCGGTATTGGCAATCGTAGTAGCAGCCGGCGTGCTGGCCGGGTACAGCGAAATCGTGTGCCTACTGGCCGGAGGAGTTGCCGGTATGCTGTGGCTTCGAGCTCAAGGTGTGCGCTCAGATACTGCGGAGCGCTGGGTGCCGATGTTGTTTCTCACCCGTGATGGGTCGACCGGACTTGCCGCCACAGCCACAGCCACAGCCACAGCTACTGTGGCGGCTGCAGCCAGCGTTTCGCTTTGGAAGCTGGGATGGTTCTTCCTGAAAATAGGATTTGTTTTGTACGGCAGTGGATACGTCCTGATTGCCTTCCTCGAAGGCGGGCTGGTTCAGGAACTGGGCTGGATCACGCAGGCGCAACTGCTGGATGCGGTCGCAGTCGGACAATTCACGCCCGGCCCCGTGTTGTCTACTGCGACTTTTATCGGCTTCCTCGTTGATGGGATTCCGGGAGCCATCGTGGCGTCCATAGGCATCTTCCTTCCTGCCTTCTTGCTCGTGGGTTTGCTGAATCCGCTGATTCCGAAGATGCGGTCCTCCAACTGGGTGTCCACCTTTCTGGATGCCGTCAACGCGTCTGCGGTTGCTCTGATGGCTGCAGTATCCCTGGAAATAGGCTATCAGGTTCTGATTGATCCGGCCGCGATGGTCGTTGCCTCCATCGCGGCCGTGGCCCTATTCCGATTCAGGGTTGGATCGGTATGGATTGTTCTGGGAGGAGCCATTTTAGGATTCGTGCTTTCGATCCTCGGGATGTGACCGAAGCGTTATCGAGCCCCACGCCATCACTGTATTATATTGGCACAGATACCCGATTATATTGCCCCGGATACCAGTGACAGCGGTGTGAGCAGGTTCAAGAATCTGCGTATGCCACTGTCCAGAGCTTTACCCAGCTCGCCCCACTCAACCTTACCCGGCTCCCATGGAGAATCTGGACGTACTGGCGGCCAATTTGCTTTCACCGGTCATCCTGGCCTTCGTGCTTGGCGTGATTGCTGCCCTGGTTCGAAGCGATTTGAAGCTGCCGCCTGCGCTCTATAATGGCCTGTCCATTTATTTGCTGCTGGCGATTGGACTGAAAGGGGGAGTGGAGCTTAGTAAGACGCCGGTATCCGTTTTCATTGGTCCCGCCCTTCTCACTCTTTTCCTGGGCTTGATAACGCCCGTCATCGCCTACAACATCCTCCGTCGTCTCGGGAGGATGGATCGTGTCAATTCTGCGGCCATTGCAGCCCACTACGGATCGGTTTCGGCTGTGACGTTCATCGTGGCCATTACCTTCGGGACCATGACCGGTCGAGCTCCCGAGGGATTCATGCCGGCCCTGGTGGCCATCCTGGAAGTCCCAGCCATTGTCGTTGCGCTCATGATAGCCTTCATGCGGGATGGGCGAGCGGGAAGCTGGAAAGACGCCCTTCATGAGGTGCTCTCCGGCCGGAGTGTCATCCTGTTGGTTGGCGGACTTGTGATTGGCGCCCTCGTAGGGCCCGAAGGGTTTGAGCCCGTGGAGCCGTTCTTCTACAGCGGATTCCAAGGGGCGCTGGTCCTGTTCTTGTTGGAAATGGGAATTGTCGCGGCAGGTCGCCTGCGAGATCTGAAAGAGGTGGGCTTCTTCCTGGTTGCTTTCGGCATTCTGGTTCCCATCCTGCACGGGGTTCTCACCATCTGGCTCGCCCAGTTCACGAGCCTTTCGGTACCAGGCGCAGCCGTGTTGGCAGCCATGGTATCCAGCGCTTCGTACATAGCCGCGCCTGCAGCAGTGCGAATAGCCCTGCCCGAAGCCAACCCGACATTTTATCTCACCGGTGCTCTCGGTATCACTTTTCCATTCAATGTGACGCTGGGCATCCCGCTGTATTACGCCATGGCTGAATGGCTGATTGGTTGACTCAGACCCGTACAGTAGCTCTTTTCCACCGAATCCGACTCTCCCGTCATGCATCATTCCATCGTACCGCTCAAGCTAGTTACCATCGTTACGGAGCGTATCCTGGAAGATCGTCTGCTTCGGACGCTCGTTGAGCTCGGAGCCAAAGGCTATACCCTGACGCAGGCCACCGGCAAAGGGTCGCGCGGCGTTCGGGCCTCGGAGTGGGAAGGTCCCGACACGAAGATCGAGATGCTGGTCAGTGAGGATGTCGCGCAGGCTATCCTTGACCACGTCGCCGAAACGTTTTTCGAGCACTATGCGGTCATTGTCTACGTCCAGGATGCTGCCGTGGTGCGCGGTGAGAAGTACATCTAGGTCGGACGTCGCTCAAGGCAGTCAACAAGGCCGTCTGTATATCGCACGTTGCATTGCAGACGGCGGATCCGGATAGCGCTCTCGAAATCGAGGTGTAGCGTTCTTTCAACTCGGGACACGTAGAGGACCCGGTTCAAAACGGCGTCAAGCGCGCTAGTATGCAACGCATCCAAGGTCTTCATCACATTACTGCCGTCGCCTCCAATCCGCAGGCGAATCTGGACTTCTATGTCGGTATTCTGGGGCAGCGACTGGTCAAGACAACCGTCAATTTTGACGACCCGGGTACCTACCATCTGTACTACGGTGACAACGTGGGTACCCCAGGAACGGCCATGACATTCTTCCCGTGGCAGGGAATGCATCGCGGTCGTCTGGGAGCAGGCGAGACGTCTGCGGCAGCATATGCGCTACCCAAGAGCTCGCTTTCCTGGTGGCTCGATCATCTGAGCGCAAACCATGTGACTATTGCCAGTATGGGCAAGCGTTTCGGTGAGACGGTCGTAACCTTCCCGGACCCTGACGGGATGATGATCGAACTGGTCGCGACCGACGATCCATCAACGGTCCAGCACTGGGAGGATGGTCCGATTCCGGCCGAGCGAGCCTTGCGAGGATTCCACAGTGTTACTCTGTTATTGAACGATGTTGAAGCGAGCGCTTCCGTTCTGGTCGACAAGCTCGGTTACGAGCTGGTGGGCCAAGAGGATAACCGCTATCGGTATAAGGGGGCTTCCGCCGACCGTGGACTGTATATCGATTTACTTCATGTTCCGGAAGCAGGACGGGGGGCGTTTGGCGCTGGCTCGATTCATCATATTGCCTTTCGCACCGTTGACGACGAGGAGCAGCTCGAGTACCTGACGCATCTGCGCGCCTCGGGTCTGCAAGTGACACCGGTACAGGATCGTCAGTATTTCCACTCGATCTATTTCCACGAGCCTGGCGGCGTCCTGTTTGAAGTCGCCACCGATGAGCCAGGCTTTACGTCAGACGAATCGGTAGCAGAACTTGGGTCGGCCTTGAAGCTGCCCGAGTGGTATGAGTCCCGCCGCTCACAGATAGAAGCCAAATTACCGGCTATTGATCGCGACGCCCATTCAGCCAAGAATCAAGACTGACCCTTTCGGGACATCGAACCAAGCAGACATGAACCACGTGGAGCAAGGGCCTCATCAGGGGCAGAAAGTATATACGGTCGGAGAACCGCTCGAGAACGCGGATTCCGCCATGATCCTGGTGCACGGTCGAGGAGCCACGGCGCCCAGCATCCTGGAGTTGGCCGGTGCATTTCCGGCTCCAGGCATGGTGTATCTGGCACCACAAGCGATGGGCAATACATGGTATCCCCATTCCTTCCTTTCACCACACCAGCAGAATGAGCCGGGTATCTCTTCCGGACTTCTCGCCATCAAATCAGTGGTGGACCGGGTGGTGGAAGCCGGTATTCCCACCGAGCGGATCGTCCTGGGTGGTTTCTCGCAGGGAGCCTGTCTCGCATCCGAGTTCGTGGCGGCCCATCCGACTCGCTACGGAGGATTGCTAGTGTTCAGCGGTGGCTTGATCGGTCCGAAAGATGCGCCGCTTTCTTTCAGTGGCGATCTGCAATTGACGCCCGTTTTCCTGGGCTGTTCGGACATAGACTTTCACATCCCGCTGGATCGCGTCGACGAAACGGCGCGTGTATTCGAGGGGCTGGGCGCATCGGTAACCAAGAAGATTTATCCGGGTATGGACCACACCATCATTCAGGACGAAGTTGACCAAGGTCGCCTTCTTTTGAATGATCTCATGAGCAGTCAGCCTACTTGATCTTACGAGGTCAGATCAGGAGTTTCGTGGCAACGACCATCAGAGAAACGCTATGACACGAATCGCCTTCGGACTCTTTTTTATCATTGGATTATCAGCCTGCAAGTCGCCCGAAGAGCCATTGCAGTTCGCCTTGATTGGTGATGGGCCGTACAGTCCGCTCGGTGAAAAGGTGGCGGAGAGGATGATTGACGATATCAACGCCCGGAACGGCGTTGAGTGGGTTATTCATCTCGGGGATGTGAAAGGCGGAAGTCAGTCGTGCGATGACGTATTACTAGCAAGCCGGCGCACTTTGTTCGACGGATTCGAGATGCCCTTCATTCTCACGCCTGGTGACAATGATTGGTTTGATTGTGTTCGCGAGGCCGCCGGGTCCTTTGATGATTATGAACGACTGGCGTTTACGCGGTCCCTGTTTTTTCCAGATCCGGCGCTCAGTACCGGTCAGCGACCCATGGCTTTGCGATCGCAGGCGCTGGAGTCCGACTATTCCGAGTATGTCGAAAATCGGATGTGGGAGGCTGGAGGAGCCGTATTCGCCACAGTGCATCTGCTGGCCATAACGCGTCCCCCGTCTGACTCAACAACAGCAGCGCGTCGCTTATCGGCAGCGGGCGATTGGGTTCGAGAAGCATTCCGAACGGCCCGTGCTTCGGGTTCAGCCGGCGTGTTTCTTGCTACCCAAGTCGACTTGTGGCCGGTTTCCGCACCGAGAGAATTCCAAGGAGAGTGGTGCCGTCTTTGCGGTCAGCCGGTTCCGGGTCTCTCCCCGTTCTATGAGGTACTCTCCGAGGAAGCGGCCTCTTTTGAGGGTCAGGTCGTCATTGCCGTCGGTGACACGCACGTCTTTCGGGTCGACAAGCCGCTACCTGGACCAGATGGATCCATTCTGCAGAATGTGACGCGCGTGGAAGGATTTGGCGAACCGAATCTGCATTGGGTCCGCGTGGAAGTGGACCCGGCCGAGCGCCAGGTGTTCACTTTCTACCAGGAACTGCTACCATGATCAGCAGGAGGGACCCTGCCCGGAATGGCCCAGATCTACCGGAAACTACCGGAAATACCCGGATTCAAGTAGCCTGCCGATGAGGTGACGAAACGGTGAGGCAGGCTTTTCAGCTACCCGTACTCGCCCCGGATACTGGTTCTAGAACTTGACTGGACTGGACCTTACGTAGTCACAATCGATATACTGGGTATGTCAGGTGTGCCAGACACGTGTAAATGGCATCTCTTATGTTCCTGACTCGTGCCACCCACTGATTCCCTCTGCCCACGCATCCATGAATGCACGATTCCTTCCGCTTGTTGTGTTTTGCCTGATCGTCGGATGTGCCTCGACCGCTCCTGGTCTGATGACAGATGTCGAGTCCACGACTGACTCTGTCCGGACGACATCCTCTGAGGAGTTGGCCGAAATGGAGTCGATTTTCTGGCAACGCCAGCGCGAAGCCATGACGCGCTATACAGCAGCCGAGGTCGATTTTATGACGGGCATGATCGGCCACCATGCTCAAGCGCTCATCATGTCCGAGTTGGCTCCGGTTAATGGCGCTTCCTCGTCCATCAAAATCCTTTCTGCTCGCATCATCAACGCGCAGATGGACGAAATTGCAACAATGCAGCGATGGTTGCGCAATAGGGGAGAACCGGTACCTGAGGTCCACATCGACGGTCTGGATCTCATGATCCATATTCCCGGCCAGGAACACACGATGGGGCAGGGGCACGCGCACGCCATGATGCCCGGTATGCTGACACGCGCCCAGTTGGAAGAACTGGCAGCCGCCGAAGGTCAGGATTTCGACCGTTTGTACCTTACGAACATGATTCAGCATCATGAAGGGGCCATCGTGATGGTGGAGGAAATGTTCTCCACGGATGGTGCCGGCAATGATGAACAGGCTTTTCGTCTGGCCACAGATATCAATGTGGACCAGAAAACTGAAATCGCCCGCATGAAGCGTATGCTTGAGGCTCTGGCGAATGAATGAGGGTCGGCTTGAACCTGCCCTTGATTACTCCACCCCACCGCCGTTGATTAGCGGCTCTTATTCCACCCAACCTGTGATTCCCATGAATGGTTTTTCCTGTCGATCCGCCAGTTCGTGCCTGGTCGGCAACGCTCTCTGGATGGTTTTCTTCTTCGCTGTCCTGCTTACCGGATGTTCTTCGGGTTCGATGATGGACGCTGGCGATGCCATGCCGGCATCAGATGACGCTCCTGCTATGGAGGAGATGGCCCCCGACATGGCTTCCATGTCTACCGATTCACCATCGTCTGATCCGCGCATCGGACTTGGTGCTGGCCTGTTCGATGCCGAAGAGGCGATCTGGAACCTGAATATGCTTTCCACGACACCTCCTGCAGAGGATTTCCTGGGTGTCACCAACTCGGATTTGGCCTTCCAGGGTGACTACGTTTTCCAAGGCAATTACAACGGCGTCATGATCTGGGATGTGTCCAATCCCGCAATGCCTGAGCTGGTGAAGGATTATTTGTGTCCTGCCTCTCAGAGCGATGTGTCAGTCTATGGCAACTTGATGTTCGTTTCCGGTGAGGGCACGAGTGGCCGTCTCGACTGCGGTACACAGGGGGTCGACGAGGCTATCAGTGCGGACCGTCTGCGCGGCATCCGCATCTTCGACATTTCGGATATCCAGAATCCGGAGTACATCCACAATGTCCAGACGTGTCGCGGGTCGCATACGCACTCTGTGCTGAAGGACCCGGATGTGGATGACAAGGTCTGGATTTACGTGTCCGGTTCCGCCGGTGTCCGCCCGGATGCCGAGCTGTCAGGCTGCTCTGCAATGGGACCTGATGAAGATTCGGATTCGGCTCTGTTCCGCATCGAAGTCATTGAGGTGCCTTTGGACGCGCCAGAAACGGCTGCCATCGTGAGTTCACCGCGCATTTTTGAAGACCTCGTGGCTCCTCCATCTCACGGTCCTGCTCCTGCGGACAAGCGTGCGATTGCAGAAGCCAAGGCAGCCGGAGCCTTCGTAGTCGAGCTATTCGGTCAGGAGCGTGTGCTTCCGAATCAGTTCGTTGCTCAATTCATGGCAGGCTTCATGCAGAGTCGCGGTGGAGGTGATGCAACGGCCGCAGACAGTGCCGCATTCCGGGAAGCTCTTCCGGGAATGCTTGCTGCCCGATTCGGCGCACCGGACGATGAAGATGAGGGTCCCGGCCGCGGGCCTACGCAGTGCCACGACATCACGCTGTATCCTGAAATGGATCTGGCAGGAGGTGCATGTGAAGGCTATGGCCTGCTTTTGGATATCTCCGATCCAGCTAACCCGTTCCGCATGGACGCCGTTGCCGATTCGAACTTCTCCTACTGGCATTCCGCAACGTTCAATAATGACGCGACCAAGGTCCTGTTTACCGATGAATGGGGAGGCGGTGGCCAGCCCAAGTGCCGCGAAGATGATCCCGTGGAGTGGGGCGCGAATGCCCACTTTACCATCGAAGACGGTGAAATGGTCTTCCACAGCTACTACAAGCTCCCTGCTCCACAGACCTCGGTCGAGAACTGTGTGGCTCACAACGGATCGCTGATTCCGATCCCGGATCGGGATGTTTGGGTGCAGTCCTGGTACCAGGGTGGTATTTCCGTCATTGATTGGACGGACATCAACAACCCGATGGAAATCGGCTTCCACGATCGCGGCCCGGTCAACGCCGAGCAGCAAGGCAACGGTGGCTCATGGTCTGTGTATTGGTATAACGGCCTGATTGTCAGCTCCGAGATTTCCCGTGGTCTGGACATTTTTGAGCTTACGTCCAGCGATTTCCTTACCGAGAATGAGATTGCTGCTGCGAATACGGTCCAGCTGGACTACCTGAATGCTCAGGGACAGCCCATGTATCGTTGGCCTCACAGCTTTGCATTGGCCCACGCATATCTCGATCAAATGGAGCGCGCGGGTTCAATGGCTCCGGAGCGGACTGCTCGGATGCGTATGGGTCTTCAGCGCGCCGAGGGAATGTCAGGTTCTGAACAGACAACCATGCTGACCAACATGGCAAATCGTCTGGACGGTGCTGATGATCGCAAGGTTCAGCTATTCGTAGAGACGCTGCGTGGTCTGAGTTCCTAGCGCACGGTCTCACAATCATTCTGCGCGCTAGCTCGTAATCGAGTGGTTGTGCATTGGACTCCGCCGCCCCGTGTGACCTGGTCATACGGGGCGGTCTGGTTATATGCTGTGTGGTGGCTGATGGAGTTGGAAGCATTTGAGTCTTCCATGTATTTCCGTATGGATGAGAAAGCGGCCGATCGATTCAAGGAAGCACTTGAGAACGCTTTGTCGTGACCCGATTCCCGTATGCTCGAGCGCATTGTCCCACTCGCCCGCCATCCCTAAACTGGTACCATTCCGCTTCCTATCCTGATTGAAGAAAACCATGCAGACCCTGTTTGTTGACGGAGCCCCCGAGGCCATCGGTCCCTATTGTCATGCCGTACGAAGCGGCCCATTCTATTTCCTTTCCGGCCAGACCCCGCTCGATGCGGAGACCATGCAAATCATGGGAGACACCATTGAAGAGCAGACAGGGTTGGTCCTCTACAACATCTCCACCGTATTGAACGGGTTGGGTCTAGGGCTGGTGGACATAGTCAAGACAACCGTCTACCTGCAGAGCATGGACGACTTCGCCGGGATGAATGAGGTCTATGGGAAGGTCATGGAAGGGCATCGACCGGCACGTACAACGATTGCCGTCAAGCAAAATCCGCTTGGCGCCCTGGTCGAAATCGAATGTATTGCTGAAGCACCGCTGGATTAGCGCGCAGTTGTTACTCCCAGCCGCCGTCGAACCAGCAAAGCGTCGTCGCATCGACCCAGGCGTTCAGCCACGAGGATCGTTCGGCCACCCGGAGGCTCCATGCCGGTCCACTTCCGATGGGTGAGCCTGGTGGGGTCGTGGCCATACGTTGCTCCTCTTCAGGCTGGAATGGACGGAACAGGAATCGATCCACATCATCGAGGATGGCCAGCCGGTGAGCCTGCGTCTCTTCTTCGGACTTGCCCGCATTGTTTGTCAACCAGGCATGTACGTCCCTGAGATGAAGCGTTGTACGCGCCCGGACGGCCGGAGAATACCGCGCAGAATGTGCGGCATCCATGAGCATGTCTGTCCACACCTGCTGGGTGATTCGTTGCAATTCGGCTGAGTAGGGGTTCCCGGGTTCCTCTTTCAGCCAAACAAGGTTGGTTACGCGGACGAGAAGGTCGAGATACCCCGGTTGACCTCCGTCAAAATCTCGCTGAACCATCATGCGAGCGGCACGCGAAGGCTCCAGCAGCAGACTGAAGACTTGCTGTGCTACCACGGTGGCCGGCGCATATGGATCGAAAATCAGTCCGGTATCTCCGCCAAAAAGTTCGCGATGTTGTCCGTATCCCGGTGGTCGGGGTGGAATCTGCGTACGAATATGACGAGGGAGCGCCAGTTGCTCGGGGGTGACGGCATCAAGCATTGCATCGATGGCTCGTACTTGCTCTCGTGGATCGACAGACTGAGGGTAGCTCTGCCCATCACCGCGCACGTTGTAGGTGTAGCGGACACCACCTATCAACTTGGCAACCGCGTCCAGTTGATACCGGTGGTGCAGGTATAGCGGTACGAGGACTTCTTCCATGAGCGCTGCAGGACGACCGGGGCGTATGGTACCGATGCCAAAATTGGCAAGGGCCGTAGAACGGACCGTCATTTCCATTTCGAGAGCATCCAGGGCATTTTCACCATTATCCCACAGGTGGGCTGTTGGGTGGGCACCTCCAGCTGGTCGGGCATCGTCGTCCGTTATGAACTCCCAACCGGCATCCATGTATTCTCTGAGTATGGCATTCAGTCCGGTAGCTTCATCCGTGCCATCGGCGAAATCCGAGTATCCGTACCGAATGGCAAATTTATCCCACTCGCCGATTCCGGCATCATATGCCCGGTTAAGTACCACGCGTCCATTGGCATCGAGCTCGGCTAATGGAGCCGGGTAATCCATGACCGAAGCTCTTTCATTCACTGAGGCCGAGAAGTTGTGCTGTAGTCCCAGCGTATGTCCAATCTCATGGGCGGACAGTTGGCGGATTCGAGCCAGCGCCATATTCAGCATTGGATCGTTTTCCGAGGTCTGAATGGTTGACATCGGATCGTAAGGGTTTAAAAGGCCCTCGGCCAACAGGTAATCCTGGCGGACGCGAAGCGAACCCAGCAGGACATGGCCCTTGATGATCTCGCCTGTTCGTGGGTCCGTGATACTCGATCCATAGCTCCAACCGCGAGTTGAGCGGTGGACCCAGTTGATAATGTTGTAGCGTACGTCCAGTGGATCCGCGCCGTCAGGAAGGACTTCTACCCGGTAAGCATCGCGAAAGCCGGCTGCTTCGAATGCTTCGTTCCACCAGCGGGCGCCCTCCAGCAGCGCGGAGCGAACCGGTTCAGGCGTTCCATTGTCCAAATAGTACACGATGGGCTCTACCGCCTCTGAAACCGCTGCGCTGGGGTCTTTTTTCTCCAGACGGTGGCGGGAGATATAGCGCACGCGCATGTCTTCTCCGATGGGAGTGGAGTAGTCCATGAAACTCGGTCCGAAATAACCGGCACGCGGGTCATGCAGGCGGGGCTCGAAGCCGGGTTCGGGCAGGGCAATGAACGAATGGCGCTGACGCAGGGCGACGGCTTCTGGAGCAGCAGCTACCGTACGGACTTGTCCGCCCGGACTGTCAGACGTGAAGGTCAGTAGCGCCTCCATTTCCGTGTTGCGGGGAAAGCTTTTGGTGTTCTCGCGGTAAGGCACGGACCGGGATCCATCAACGCGGAAGCTACCCTGCCCTCGGCGGCGTAACGTGTCGGCTGCTCCGTGAGCGTCGCGCACGATGAACGAGGTAGCGTCCACCAACACACGACCATCTTCTTCTGCGACTACGTCAAAACCGTGCAATACGCCGGCAGCGAAGGCTTCGGCCACAGACTGGCGCTCGGACGCATTCTCCGACGAGGCGATATAGTCCAGATTCGGGACCTTGAGCAGGACCTTGGGGCCATGGCGTTCAAAATGTACGATGCGAGTTGGACCCAGTTGATTGCGGTCGAGCCCGATGTCATTCGAGCCCAGACCTGCGGCCAACGAAACCTGGTAGATGAAGTCGTCCCCGAAACCATCAATCTCCAACCAGACTTTGCCGCCGGCTTCATCCCAGTAGATGGTGAAGAAGCCCTCCAGAGCCTCCAGCGATTCCGTCTTTGACGCGATGGTAGGCAGGTCCTGGGACTGCGCAGAACCGGTCACGGAGACCAGCAGGATGAGCAGGGCGAGAAGGCGTTTCATGGATCCGCGAATATGTGGATAGGAGAGCTCAATATATGCGTGCATAGCCTAAAAACGCAGAAAAATGAACATCTCTTGAAGAGGCAAATTCCCCGTTTCTTTGCGATGGTTACACGGGGACTACAGGCATCCGCCACGGCATAACCGTATTTTTCGTCTCCTTAGCCAGAAGGTGCACCCCGGCAAGGACCGTTTTGGTCCACCCGCCAGCTCCACCCAGCTAGTCAGGTGCTCCTACCCTCCGGTTAATCCGGATTCATTCCAACCTGATATCCCAACCCAGATGGAACCCAAGATGGCCACCGGCGAAGTCGTGCAGATTGTCGGCCCCGTGATCGACGCTCAATTTCCTGCAGACGCCGTTCCAGAAATTTATGACGCCCTCACGATCGACCGCGAAGACGGTTCGACCCTCGTGCTAGAAGTGCAGCAGCACCTCGGTGAAAACCGCGTCCGTACGATCGCCATGGATGCGACCGACGGTCTTACACGAGGAACGAAGGTGTCGAGCACCGGCCAGGCTATTTCCATGCCGATCGGAGAAGATATTCTCGGTCGCTTGTTCAACGTGGTGGGAGAGGCCATCGATGGTATCGATCAGCCCGAAGCTGGCGAGCGTCGTCCTATCCACGCAGCTCCTCCTGCATTTGAAGACCTGTCCACGTCGGTCGAGATGCTCGAGACGGGAATCAAGGTCGTTGACCTCCTCGAGCCCTATGCTCGTGGTGGAAAGATCGGTCTTTTCGGCGGAGCCGGTGTAGGCAAAACCGTTCTGATCATGGAGCTCATCAACAACATCGCCAAAGGGCACGACGGTCTGTCCGTGTTTGCCGGCGTTGGCGAGCGCACGCGTGAAGGAAATGACCTTCTCCGTGAGATGCTTGAGTCGGGCGTTGTTGACTATGGCAAGGAATTCCTCCACTCGATGGAAGAAGGGGGCTGGGACCTCTCCAAAGTGGACATGGACGCGCTCAAGAACTCGTCGCTGGCCCTTGTATTCGGTCAGATGAACGAGCCCCCGGGAGCACGTGCCCGCGTAGCCCTCTCTGGACTGACAATTGCAGAGTACTTCCGCGATATGGGTGGACGTGACGTGCTCTTCTTCGTTGACAACATCTTCCGGTTCACGCAGGCCGGCTCAGAGGTTTCTGCCCTTCTGGGTCGAATGCCTTCCGCTGTGGGTTACCAGCCGACGCTGTCCACGGAAATGGGTGAGATGCAGGAGCGTATCACCTCTACCAAGAACGGTTCGATCACGTCGGTTCAGGCCGTGTACGTACCGGCTGATGACCTTACTGACCCGGCTCCGGCAACGACCTTTGCTCACCTCGATGCCACGACGGTTCTTTCCCGTCAGATTGCATCACTGGGTCTGTACCCTGCCATTGATCCACTGGACTCCACGTCCCGTATTCTGGATCCGCGAGTTCTGGGAGACGAGCACTACAACACGGCGCAGGACGTCAAAAACCTGCTGCAGCGTTACAAAGAGCTTCAGGATATCATTGCCATCCTCGGCATGGATGAACTCTCCGATGAAGACAAACTGGTTGTGGGCCGTGCTCGCCGCGCGCAGCGCTTCATGTCCCAGCCATTCTTCGTGGCAGAACAGTTCACGGGCAATCCTGGCAAGTACGTCAAGATCGACGACACCATCCGTGGTTTCCGCATGATCCTCGACGGCGAGCTCGATCATCTTCCCGAAGGAGCCTTTACCTACAAAGGAGCTATTGAAGAGGTTATCGAGGCAGGCGAAAAAATGTTGGCTGAAGCAGAAGCGGAAGCCTAGACGCACGCCCCAACGAATCACACCAAGCCACAGGCATCATGGTTGTAGAAATCGTATCGCCATCCGGACGCGTCTACAGTGGAGACGCAGCGCGGGTCAAAGCACCCGGCGTGGAAGGATCTTTCGAGGTCCTCAAAAACCATGCTCCGATGATCGCCGCTATTGAGGTTGGTTCGATCGTTGTGACCGATCCTTCGGGCAAGGCCATCACTTTTGCTACTTCCGGCGGATTCGTCGAAGTACAGAATAACATGGTGAGCGTTGTCGCTGAAACGATCGAGCTGGCCACCGACATCGATGTTGAGCGCGCCAAGGCTGCGGAGCAGCGTGCCTCGGATGCTCTGGCCAATGCCGATCCGAAAGCCCGCGAAGAAATGGCTGCGGCACTGAATCGGGCTCGCAACCGTGTTCGCGTAGCCATGGGATCCGTCGGTACGCAACGCTAGGAATTCTCAAAGCAGGATATTCAATGCGCGCCCGGCCGATGGCCGGGCGCGCATTGTTTTATTCTCCCGCTCCGAGTCGGTATCGAGGCTTTGGAAGGCAACCCGATTCGAATTGGGTCGTGTAAGTCGCTTCATTCCATCAGCATGATTCTATTCTCCCATGCGCAATGTCTTTACCCTCCTGATTCTTTCCTTCGTTGCCATCGGTTGCACGCCAGCCGAGGACGCCTCGCAGGATGTTTCCTCTGCTGACCCAATGGCTGAACTGGCCACTGATGCCGGCGAATCCTGGTTCAGTAGCAATGCCTCTGGTACCGTAATGGTGTTCGGTCGCCACGGGGATGGATGGTCTGGTCACACGATTTGGGGAATCGAGCGGACACAAGAGGGTTGGTCCGAGGCGGCAGTACTTCCGTTTTCGGGTACGTTCAATGATCGTGCAGCCCGATTCTACCCCGGACTGGACGCCATGCTGTTTGCGTCCGATCGTCCACTACCCGGTGAAACCGAGGTCGGTGATTTCAACATCTGGATTGCCATGCACGACGGTATTGCATGGCTGGATCCGGAGCCTATTCCGTCCATCAACACCGATGAGAATGACTTTCATGCCAGCATTTCCGGCGACGCGTCCATCTTTTTTGCTTCGGACCGGGAAGGTGGACAGGGCGGCTCGGATATCTTCAAGGCTGAACTCGGCATTGAAGGCTATGATGTGAGCCCTATCGCCAGCCCCGTCAGTAGCCCGTATTCAGAGGCAGACGTTTGGGCCGATCCGGCCCTGCGGTATCTGATCTTCAGTCGGACAGACGATCCTGATGGATTTGGTGGCGACGACCTCTGGATCTCGTTCCCAGACGGTGAAGGATGGGGCAAGCCTGTAAACCTTGGTGGCAACGTGAACTCTGCCGAGTATGAGTACGGCCCATGGGTAAGTCGAGACGGGGCCACGCTCTTTTATACGACTCATAAGGATGGCGATGCTGACGTCCTTCAAATAGCTCTCGCCGATCTGGGTATCGATGGTCCAGAGGGTTGGACCGGTACCGGTATCCAGTAATGCAGGATCGTGTAGCCGACATACCAACGCCTGCTGTACTGGTTGACATGTCTCGCCTTGCGTTCAATCTGGAGGCCATGCAGGACAAGGCCGCCAAAGAAGGCGTCCGACTGCGTCCACACACCAAGACGCATAAATCCATCGCAATGGCGAATCGTCAGCGCGAGTTGGGAGCTCACGGACTTACCGTCGCCAAGATGGGCGAAGCGGAGATGTTTGCCCGGGCCGGTTTCGACGATATTCGTATCGCGTACGCACTCATCGGCGAGGAGAAATATGCTCGCGCGCTGAGGTTGAGCGAATCGGGATGCCGGATATCATTTTGTGTCGATACCATGGAAGGGGCCCGTGCTGCGTCCTCCTTTTTTGCTTCGCGCGGGGCAACTGTGGACGTGCTGATAGAGACAGATATCGGATATGGCCGGTGCGGTGTCCGCTGGGATCAGTCCGAAGCTGCTGGATTCGGGGCTGAAGTTGATGCACTGCCGGGCCTGAACGTGGTTGGTATCCTCACCCATGCTGGGCATGCCTACAATGGTCCGAAAGACGAAAGTGAATCGTTGCAGGCGGCACTCCAGCGGGTTTCCGATCAGGAACGTGATCGCATGCTGGACTTCGCGGACGCATTGCGGACCGCAGGAGTGGGAGCGGCCGTGGATGGATCGCTGGAAATCAGCGTCGGCTCAACGCCTTCCATCAGCGCGTTTACCAACACTGAACGACACGGCTTCCGTGTCACCGAGATCCGGCCGGGAAACTACTTGTACCTGGACATGACGCAGGCCAATCTGGGTGTTGCCCCGCTGGACAGATGTTCATTGACCGTGCTCGCTACCGTCATTTCACGACATGACAACGCCGATGGTACCCAGCGTTTCTTCCTGGATTCAGGCAAAAAGGTTCTGACATCTGATACTGCCTTCCGGGCCGATGGCTACGGGCAAATCCTTTCGGGTACCCAACCAGCCCAGCCCATGGACGGAACCGTGATCAACGGACTCTCGGAAGAACATGGATGGGTGCGCGCAACAAGCGATGTGGACGTCTCCGTTGGCGATCGTCTTCGCATCGTACCCAATCATTCTTGCGTGGTAGTGAACACGCAGCCGGAGCTCTACCTCGTGAACGGCGATGACGTAGTTGGCCGAATTGTAGTAGACGGGCAGAGCTTGGTAGTCTGATCGTCCCTTTTCCGCAGGCTGAGGCAACGGCCTGAAGGGGTCAGCCCTCGAACAACTGGCCGCTTTTGCTTGGAGGCGTGATGCCGAAGTGTCGGTAGGCAGCATTGGTTGCAACGCGTCCGCGAGATGTCCGCTCGATGTAGCCTTCCTGAATCAAATAAGGCTCGTAGACCTCTTCGATGGTGCCCGCATCTTCTCCAACAGATACCGCGAGGTTGGTCAGGCCCGTCGGGCCGCCGCTGAATTTCTCGATGAGGGTCATCAGAATCCGAGTGTCCATGTCATCGAGTCCCTCGATGTCCACGTTCAATGCATTGAGGGCATGGTCAGCGAGTTCGCGGGTAATCCGGCCGTCGCCTTCCACTTCGGCATAATCACGAGTGCGGCGCAGCAGGCGGTTGGCGACACGCGGCGTTCCGCGGGAACGCCGCGCGATCTCGACGGCACCTTCTGGCGTGAGCGGTACGTCGAGTAATCCAGCTGATCGCTCCACGATTCGTGTGAGCGTGGAAGCAGGATAGTAATCGTAGCGGAAGTCGATGCCGAAACGCGCTCGAAGGGGGGCTGTCAGCAATCCCTTCCGAGTAGTAGCTCCAACCAGAGTGAATGGCGGCAGGGAAATTTTCACGCTGCGAGCGCTGGGGCCTGAATCGATCAAGATATCGATGTGGTAATCCTCCATGGCCGCATAGAGGTATTCTTCGACAACCGGCGCCAGCCGGTGGATCTCATCGATGAACAGAACATCACCCTCATTCAGGTTGGTCAGCAAGCCCGCGATGGATGCTGGCTTGTCCAGAACGGGTCCGGACGTAGTTTTTACCTGCGACCCCATTTCGGCGCCAATGATGTAAGCCAGTGTCGTCTTGCCAAGTCCCGGAGGTCCAGAGAGCAGCACGTGATCGAGGCATTCACCGCGCCGTTGCGCTGCCGTCATGAACACGCGCAGATTGTCCTTGATGTGCTGCTGACCAATGAAGTCGTCGAGCGACTTCGGGCGGAGAGCCTTCTCAAAGTCCTCTTCCGTGCCTGCGGGCCGGGGGGCAAATTGACCGGAGCGTTCAATCATGAAAATGGAGATATGGCCTTCAAACCAGGCAGACGCTAGAAACGGATCGTTCACCGCGCGCCGATAAGGTAGCCTTTGGACGCGGCGATTTCTCCCGGGTTCGGGAAAAAACCTACCGAATTCCGATGATATTGTGCCGATCAAGGCATGATATCAACAATCCAAAGTGCCCCAATGATTTATGAGAGCCAAGAAGATTTAATCTTAAGACCTGTGATAGGCACCGATACTGTCAATATTGCTTATTGCAGGAAAGGGCGATAGAATACGGCATCATGTTTGTAGTTGACGATGTACTCATATCAGATGACGTCGTGGAAGCAGTCTTTAGCTGCAACCTCACGGCGTGCAGAGGCGCTTGCTGTGTGCAAGGAGCCTCGGGGGCGCCTTTGGAAGAAAGCGAGCTTGAGGACGTGGAAAAGGCGCTGGATGTGGTCCGGCATCGATTGCGTCCTGAAGCCCTCAAGGTAATCGAGGACGAGGGGGTCTGGGAGGAGCTTGCGCCGGGTTATTACGCGACGACCTGTGTGGGAGACGCCGAATGTGTATTTGTTCGTTACGACGGACCAGTGGCTAAATGCTCCATTCAGGAGGCGTTTTATGCGGGCAAGACGGACTTCGAAAAGCCCATTTCCTGCCACCTGTATCCTATTCGCATCAAGCAACTGGGTGAGTTCGAGGCACTGAACTACGAAGAAATCGATATTTGCGCTCCAGCCATTCCGCATGGGAAGCGTATGGGTATTGGCCTGGCCGAAATGCTGGAACGCCCGTTGAGCCGCAAGTACGGGGCTGATTGGTATGCCCAGTTCCTGCTCATGGTCAAGGAGCGTCGCAAGATCCTGGGCATGCAGCCGCTCACTCCGCGCGAGGAGGGTAGCTGACATGCTCAATCTCCAGCAACGTCAATCCCTGCAGCAACGGCTCTCGCCTCAGCAGATCCAGTACATCAAACTGCTGCAGCTGCCAACGCTCGCTTTGGAACAGCGTATCAAGCAGGAGCTTGAGGCAAATCCTCTTCTGGAAGAGGGGGAAGACGAGCTTGAGGACATGCTGGATGAGCAAGGCGAGGAAGACCAGTATGATGATGTGCTCGATGCAGAGGACTCAGACGCGGAGGATGACTACGACTGGGAAGAATTCCTCGACACCGAAGATGACCTTTATGGCTACAAAGCCGCAGTAAACCATTCCGCTGAAGAAGAGCAGCGAGAAACACCACTTGTTTCGGTCAGCAGTATGGTTGAGTCCCTGCGCGACCAGCTTTCTTTCCTTCAGCTGAGCGAACAGGATGAGCTGATAGCGGAGCAGATCATAGGATCGATTGACGAAGATGGCTATCTGCGCCGTCCGCTGGAGTCCATCGTGGATGATATGGCTTTCAACCAGGGGATCATGTTATCCGAGGATGATGTGGAGACGATGCTCTACCGCATTCAACGACTGGAGCCGGTCGGGGTCGCGGCCCGGGGCCTCCGGGAGTGTTTGCTGGTCCAGCTCGACATGCTGCCTGAAGAGGTCCCGGGCCGCGACGTCGCGATCGAGATGCTGACGCACACCTATAAGGCGTTCACGATGAAGCATTTCGATCAGATCATGCGCCGCCTCGGAGTGGAGGGGTATGAGCTGAAGGATGCCTTCGAACTCGTTCAACGCCTGAATCCCAAACCGGGAGAAGGAGAGTTCACGGCCTCGGAGAACTACATCACCCCCGATTTTACGGTGCGGGTGGAGGAAGACGAGTTCATCATTACTCTCAACGCAGGAAACGCACCTGAACTACGGGTTTCGAAGCATTACCAGAATATGCTCGAGAAGGTCGTCGCCGACAAGAAAAAGGGACGTGCCACCTATGACGGGGAAACCCAGCAATTCCTGAAGTCGAAATTTGAAACCGCACGCTGGTTCATCAACTCCATCAACCAGCGCCGGCAGACCATGCTCTCGGTGATGCATGCCATCGTGGAGCGCCAAGACGAGTTCTTTCGTCAGGGAGAGGGTAATCTCAGACCGATGATCCTCAAGGACATCGCCGAGATGATCAAGATGGACATCTCGACCATCTCCCGAGTGGTCAATGGCAAATACGTTCAGACCGAGTTTGGCGTCTATGAGCTGAAGCACTTCTTCTCCGAGGGGCTTTCCACGGATTCAGGCGAAGAGGTCTCGAATAAAGAGGTCAAAGCACTCATCGAACGCATCATATCCGAAGAGGACAAGAAAAAACCCCTTTCCGATCAGCGAATCGCGAACATGCTGGAGGAAAAGGGATTCCAGATTGCACGACGCACGGTCACCAAGTACCGCGAACAGCAGGGCATTCCGGTCGCCCGTCTCCGCAAGGAGATCGTCCTTTCCTGATCCGCCTCGATTCGTATTTTCTAATACGCTTCGCGCGTGTGATTTCGGTCTGAGTGTCTCGGAATCGCCCTCTTCAGAACCAGTCCCCGATCCGTCATGTCCTCGCTTGAGCAATATTTCGAGCCGTTTCGACGTCAGATCGTCGGTATCGACCACACATTCCAGGGGCCGTACGGAGAAAAGCGGATCGTTTATGCTGATTGGATTGCTAGTGGTCGTCTGTACGGGCCCATCGAATCCTGCCTATCCGACATGATCGGACCCTATGTGGGCAATACGCACACAGAAACGAGCGTGACGGGTACCTCGATGACTCGCGCTTATCGTGAGGCTCGCAACATCATTAAGCGGCATGTCGGTGCCGGTCCGAACGACATCATCATCGCTGCCGGATCAGGCATGACGGGCGTCATCAACAAGCTGCAGCGCATTATCGGGGTTCGTGTTCCTGAGCAAGTGCAGCCGTACGTGTCCCTTCCGGATGAGAAGCGCCCTGTTGTGTTCATCACACACATGGAGCACCACTCCA
>JAURNP010000169.1 GCA_030830105.1 Rhodothermales bacterium | reverse complement strand
AGCCAAGCGGTTTCTGGACTACCAGAAGCTCGATCTGCACGCGTTCCGCGCAGGTGCGCTCGTCCGCAAGGATGGGAGGTTTCACCGGTTGACGGACCCGATTCGGCATCCCTCGGAGTTGCTTTCCACATTGCGAGCCGGAATTGGAACGTTTCGTGACAAGCTGGCTGTATTGAAGCTACGTCGAGATGTACGTTCGGCAACGTCGGATCACATGGGACACCGTCTCACAGGCGAATCCACGCTGAACGCACTCCGATCCCAGTGGGGATTCAGCGACGATATGATCGAGTCATTCTTCCGTCCGTTCATTGGCGGTATCACCCTGGATCCAACCCTGAGCACAGACCGCGCCTTCTTCGAGTTTGTGATGCACATGTTTTCGGAGGGAGATGCGGCCTTTCCGGCGGGCGGTATGGACGCGATTCCAAAGCAGCTGGCGGCTGGTCTGAACCCGGCATGGATTCGTCTCGGGACGGGCGTTGCTTCGATCATCGATGAGCAGACACTCCTGCTCTCCGATGGAAGCCGTGTGGAAGGCGAGCGTATTGTTATTGCGACCGACATGAGCGGAAGCACCAGATTGAACCCTTCGCTGGAAGAACGGTCCTGGAACGGGACGACCTGCATGTATTTCGACGCCCCGAAGGCTCCAACCGAAACACCTGTTTTGATGCTGAATGGCGAACGGTTCGGTCGCATCAACAACGTCGTCGTGCCTTCATCGATCGCGCCAGGGTATGCGCCACCCGGACGTCATTTGGTCGCGGTCAGCCTGTTCAACCAGACAGGTGACCCTGATCCAACTCCTGAGTCTACGATTGAAGAGCTTCGTGACTGGTTCGGTCCGGAAGTCCGGGTATGGACACATTTACACACCTATCACATTCCGCACTCTCTGCCATCGCAGGAGGTCGGATCCCGATCCCTGCATGCTGTCAGTGCCCGCCTCGAAGACAACGGCCGCATCGTCTGTGGAGACCACCTGACCACCTCCTCCATCAACGGCGCCATGGCCTCGGGTCGTGTCGCTGCTGAACTCCTCCTCGCCGCCACGATTGATTCCTGATTCACCCCCTTGACATATGACTACTGAAAACGGCACTCTTCTCATTCTTGGCGCGACGGGCGGTATTGGATCCGCCGTTGCCCGCAAAGCGGCCGCTCGCGGCGCGCGGCTCGTCCTGGCTGCACGTGACCAGGAGAAACTCGACGCACTGGCAGCCGAAACCGGTGGCTCAACATTCGTGCTGGACGCGACGCGCGCCGACGAAGTACATGCTGTCGTTCAGCATGCTGCCAGCGAAGTCGGAAATCTTTCGGGTGTGGTCAATTGTGTGGGGTCCATCCTCCTCAAACCGGCTCACTTGACCAGCGAAGAGGAGTACAGACAGACACTGGCGCTGAATCTCGATACAGCTTTCTTCACCGTGAAGAGCGCCTCGCGGGCCATGATGAAGCAGGGAGGTTCGATTGTGCTTTGCACTTCGGCCGTTGCGCGTACCGGCCTCTTCAACCACGAAGCAATCGCTGCTGCCAAAGCAGGAATCGTTGGCCTGATGCAGTCAGCTGCCGCCACGTATGCGCACCGCGGCGTGCGCGTCAACTGTGTGGCACCCGGGCTGGTGGAAACCCAGATGAGTGAACGACTTACCTCCAGCGAAGCCGCTCGCAAAGCGTCCGAAAGCATGCACGCCCTTGGTCGATTGGGCCAGCCCGAGGACGTTGCTGAAGCGATCGACTGGTTGGTCGACGCCTCGCGAAGCAATTGGGTGACAGGCCAAGTCATTGGAATTGACGGCGGACTGGGTACCATAAGACCCCGCTGACAGGTCCGATTGCTCACTCCCTCAGAGCAGGAGAACCATAGTCTCGGATCCGGTTTGTTGCTGCAACCAGCTCGCGGGTGATCCCCGGCTCATGCGAGGAATGCCCGGCATCAGGTACGATGACCAACGATGCTTCCGGCCATTTTTCATGCAGGTCCAGCGCACTCTTCACCGGACAAACGATGTCGTAGCGCCCGTGCACAATAAACCCCGGGATGTCACGGATGCGATCGACACCCTGAAGCAGTAGATCCCGTGGCTCGAAACGTTCATTCCGGAAGTAATGAGCTTCGAGGACGGCCGTGCACCATGCCTTGTCCAAATCGTGAAAGTGGGCCTCGAATTCGGGATTGGGTAACAACGTACACGAAGCCCCCTCGTACACGGACCAGACTTTCGCCGCCTGCCTGGCCTTGTCCCGATCGGCATCATGGAACAGCTTCCAATACGCTTCCAGAAGATCGCCTCGCTCCGATTCGACTACATGTTCGTTGAATACGTGCCACCGTTCGGGCTGGACCAGGCGCATTCCGTAGAGCCACCAGTCAATTTCCTCATCCCGCATCAGCCAGATACCCCGGATGGTCAGGGTCCGACAAGACCCGGGAAATGTCTGCGAGTAGTACAAGGACAGGGTACTGCCCCAACTGCCACCGAATACGTGCCATGTGTCCACACCCACATGGTCGCGCAGACGCTCTATGTCTTCGGCCAGTAGTTGGATCGTGTTTTCCCGGGTCTCTCCCTGAGGTGTCGAACGCGGTCCCCCTCTCTGATCGAAGAGGATGATGCGAAAATGGTCCGGGTCGAAAAAACGCCGATCGGTTTCTGTGGCTCCGGCACCAGGGCCGCCATGAATGAAAACGATGGGCTCACCGTCTGGATTTCCACACTCCTCCCAGTAGATGGAGTGGACTTCATCCACCTCCAGCATGCCAGACGTGTTGGGTTCAATAGGGTGATAGAAATGCTCGTTGGCCATGGACAGGTACCCGGCGTGGTCATCGTTGTTAGTTGGTCCTAACTTAGGGGGCGTCGCCCTCAAGTTCGCCCTTTCAAGTTCGCTTTCAGAAATGACAGAATTCGAACTATATCTGCGGCTCGGTTTCGAGCATATTTCAGATCTCAATGGCTACGATCACATCTTGTTCGTGATCGCCCTGGCAGCAGTATATCCGCTGAGGGAATGGAGGCACCTGCTGGTACTCGTCACTGCGTTCACCATCGGGCATTCCGTCACTCTGGCCATGTCCACGCTGGGCATTGTTGAAGTCAATGCAGACCTGATCGAAATGCTGATCCCGGTGACCATCTTCATCACGGCCTCCATCAATATTGCAGAGCGGTTTGCCAAGGACCCCGAAAAGGCCTTGCAACGCGATTGGCGCATGAAGTACGCGCTGGCTATTGGCTTCGGCCTGATCCACGGAATGGGTTTCTCGAACTACCTGAGAGCTATCCTGGGCGGGGAAGATAGCCTCGTCTTACCCCTATTTTCATTCAACCTGGGCCTCGAACTGGGTCAACTTGTCATACTTGTCATTACATTCGTAGTGTCGCGTGTCGTGATCGGTCTGGCAAACGGCTTGCTGGTACGGTCCGGGCACCCAACTGCAAACACCCAGCGCAACTGGGCTGCGATGCTTTCCGT
>JAURNP010000168.1 GCA_030830105.1 Rhodothermales bacterium | reverse complement strand
GGCTACGATGTGACGCGATTCGTCCTTCAGATCCTTAACAGCATGGACAGTCGTAGTCTGGTAGATCGAATACGTAACGCCCCACCCTTCCAAGGATTCGGAACCCGGATAGCATTCAACGGCGGCAACGTAAATGAGGGGCTTTTTTATCATCGATATCGGGATGGTCGGCTCAGCCTGATAAGATAGTAACCGGAGCGTCCAGAGCAAGCTTCCAGGTCTTCGTGACCTCCGAGTTCTGGAAGTAGGAACTGCCCTTCCAGGGTACCGTATGAGCGGCCCGTGCGAATGCCACAGCCCTGTTGCGAACTCGCAATCGGCAAAGATGGGCTGATTTCGATTGGCTTCGCGCCCGGACACCCCGCTTTTTTGACATATCAACGGGATTCCAGAAGACAAGGGCATACGATTGTTCAGTCTGCCTTCGTTTCTGATTGAAAACCCCTCCATGATGCTTCGCATGCGCGATCTCCGATTTTCAACTTCTTTTTTGCTCACCTTGACGCTGGCGGTCTTCCTGTCTGCGTGTGCTGGCAGTGGTCGACTCCGGTATGACACCCCGGAAGAGGCCTTCACCAAAGGGCTCGCTGAGTTCGAGGATGGCGACTACACGAAAGCAGCAGAATTCCTGCAGGGCGTATTCGACTTTGGTCGTACCCACCAATGGGCCGCCGACGCTCAGTTGTTGCTGGCCCGCGCCTATCGGGCTAATGAAGAGTTTCTGCTAGCCGCCAACGAGTACACGCGATTCACCCAGATCTATCGCAGCGATCCGCGAGTACCGGACGCCGAATATGAGCTGGCCATGACCTACTACGACCGCTCGCCAAACTACCGACTCGACCAGACGGACACAGAGCGCGCCATTGTTCAGTTCCAGCTCTTTATCGAGCGATACGGATCCAATGCGCTTGTCGATGAGGCACAGTCCAGGATCACGGAGTTGCGTGGTAAGCTGGCCCAGAAACAGATCCACACGGCGCAGCTGTACGAGCGTCGTGAATACTTCAATGCAGCTGCTGTCTCCTACGAGTCAGCCTTCGACCGTTTCTACGACACGGAATATGCTGACGATGCCCTTTTGGGAGCAATGCGGGCCTATTACGATTATGCCCGCCTCAGCATCCGGGCCCGGCAGCTCGAACGCCTGGAAAAGGCAGAGGAAAACTATGACCGGCTGATCCAAATTTTCCCGGGCAGTCCGCTGGTCAAGGATGCCGAATCCATCTATTCGTCTGTGCGGTCCATGATGGACTCGCTCGGCTCCCAATCGTAATGAGTCAGCGGGTCGGCATTTTCGGAGGCACTTTTGACCCGCCTCATCGGGGACATCTTCAGGTGGCTCGTGCGGCCTGTGACCACCTGGGGCTGGATCGATTGCTCTGGGTTCCTGCTGGCACGGCCCCTCACAAGGAATCCGAGCACGTGACGGACGCCCGGCATCGTATCGCGATGACTGAATGTATGGTAGCTGAGGATGAGCGCTTCGAGCTTGAAACGTATGAAGTGCTGAAAGATGCCACCTCGCTGACCGTAGAAACCCTGCAGTATCTGCATGAGCAGCAACCGACATGGCAGCTCGTGCTGATCATGGGAGAAGATCAATGGGAGGCATTCACCTCTTGGGTCCGCCCCAACACCATCCGCGACCTGGCTGAAATTGCTGTCTATCGCAGGAGTGGAGCTGCCGGCGCCATAAAGTCACGACGCGTACCTGATCACTGGCTTCCAGGCTCCTTGCAGCCGGAAGCAAGCACGACGATTCGTGACCGAATTTCGAAGGGTACCACAAAAGAGCAAGATGTTCTGGACGCTGTGGCTGACTACATCGAATCGCAGGGATTGTACCAGTAAATCTGTGTCCGTCAGAGTTAAGGAGAGACGGATCTTGCGGATTGAATCGAAAGCGCCGCATTGCTGAACCGAATCGTATCTTCAGACGCGCTCACCATTGTCTTCCCATGCTGACACCTCCTGACCGGTTACGCGACCGGATATCCCAGCTCATCTTCCCGCGCATCGGGTCGAACATGATGCCAACCATATCGGTCGAGGACGACGCGGCGCGTATCGAGGAGCTGATGGAAGAATTCCCCATTGGAGGCCTGTGCCTGTTCAATGGTGACCGTATCCGAACGCCGCAGACGCTCACTCGACTACAGTCCAAAGCCGCCTTTCCGCTGTTGATAGCAACAGATATGGAGCGAGGTCTTGGTCAGCAACTCACGGGTGCGACCGTCTTTCCCCATGCGATGGCCTTCCAGGCCACCGGTGAGGAGGCAGAAACTCTTCTGAAGGCGTCGGCGCAAGCGGCAGCACGGGAGGCACTGGCTGCCGGATTGCACATCAGCTTCTCACCGGTGGCCGATATCAATTCGAATCCGGCCAATCCGATCATCTCGACGCGCGCCTATGGCACGACCACCGAAACGGTTGGAGACCTGCTCACAGCGTACATGCAAGGCTGCCAGGAAGAGGGCCTGTTTACGACGGCGAAGCACTTTCCGGGTCACGGGGATACAGACGTCGACTCCCATGAGACCCTACCCGTAGTGGAGCGCGATCGAGCATCCCTCGATACGCTGGAGT
Source organism: Rhodothermales bacterium (assembly GCA_030830105.1). Lineage (GTDB taxonomy): Bacteria > Bacteroidota > Rhodothermia > Rhodothermales > UBA10348 > JAAZVD01. Next base: position 8,623 of record JAURNP010000168.1, on the reverse strand, counting down.
TGGCTCCGTTTCGTCGGGCAATCGAACAAGGGGTATCGCTCATCATGACGGCTCATGTGGCTTATCCTGGACTGGATCCATCGGGCACCGAAGCGACCCGATCCCGAGCCATCCTTCACGATCTGCTCCGTAAAGACCTTGGTTTCAAGGGTGTAGTCATTTCCGACAGCTTGCTGATGGAAGGCGCTGGCAGTCGTGAGGAGCACCCGGGCGAAATGGCGGCGGCCCTACTGGAAGCAGGGCTCGACATCCTGCTCGATATCAAAGACGTCCCCGCGACGGTTGACTATCTCGTTGCCGCTGTCCGTTCGGGTCGGATTCCGGAGTCACTGATCGATGCGGCACTTGAGCGGATATGGAGTTTGAAGGTGCGTTTCGCAGCCCGGTTCGGTAAAGGAGCCTTCGTAGATCCTTCCCTCGCCGTTCCCTATCAGGAAATTGGCTGCGAAAAGCATCGGGCGCTGGCCAACGAAATCGCCAGAAAAGCCGTCCAGGTGGCTATTGGAGACCCTGATTCGCTTTGCTTACCCAGGCTACGTCCGGGCCAAAAAGAACCAATCTGTTTTCTGGTTCGGCCTCATACTACCTACAATGATCCGACCCAGGCCCCGCTTGAGACCGCGTTCCTTCGTGCGTTTCCCGATGGCGGCTATATCGAAATCAATCCCGAATCAGAGAACGACGATCTCCAGAACCTGATCGAATTAGCTGCAAGCCACAGTACAGTAGTCGTGGCCGCTATTGTGAAACCAGCAGCCTGGCATCGCTTTGGTTTGCTTCCCTTCCAGAAACAGTTTATTCGGGACCTGGCCGATCGGTACCCCGTTTGGCTGGCCGCGCTGGGCAGCCCCCTTTTGCTGGCTGATTTCCAGGATGCCGCCGCTGGTATCTGCGTCTACTCTGATGTCGAACCTTCCATGCAGGCGCTGGTGGATTACCTCGTTCAACGACGTGACACGCAATCTCCCACTTCCCCCTTGCTGCCAAGATGAATCGTTCAGCTCACAGTACATGGGCCGCCTGTCTATTCTTGATGATTGGCCTGTCTGGATGTACCCCGCCCGAATCAATGACGCCAGACATGGAAACCCTCTCCTCCCGCATCGATGCCTTGGTCGCGCAGCATGACAGCGCGATCGTATCTGTTTCAGTGATGGATGCCTCGATGGCATTCGAGTGGCATCGGGATGGGGACCGACTCTATCATGCAGCATCCACGATGAAGGTGCCCGTTTTGATCGAACTGTTTCGTCAAGCAGAGTCGGGACGGTTCGCCATGGAGGACGAGATTATCCTGAAGAATGAGTTTCGCTCCATTGTAGACGGCTCTCTCTACAACATTGAAGACGATTCGGATGATGCGATTTACGAGCAATTGGGCCAACCAATGAGTCTGCGACAGCTGGCCTACAACATGACAACGGTTTCATCCAACCTGGCTACCAATCTTCTCATCGACTTCCTGGATGCTGATTCGGTCCAGGCCACATCTGAACGACTGGGTACCACCTCGATGCAGACTATACGGGGTGTGGAGGATCTGAAAGCGTTTGAGTTGGGCATGTCCAACCGGGCCGCCTCACGTGACCTGGCCACTCTCATGGAGGCTATCCGGACTGATCAAGCGGTATCGGCCGAAGCAGACCTACAGATGCGCGAGATTCTGATGGATCAGGTATTCAATTCCATGATTCCGAACGGGCTTCCCGAAGGCACTCGTGTGGCTCACAAGACAGGGTCCATTACCGAGATTCATCACGATGCGGCCATCGTCTATCCGGCGTCGGGAGCACCGTATATCCTGGTTGTGATGACCCAGGGGATCACCGATCATGCCGAGAGTTCGGCGCTTGGCTCGTCGATTACAGAGGCAGTCCACCAAACGCTGAGGGGGAAATCGTGATCGATTGGTTCCGGAATCTTTTTGAGCCGAGCGAGGCCACCCAGGCAGACTCTTCAGTCTCGGAGTCGTCGCTGGATGTGGACATGGATGCACTGTCCAAGGCGCTGGGTTGCCCCATTTCGAACAATGACCTGTATCGACAGGCATTGCGCCACCGATCGTTATTGCGAGGAAAACCGAATGCCCACCTCTTTTCCAACGAGCGCCTGGAGTATCTGGGTGATGCGGTTGTGGGCTTTCTGGTCGCAGAGCATCTTTATGCGACCTACCCTGAGCACGATGAAGGCTTCCTGACACGCCTGCGCGCCAAACTCGTGAATGGTCGCGCGCTCGCGGAGCGAGCGCGCGAAATCGATCTCGCTTCTTTCATGTTGGTCAGTGATAGCCTGAACAATGAGCAGCGGGATAGTAACAGTATCCTCGCGGACGCTTTCGAGGCCATCATTGGAGCCCTGTACCTCGACCAAGGAATGGAGATTACTCGCGCCTTTGTCGAACGCACGGTACTCAGTCACATGGACCTGGATCAGCTGGCCAAGGTCAGGGACAACTTCAAAAGTATGCTTCTCGAGACCGTTCAGGCCCGCAGTCAGATGCAACCCGAGTACTCCGTCATCTCGGAGTCCGGACCCAGCCATGACAAGCGATTCGTAGTTGCTGTCCTGATTAATAGTGAGGAATATGGTCGCGGCGAAGGACGCAGTAAGAAAGATGCCGAGCAAAAGGCAGCCAATCAGGCTCTGAAGCGTCTTGTGCAGTCCTGATGCGGGTCGATCAGACTCATCTGGTCGTCAAACATTGGCCTATTCAGGCTGGGCACACCGGAATTGCCAGCCAAGCGTGTAGTTCTCGGTGAAGACCGTCAATTCAAATAAACTTGAACGAACGCCTGTGTAATTTTAGGGGCCTAAAGTCCTACTCAAGGATTGGCCGCTACCTCTTGAGGTTGCGGTGTTCAGAATCCGTGGCTTGTCCCACTTCTTGTTCAACATCGGCACGCATCCCGTCCGGCGTCCTGACCCAGCTCCTCTGACCACATGCCCATTCGTCTGAGGTCCACGGACCGCTTCGTCGACCGCCATATTGGCCCCTCAGAGGCCGACATCACCGCCATGCTCGAAACGATCGGAGTCGACTCCCTGGAGTCGCTGATCGACGAGACCCTTCCGGCCAGCATCCGAATGCAGGGTGACCTGCAGCTTCCGGAAGCCCTCACGGAGACTGCCCTCCTCGAGCGCGCTCGTGATCTGGCCGATCGGAACGAGTGGTTCCGATCGTACATCGGCATGGGATACCATGGTACCGTAACACCGCCGGTCGTCCAGCGTGGTATTCTGGAGAATCCATCGTGGTACACCCAATACACGCCGTACCAGGCCGAAATCGCTCAAGGACGCCTGGAGGCGCTTCTCAACTTCCAGACCGTCATCATGGATCTGACGGGGATGGAAATTGCCAATGCCTCGCTACTCGACGAGGGTACGGCGGCTGCCGAGGCGATGATGATGTTCCACCGTCAGACGAAACGTAGCGGGCGCAATCGATTTTTTGTCTCTGAAGCCTGCCACCCCCAGACCATCGCCGTGGTCGAGGCCCGAGCCATTCCGCTCGGAATCGACGTCGAAGTTGGTGACCACCGCTCCTTCTCGATCTCGGACGATCATTTCGGCGCCCTGGTCCAGTATCCAGCTTCCGATGGCGAGGTATTCGACTACACCTCTTTCTGTAAGGATGCACACGCGAAAAAGGCCTTCGTAGTCGTGGCCGCGGACCTCATGAGCCTTACCCTGCTGAAAGCGCCTGGACAGTTTGGTGCGGACGCTGCCGTTGGATCTACCCAGCGATTCGGCGTGCCTCCGGGATTCGGTGGTCCACACGCAGCATACTTCGGCACTAAGCAGTCCTTCAAACGCCAGGTACCGGGTCGTATCATCGGCGTCAGTGTCGATGCTGACGGCAATCCGGCGCTGCGCATGGCTCTGCAGACGCGCGAGCAGCACATTCGCCGCGACAAGGCGACGTCCAACATTTGCACGGCCCAGGTATTGCTGGCGGTCATCGCCAGCATGTATGCGGTTTACCACGGAGGTGAGGGTCTGAAGGCCATCGCTACCCGCATTCACGACATGACCCGCCTGCTGGCGAAAGGTCTGTCGGACGCGGGGCTTTCCGTTCGTCATGATGACTATTTCGACACGATCCGTGTAGATGGCGCCGATCAGGCTGCCGTACGCGAACGGGCCATTTCCAAGCGTATCAATCTTCGGTATTTCGAGGATGGATCGGTTGGCATCTCGATAGATGAAACGGTCGGGGCTGCCGATCTTGCCGATCTGCTGAGCGTTTTCGGTGAGGAAGGTGGTTTGGCCATTGTTGACGAACTGGCCGAATCCATGGATTCTGGCTATGTCGGCTCCCTCGCGCGCGAGACCGCGTACATGACGGCACGGGTGTTTGAAGAGCATCGCTCCGAGGCCGCATTGACGCGGTACATGCATCACCTCTCGACGAAAGATCTTTCACTGACAACCAGTATGATCGCGCTGGGATCGTGCACCATGAAGCTGAACGCGGTTGCAGAGCTCATGCCCATCACGATGCCAGCCTTCAATCAGCTGCATCCGTTTGCGCCTGCAGATCAGGCGGCAGGATATCACGAAATGATGGGTGAGCTTCGTACGTGGCTCAACGAGATCACCGGTTTTGCAGCTACGTCGCTTCAGCCAAACTCGGGTGCCTCCGGTGAATACGCCGGCCTGATGGTCATCCGTGCCTACCATGAGTCCCGTGGTGATGGGCACCGTCACGTGTGTCTGATTCCGTCTTCTGCCCACGGTACGAACCCCGCTTCGGCTGTCATGGCCGGCATGAAGGTCGTCGTTGTAGCGTGCGACGACGATGGCAACATCGATGCAGAAGATCTGCGCGCCAAAGCGGAGGAGGCAGGCGAGAATCTGTCTTCCCTCATGATCACCTACCCCTCTACGCACGGAGTCTTTGAAGAGGCGGTCATGGAGATCTGTGATATCGTTCACCAGGAAGGTGGTCAGGTATACATGGATGGTGCCAACATGAACGCTCAGGTCGGCCTCTGTCGTCCCGGCGACATTGGTGCAGATGTTTGCCACCTCAATCTGCACAAGACCTTTGCCATCCCGCACGGTGGCGGTGGACCCGGTGTAGGTCCGATCTGTGTAGCGGCCCATTTGGCTGAATTCCTGCCAGGTCATCCCCTCATAGAAGCCGGTGGATCGATCGGTCCAGTCGCAGCCGCGCCATATGGTAGTGCCTCCATCCTCCTGATTTCCTGGGCCTACATCGCCATGCTCGGAGCGGAAGGACTGAAGAAGTCGACACAAGTGGCCATCCTGAATGCGAACTACATGGCCCATCGCCTGAAAGAGCACTACGACGTGCTCTACAAAGGCAAGAGTGACCGTGTCGCACACGAGTACATCCTCGACCTGCGAGGACTGCGCCAGAACACCACGCTCACCGAAGTCGATGTGGCCAAACGCCTGATGGATTACGGCTTCCACGCACCGACCATGTCATGGCCGGTTGTTGGAACCGTCATGGTTGAGCCGACGGAAAGCGAAAACAAGGCCGAGCTGGACCGGTTTGTGGAGGCCATGACCTCGATCAGGGCCGAGATCCAGGAAGTGGAGCTGGGCTTGGTCGAAGGAGAGACTTCTGCTCTGGCCAACGCACCGCACACCGCTGCAATGCTCACCTCAGAAGAATGGGAGCAAGCCTACTCACGTGAAAAGGCAGCCTGGCCGGCTTCCTGGTCACATAGTCATAAGTTCTGGCCGAGCGTACGTCGCGTAAACGACGCTCAAGGTGATCGCAACTTGGTTTGCTCTTGCCTTCCGCTCGAGGCCTACGAGGGCTGACTGACTCAAGTATCCAGCGTGTATAGCTTTCCGGAAAGCGGATGACCTACATGCTCCGCGATCTGTCGCGAGACCTTACTGACGCGAGCGATGTCTACCCCTGTATCGTAGCCGGACTGTTCCAGGGCCCATACCACGTCTTCTGAAGCGACATTGCCAGTGGCTCCCGGGATAAAGGGACATCCGCCCATTCCACCCAGGGACACATCGAAGCGATCCACTCCGACGTCGATGGCGGCAAGGATATTGGCAATGCCAAGTCCGCGCGTGTCGTGCAGGTGTAGAACGATGGGATGGTCCGTTTCGGAGCGCACTGCTTCGATGACCGTCTTGATCGAATTCGGGTTGGCCAAACCCGTGGAGTCAGCCAAAGAGAAGGACTCCAGTGGAAGCGATGCAAATCGGGCTGCCAGGCTCCTGACCGTGTCGAGATCAGCGTCTGCTGGCTCCTTGTAGCCCCAAACAGTCTGTAGACCCAGCTGGACTTGCATGCCAGCTTGTACGGCCTGCTCAATCATGGCACCTGCCCGGGTCACTCCTTCCTCCACGCTCATGTTTGCGTTGTCCCGCCCATGTTGCTCGTTCGTGGCAATGGACAAATCCACGTTGCCCAGTCCCGAGGCCGCTGCCCGCTCAACGCCCCGCTCATTCAAGGCCAGTCCGGTGCAGGTGACGTCTGGTTGGTTGGAAAATGCAGCCACGATCTCTTCCGCATCGGCCATCTGGGGCACCCGGCCCGGGTGTACGAAGGACGTAATCTGGATACGAGGTAGGCCAGCGTTGATCAGTCCCTGGATCGCCTCGATTTTCAGTTCGGTCGGAATGGGTGCAGATTCGAACTGGAATCCATCCCGCGGTCCGACTTCACAAAGTGAAATCACCTTCGATCGCTGTGTGGATGCAGTCATGAGACAGAGGCACTGGTTGGGTGTCCGATCGGAATGATCACAATGATCGGGATGACCACAATGACCGGAATGCTCCACAGACCCTCTTCAGGCGGAAAGGGTTCCGGAAAGCCACACCCGAACAAAAGCAAAGCGGGAGCAGGCTATGCCTGCTCCCGCCAAAACTGAAGAGGTGTGATCCCCGCCCCACCCACCTAGAAATTGCAGGGACCACACGAGCTGGAGGAGGTAGCTCTACATCTTCAGGTTGCGTCTTCGTTTCGGAAAGGAGGGTTTCTCCCTTCGATTGATGATGACCGAGCCATAAACCAAAGCTGGTCGCCATCAATGTTCATGGTCTGCTTCAGGCTGCTTGCGATGCACGCAGTTCCGAGAGCAAGCCCACCACCTCACCACTCAATTCCTGATCAGATAACCAGGCCAATCGTCCCGCCAATGCCTCATTGACGATACGAGCAATTGCCAACCGCTCACTTATCGAGACCCCCTTCGCGTCGAGTACCTGGTTGAGTCGCTCCCATTGGGATTCTGTGATCTGTCCGCTGACGTAGCGGGCAAGCAGAAGCATGAAGGCAGACTGTCGGGCGTGTGATGCGTGTACTGGAATCATGACGGTGTCGTTTGGTTGAGAACGAGATGTCCAATGAACTGCCCGATTCAGAGACAACAACCGGGCCTGACTACCCTGAAGACACTGCGTACGTGCAATTAGTAACCCTGGATCGCCTGATAAGTCGTAAGCTCCCCATTACATTCATACAGATTATCACTTCCGTAACATGTTGTCAGGAAACGACTTAGAAGGATAATTACTGACCCTTGGAATGAATGATACCAAAAGGCCAGAGCCTCGTTGGCACATCGTTCTCCGACGTGACTCCGGGATGGCATCATTGTCCTATCTGCTGGACGCACCCACTCACGGCCGTCTTCCGGTACGGACGAATCGGCCAGTCAACTGCTTACTGCTCGGTCTATGCAGGTACCGGCCTCGGACCCAACTCGAACCAGCCTGACACATCCACGCCGTCCTCGCCGTGCTTGTGCGTGTACTCGTTTGTTGAGGAGTTATAATCATAGTCGCCGGCCCAATCGTTGACGTTGGCAGCGATCTCCTCGAGTGCGGTCAGGACAAAGTCGAGTTCTGCATCCGTCATGGTCGGATGAAGCGAAAGACGCACCCAACCAGGCTTATTGGCCAGGAAGCCCTTATTGATCTGGTCCGTTATTCGTTTCGAATGCGCTCGGTCCACGTGCAGCAGATAGTGGCCATACGTGCCCGCACAGGAGCACCCTCCTCGGGTCTGGATACCGTAGCGATCGTTCAGCAGTTTGACGATCAGGTTGTAGTGGACATCGTCGACGTAAAACGAAATCACTCCCAGCCGCTCCTCAACGTTGTCGGCCAGTATGTGCAGGCCCGCGATGGCGCGCATCCGCGGGAATGCCTGAGCCAGCAGTTCGCGCTCTCGTGCCACGATCCGATCCGTGCCCATCTCCTCTTTCAGCTTGATGGCCAACGCGGCCCGGATGGTCTGCATGAAGGCCGGGGTACCACCGTCCTCGCGATCCTCGATGTTCTCCACGAATCGGTGCTCGCCCCAAGGATTGGTCCAGTCCACCGTTCCGCCACCCGGATGGTCGGGTACGCGGTTCTTGTTCAGATCCGCATTGACCACCATGATCCCACTCGATCCCGGCCCACCCAGGAATTTGTGCGGTGAAAGGAAGATGGCGTCGAGACGCTCCATTTCATCCTCCGGATGCATGTTGACGTCCTCGTAGGGTGCGTTGGCCGCGAAGTCTACGAAGCACCATCCTCCATGCTCGTGCATGACCCTGGAAAGCTCGTGATACGGGGTATGGACACCGGTTACGTTCGAGCACGCAGTGAACGACCCAATGAGCGGGCGTCC
>JAURNP010000167.1 GCA_030830105.1 Rhodothermales bacterium | reverse complement strand
CAATTCCTACTTGATCATATCGCTTCGATCCTGGTCTCGGGCGCCGTATTACTTCTCGTGATCGCGACCAATCTGGGCGCCCAGAGGGCGGCCGTAGAAGAAACCATTGCTTATGCAGCCAAGGTTCAAACGCTTAATCTGGCCGACTTCCTTGAGAATGACCTGTTGCTGATTGGTGATTGTACCTCAGATACCATCGAAGACGTAGCGACAAATAGCGATGGCCAGACGACAGAATTTTCCTTCTGGCGCGAGGATGATATGGGAGTTGACATGCTTGTGTCGTACACGCTCACCGAAACAGATTCCGTGGAGATTGATGACGAGTGGATTCAACTTTACCGACTCGACCGAACCGAAAACGGCGTTGCTGCCGGTGGTGGCCAGGGCTCAGGTGGCAACTCCACGGAGAACTCTGTGAGCTTCCAATTGAAGACCAAGGATCTGTTCTCGGGCTTCGAAGACATTGTCACTGCGCCCGATGAAATCGACTTTTCGAATCTGAACTCCCTGTTCCGTCTTGCCGAGGCAACGGGCGTCGGTGAAACGGTCGCCAATCCGTCCGTTACCGTTCAGAGTGGGCAGAAAGGAGATATACAAATTGGTTCGGATGTTCCGGTTCAAATCCGCGACACTTTTGGCAACATCTCGACCCAGTATTTCAAGACGGGTATCATCATTGATGTGACGCCAACGCTCATCGAACAGCCACTGGCCGATACGCTCGGCGCTCCCGTTGCAGAATTCCTGCACCTGAACGTGAAAGTTGAAAAGTCGGGTAGCCGGCCATCAGCCTCCGGTCCCACTATCGACCGAAGCCTGGCCAATACTCAGCTGCTCTTGCTTGATGGTGAACAAACGGTTATCGGTGGTCTGTACAGTACAGAGGAATCTATTTCCCGACGAGGAGTACCATTTCTGAAAGACCTGCCAAGGTGGTTCTTCGGACTACGCTACGTTTTTGGTCGCACGCAGCGAAGCGTAACCCAGAAAGAGCTGGTGATATCGTTGGAAGCCAATGTTGTTGATCCGATTCGAGATCGCATGGCGCGCAAGATCCCCGATAATCTGCTTGAGTCGCAGCGTGAATCAGTACGCCGCGCCCTGGATCGTTTCGATACAGGCGTATCCGAAGCGGCTGGCAACTCAGTCGAAACGCGAAATTACTAGTTCGCACGTTCATCCGGCCGACCATCTATTGGCCGCGACCTATCCGCCATGGGAGGAAGATCACGTATCTTCCTCCCATGTTGCATTCTGGGTCATCCATGCAAAAAGCCGGAGCCTTCCGTCTCGTAGCGGAAGTGCGATTTTGGCGAGCTTCTTGGTTCGTCTTGACTGCGCTCCTCATTTCATCAGGGTTACTCCCGAGTGGCTGCGCGCCTCCGCCCTCGCCTACGGAGCGGACCAGGGTCCTTGAAGAGGCGCGTCAGGTAAACCGGGTTCGTGCGGACCTGACGTTTCTGGATGGCGCGGAGACCGAGGGGCGCCAGACTGCGTCCAGAGGGTTTGCGCGAACGGCTGCCTACCTGGCTCAGCATCTTCGAGCCCAGGGCCTTCAGCCGGTTCTGGCCGGTGAGTATCGCACCCAGTATGCGGCCAGTATCCATCGCGTGGTCAATCATCGGATTGAGTTCGCGGACGGTGATACGACGCGATTGTCGAGGGGTGAGGACTATCTACTCGTTGATGTGCAGCAATCGTTTGAGGTGTCCGGAGCACCGCAAAGACCGGCTATTTCAGGCGTGATCTGGCAAGACGATGCTATTTCGGATGATCGTCTCTGGAACGTGAGTGTTTCGCTCGAGCGTCGCGCGACTACCGCTCCGATGCATGTGGTAGGAATGATCCCCGGAGCTGACCCATTACAGCGGGATTCGGTTGTGGTCTGGCTGGCCCCGGCCGATGCCACCGGAATGCAAGGTGCAGGCAGTTGGACCGATGGATCTGATCTGGCCATTCCTTCGGCAGTTCTTTTGGCAGCAACACGAAAGGCGGCAGGGATGCAACGCACCTGGGCTTCAATCCCTCATACGGTCCTGGTGGCTTTCTTCAGCGGAACGCAGGATGATTGCCAGGGCCCCGCTATGCTGGCTCGGCACTTCCCGTGGGACACGGACCTGATCGCCGGCATCGTGGTAGCCGATATGGCTTTGTCGGATCAGTGTAACTGGAATGAGGCCTTCAGCAGAGTGGGAGCGCCGATTACCGTACTGGAGGCGAATCAGCCATTCTCTTCACCTGCTGAGTATGGTTTTGGAGCGTTCAGACCCCGCTCTGAGACGCAGCGCCAGGAGGCAATGGATGTTGCTGCGTCCGAGGTCATGCGTTTGTCACTGGAGTTTTTGGATCGTCTCCCGTAGCGGGTCAGGCTCTGGTCATCGCTTAAAAAACGATCCCGACAACCATGGTTACTGTGGTGTGAAGCACCTCAGGGTCTACGGTACGGGCATTGGAATTACCAAGGGTCAATCGCAGGCCGCCCGTGAGCGTCTCTCCAGCAACCTGGGTATTCATGTCCAGCCCAAAGACCCACCCCAGGTCACGCTCGGAAATGCCATCATCCGTTGTGGATTGTTCGATATCTCCTCCAACTACCCGGTAGCTTATTTGTGCATCGGTCTTGAATGACATGGACGGCCCGAAAACCAAACGCGGCTGATACCGCCCCACTTGGTTGAATCGATAACCAAGCAAAACGGGAACGGTGAGATACGTGATTTCCGAGACTCCGATGATGGGTATACCCTCAAACGTCCCTTCCAATTCGGCCCCTTTGACCATGTAGTCCAGGCCGGTCTCCATTTCAAAGCCACTCGGGTAGATATAGCGAATGCCTGCACCTCCGGTGAATCGATAAATTGGAGACACTTCCTGGAGACTTCCGCCGCGGTAGGAAGAGCCAGTGAGCCCGACGTGGATGAGCCCCTTGACCTGCGCTGTAGCAGAATCGCTGACGCAGAGGAGGCCAAGCATGATCAGTAGACTGCAGGAAAATCGCCGCATGATAAGAGAATCGTTTGGGAATCGAAGGGATCAAGCAACTCAGTGATGATAAACCGATCTTTCAAAACAAGCGCGAATTGTGCAAATTGCCTGCTCAGCAGACGCCAGTTTCGTCTCCGCCCCAATGTCGACTCATCCGTGATTACCCTGTTACAGCGCATATTCTTCGTCTGGGCCATGCTGTGGACTTCTCTGGTCATGGTCGTGTGCGGTGTTGGAACGGTAGTGACCATGTGGTTCACCAGTAATCCCAGGGCATTCAATTTCTGGTCAACCGTCTGGGGTGTTGGCATAACGACTGGTATGGGTATCCGTATCCGGACTCGTTTTTCTTCGCCTCTTCCGACCGATCAGCCCTACGTGTTCGCAATCAACCATCAGGTGGCACTGGATATCCCGGCAGTGGGATCGGCCATCCCTGTACCGTTCGGTTGGGTGGCCAAGGCCGAGCTGCAGCGCGTCCCCTTCCTCGGTGCGTCCATTCGTTCCTCGCCATCCGTGTTCATTGATCGATCGCATCCCAAACGCAGCATTGAAACCATGAAGGTGGCGGGCGAACGAATCCGAAATGGGGTGTCCATCGCCATCTTCCCCGAGGGCTCGCGCTCGCATTCCTCCGAGCTGGGCGAGTTCAAGCGTGGTGCTTTTTTGCTGGCTATTGAAGCACAGGTTCCTGTTGTGCCGGTTACCATCATCAACGCTCATACGCTTTTCAACGAAAAGGCCCGAACGGCCAGGCCAGGAATCATGCGTATCGAAGTAGGGGACCCAATCGATATTCAGGGATGGACCCGGTCCGATATCCCAAAGCTTATGGAATGTGTGCGGGACGTCATGCAGTCCCATCTTCCAGACTCAGGAACAGGACAGAAACGGGTTCCGTAGTTTGCCGCGGCCTCCCATCCACCCATCCAATCGGAAGCGTCCGTGAGCGAAAAACAACGGTCCAGGAAGCAGCGCAAACGTTCTACCGAGCAGATCCCACCTCCCGAATGGTTCGGGCTCTGGGATAAAGGCTCCGGGGTCCGAAGACATGCCATCATGATTGGCCTGCTGATGCTGCTTGCCGTGGTCTTCTTTGCCCCCATTCATTTTTCGGATGGGCAGCTGATTGCAACCGACACGGTCCAGTGGCGCGCCATGGCAGAGTCCATGCTCCAGATGGAAGAAGAGACGGGTGGAGTTGCGTTGTGGGCGGGCCGTGTTTTTGCCGGTATGCCCGGATACATGATTTCTCCCGAGCTCAGCGTGCCGCAAGTTGACCTTTTGATGCGGGAATTGCGCCTGCTGATATGGCCAACGTCCCACATGTGGTTGTTGCTCATCGGGACCTATTTGCTTGCGTTCCGACTCACCAAGGAGTCGCTGTCTGCCGCAGTAGCTGCGCTCTCGTACGGTTTCACGACCTACATTCCGGTCATCCTTGCCGCAGGGCATAATTCGAAGTACATCGCATTGGCGTGGGCACCCTGGATGTTGCTCGCATTTATCTACACGATGCAGAAGCGTTCTATCGTTTCAGCATTGTTGTTTGCCATCGCTTTGGCTGTCAATCTGCGCGCAGGCCACGTCCAGATTACCTACTACGTCTCGTTTGCAGCCGGAATCTGGTGGCTGGTAGAGGGCATTCATGCGTTGCGCGGAGGTGACAGGGCCGAATTTCTGAGAGCAACGGGCATGCTGGTTCTGGGATCGGTATTGGGCCTGATGATGGTCGCCCAACCGTACATGTCGCACGCGGAAATCACCCCGTACACCATACGCGGATCCTCGACGGGTGGAACGCAAGGGGGCATGGCCTGGGACTATGCCATGGCTTGGAGTCAGGGGCCTGGTGAGTTGCTTACCCTACTGATGGCTGACGCATATGGTGGTGCCAGCCCTACATATTGGGGAGCCAAGACATTTACCGGAGGTCCACATTACTTCGGAATGATCACGGTGCTCTTCCTGGCGCTCGCCTTCTGGAAGGTGCGTGACCGAGCAACCCTGGCGCTTTCCATTGGCTTACTGGCCATGATTCTTTTCGCGCTGGGCGAGAATCTATCGCTGCTCAATGGGCCCATGTTCGAATTCTTCCCGTTGTTCGATGCCTTCCGGGTACCGGAGACGTGGT
>JAURNP010000166.1 GCA_030830105.1 Rhodothermales bacterium | reverse complement strand
TGCGATTCTTGATGCGATGCGTGATGCGATGCTTGATGCGATGCTTGATGCGATGCTTGATGCGATGCTTGATGCGATGCTTGATGCGATGAATTGTGTTACGAATTCTGCAGCGCAAGTCAGTTCGAGAGGGCCAGAATTAAAGGGCAACAAAAAAAGCCCACTACCAGGGGCAGCGGGCTCGATCAGCGCCGGATTCCGACAATTCGGAAATCCTTCAGCGACGCGACGACCCGCCCGGATGGTGCCACCACCACCCGCAGGAATTCGTTGCGCTATGAAGAGTTTCTCTCGTCATTCCGGGGAAGATAGTTTCGCCTGATCGTAGGGGCAACCCGATCTGGAATACCTGCCTAATCCAACACGGCGTCTTTGTCGGGTAAATCACTGAACTGGCGAGCTTCAGGCGGACGCACGGCCAAGGTTCTATGCGCCAGTTCAATATCTGGATGAGCCCTGAAGTCGTCGAGCATCATGAGATTAAGGGCATGTTCGGATCCACGCCGCTTTCTCGCTTCGCACAAATATCGGAGCGTGAGCTGCACGCCATCGGGGACGATGCGGACGTAGACGAACGGTGTCAAAATGGAGTAGTGGATCAGGAATTCCCGGGAAACCTGCTTGATTTCCTTTCGCGCCTGCTGTTCCACGATTGCCGCTGACTCCTCGGCATACTTCATCATGATGTCGCGCGCGGCTCGCCAATTGCTGCGGAAAGTGACCGTAACAGGGATCTCGTTCCAGATAAACTTGAAGGAGCGCGTGTAATTGTACAGGGGGTAGAGGAAGATCCAGCTGTTCGGTATGTGGACGATGCGCCCTGTACTCTGGTCAGCATCGACCCAACCCCGTATTTCCATCAAGGATGTACGCAAGACGCGGACATCGATGACGTCTCCCGCAACGCCGTTGATCTCGATTCGGTCGCCTTCCGTGTAAGAAGACATCAGTGTGATGCGCGCCCATCCACCAATGGATAGCAGCACCTCCCGTAAGGCGATAGCCATCCCGGCGCCGATCACGGTCAGCAAGGTGAGCAGATCCCCAAAGCCCGGTGACCAGACGAGGGCAATGGAAACCACCGACAGGAAGACCACCATCCTGCGCACCGACTTGGTTGAACGATAGACCTGCTCCGGCGCGTCGAAGTATTTACGACTGATGCGATGACTCAGGCGGACCACCACGAAGGCGAGAAAAATGATGCCGACCGTCCAGAGGAGGGCCGCGAAAGCATCGTTCTGGAGCATTTCGCTCATGGTGGCGTCATCAAACATGATCGTGTGGCCGGTAACAGGTAGTCGGCAGGAAGAGGGCTCAAACAACCGTCAATCTATGAAATCCGGTCACGAATCTACGGTGCGCCTCCCCCACCCTCGTGTAAGGATCATTCCCTCAAGGTTGCGGGTTCCTGCCGTACATTCAGATCCGATGCTTTCAACCTCCCGATCGCTCCATGCTACGCCTCTCCAGCCTCTCCGTCCTGATTGTTGCACTGCTCGCCCTATCCCTAACGGAGGAAGCACCTACTCTTGAGGCATCCAGCGACGCAGTTACGGAAGATTGCTCCTTCAACGAGAATCTGGCACTGGTTGAGGACTACCTGTCCTTGCTGAATATTTCCGATCCGTATCTGGGTGATTTCGATGCATCGGTTACCGTGATTGAGTTTTTCGATCCCAACTGTCCACATTGCGCCACCTTCCACCCGATCATGAAGCAGGTGGTTGAAGACAGCGGCCAGCATGCCCGCTTCTTCATGATCCCGTTTCCGTTGTGGCAGTACTCGCTTTTGCAGATCGAGGCCTTGTCTGTGGCTGCCCAGGATAACATGTACTTCGAAATGTTGGACGCTCAGTACCTGCATCAAAAGCAGGGAGGTATGTCGCTTGAAGAAGTGACCGTACTGGCATCTGATATTGGTCTTGACCCGGAAGTTTTCCGCGAACGTGTAGAGCGCGGACTGAATCAGCGTTCAACCCTGGAGAGAAGAAGCAAGATCGTGGAGACGGGTGTGCGCGGGACTCCCAGCGTCATGATCAATGGTCGGTTCTTGGCCAGTGACTCCAAGTCGCGTGTGTGTCTCAACGAACTGATTGCCGCCGAAGCCAACAAGGGCTGAATCTTACGCTTCGGCGCGGTGCGCATCGGTTGGTTGGAGCCTGCTGTTCGACGTGGTGAGTCGCTTTGCGATGCCATGCACTCGTTCCAGCTTCCCGGGTCGCAAAGCATTGGGAAAGATTTCCACGATGGTCATTTGGCCGGAGACCCTTTTGTAGTTTTCTCCCGCCACGTCTCCTCTCGATTCTCGTCCAGGAGATGTCCCACGATTCTGCCTCCGATTCGTCAACTATGACTCTTTCTGACCTCTCAGTCAACACCATCCGTTTCCTTGCGGCCGATGCCGTTCAAAAGGCCAATTCAGGCCATCCAGGCATGCCCATGGGCGCAGCCCCGATGGCGTACGCGGCCTGGCACAGGAATCTGAGCATCGACCCCTCCACCCCTGATTGGGCCAACCGGGACCGCTTTGTTCTTTCGGCTGGGCATGGTTCGATGCTGCTCTATGCGCTGCTGCATCTGAGTGGGTTCGATCTCACCCTGGAGGACATCAAGCAATTCCGTCAGTGGGGGAGCCGCACTCCGGGTCACCCCGAAAACTTCCATACAACGGGCGTAGAGACCACAACAGGGCCGCTGGGACAAGGTTTTGCAAACGGAATTGGGATGGCTATTGCCGAGGCGTTTCTTGCAGCTCGTTTCAACCGTACGGGATTCAAGGTTGTCGATCACCATACCATCGCCATCGTGTCTGATGGTGACCTGATGGAAGGCATCTCTCACGAGGCTGCCTCGCTGGCTGGTCATTACGGACTTGGAAAACTTATTTACCTGTACGACGACAACGGTATCACCATCGACGGATCAACCGATCTGGCCTACACAGAAGATGCCACAGGTCGATTCGAATCGTACGGTTGGCAGGTGCTCGAGGTTGAAGATGGAAACGACGTCGAAGCTATTGATGCCGCCATCCGCGAAGCCAAAGCTGATACTGAGCGCCCGACGCTCATCCGCTTGCACACTGTTATCGGATACGGTAGTCCCAACAAGGAGGGCACGGCTTCTTCGCACGGCTCGCCGCTGGGAGACGATGAGATTGCCTTGACACGCGAGCGCCTGGGATGGACGGCATCTGAGTCATTCCATATCCCCGGGGATGTCTCTACGCATATGGCGGAGATTGCAGAGCGTGGAAAGGCCAAGCGAGAAGCTTGGGATGACCTGATGACCCGCTATGCAGAGGCCTATCCGGAAGAATCAGCCGCATTGGCATCCTGGATGGCTGGGGACCTGCCAGCCGATTTGACGTCGATCATGCCTTCGTTCGAGGAGGGTTCTAAAGTGGCCACCCGCGGTGCCAATGGAAGCGTACTGGCGGCGTTGGATGCCCACATGCCCAATCTTGTTGGAGGATCCGCCGATCTGAGTGGGTCAAACAAGACAGAAATCAAGGGCCGCAGGGGTTTCCAGCGGGATACGCCGGACGGAAGCTACTTCTTTTTCGGCGTCCGCGAACACGCGATGGCTTCGATCTGCAACGGAATGCAGCTCCACGGTGGCCTGAGAACCTATTGTGGCACATTCCTTGTTTTTTCGGACTACATGCGACCGGCCATCCGCCTGAGCGCGCTCATGGAGCAACCCGTCATTTATGTGCTCACGCATGATTCAATCGGGTTGGGAGAAGATGGCCCGACTCACCAGCCCATCGAACACTTCATGGCGCTGCGCGCGATCCCGAACTGCACCTTTATTCGTCCTGCCGATGGTCCAGAGACGGCAGGCGCTTGGGTGGCTGCTCTGGAAAACACGACGGGTCCGACGCTGCTGGCCCTGAGTCGCCAGGGGTTGCCTACACTGAATCCTGATAACGATAGAACCGTGGCCAACGTGAGCCGCGGAGCATACATCGTTCGAGACACGGACGGTCAGCCCGATGCCATCATCATGGCTACGGGAAGCGAGGTGGCGGTAGCGCTGGAGGCAGCAGATACGCTGAACGGGGAAGAAGTGCAGGCACGCGTGGTATCCATGCCCAGTTGGGAATTGTTTGCCAAACAGGATGCTGCATATCAGGAAGCCATTCTTCCATCGGCCGTTACGGCCCGGGTTTCTGTCGAAGCAGGAATCACGATGGGATGGGAGCGCTGGATTGGCGCAGGTGGATCTTCCGTGGGCGTCGACCACTTTGGTGCTTCCGCACCAGCTGGTGAGCTGTTCAAACGATTCGGATTCACGGCAGAAAACGTTGCAGCGCACGTCCAAAAGGTGCTGGCTAGCTAGCGTACTCTGGCTGATGTCCTTGGTCATGGCTCTGGGAGCTGCTGCACAGGTGGCAGGGTCAGGTTCCACCGTTCAATCTCGATTGGTCACCTCATCCGATTGGGAGTGACGCCCTGTTCTGGCCGTTGACAGCGTGCGCGTGTACATTTATATCATGTACTACCGTCATGGGGAGATGCCAGACATGTTTTCACGCCGTTCTTTTCTTGAATCAGCTGCTACCATTGGAGCCGGATCGGCCCTTTTTCCCGGAATACTCTACGCAAAGGTAGAAGAGGCCGATGAGATAACACTCGACGTTATCGAGGCAGCTGAAAAACTGGCGGGCTTGAAGCTGACTCCTCAGGAGCGGGAGCTCATGCTCGAAAGAATCCAAAGGGATGCACAGGACTGGGCGGCGCTTCGGGAAGTACCATTGGAGAATTCCGATGCACCTGCCCTGATCTTTGACCCCACTATGGGTGGCCGTTCTGCTCCCATTATTGCCAGCCCTTCTCCTGTTGACTGGCAACCAGGCGAGGTGTCCCGTCCCGCGTCCGATGAGGACCTGGCCTTCATGTCCGTCCCTGAACTGTCTGCTCTGTTGCGAT
Organism: Rhodothermales bacterium; assembly: GCA_030830105.1. Taxonomy (GTDB): domain Bacteria; phylum Bacteroidota; class Rhodothermia; order Rhodothermales; family UBA10348; genus JAAZVD01. The sequence goes on along the minus strand of JAURNP010000166.1, from coordinate 4,583 downwards.
CCCGTCAGGTGACGTCGGAGGAATTAACTGGTCTCTATCTGGAGAGACTGCGTAAACACGGTCCCGTTCTGGAATGTGTGGTCACGTTGACCCCAGAGCGTGCTATCCGGCAGGCGAGAGCTGCGGATGCAGAGCTCGATGCGGGCAATTGGAGAGGGCCGTTGCACGGCGTGCCTTGGGGTGCGAAGGATGTCATTGCTGTTGAGGGATACCCAACGACGTGGGGTGCAATGCCTTTCAAAGATCAGACGTTTGACCAGGATGCAGAGGTTGTGCGGAGACTGGATTCAGCCGGGGCGGTGCTGGTAGCTAAGTTGACGACGGGAGCTCTGGCCATGGGCAATGTCTGGTACGGCGGAAGTACCAAGACGCCATGGAATGTCGAGGCGGGTTCGGGAGGGTCGTCTGCAGGGCCGGGAGCGGCTGTGGCTGCTGGTCTCGTGGGTTTTGCGATCGGTTCGGAGACCTACGGGTCCATTGTTAATCCATCGGAGAAAAATGGTGTGACGGGTCTGAGACCGACTTTTGGACGGGTGAGTCGGAGCGGGGCCATGACGCTTTGCTGGTCATTCGACAAGCTCGGTCCGATGTGCCGCAGTGCGGCGTGTTGTGCGCTGGTTTTCGGTGCCCTTCACGGTCGCGACTCCGGTGACCCGGACGACTCCAGTGATCCCGGCGACCCTACGACCATCACAACTCCCTTTTCCTGGCCTGCTCTGAACAAACCCCAAGAACTTCGTGTCGGATACCTTGCCATGGAGCGGGACAGCGACATCGCGGTGCTTCGAGTCTTCGAGGACGCGGGCATTACGCTTCGCCCGGTTGAACTACCGGATATTCCCGTCGGCCCCTTGTTCAGCATGTTGTCCGCAGAAGCGGCTGCAGTATTTGACGGATTGACACGGTCCGGACAAGACGATGTGCTGGTCAGGCAGGATGCCCGAGCATGGCCCAATTCCTTCCGGGCGGCTCAGTTTGTCCCGGCGGTTACGTACATCAACGCAAGCCGGGTAAGGGCCTTGTTGATGAAAGAGATGAAGCGACTTTTTGATGATGTGGATGTTATCGTCGCGCCCACTTGGGGCGGGAACGCTCAGACCAATCTGACTGGCCACCCGAGTATATCCATGCCCAACGGGTTTGAGCCGCTCGAGGACGCTTCGTCCTCGGCCCGGCGCAGACCGGTATCATTCACGATCCTTGGCGGGCTGTACAAGGATGAAGCAGTGCTTTCGCTTGCAAACCTCTATCAATCCAAGACGCCGTTTCATCGGCAGCGCCCTCCTATCTCATGATGCTTCACTTCCAGGCTGAAGATGTCGTTCGCACCTGGCTGGAGGCGATATGTCCGAGCGATGAGCCGTCTGATTCATTTGTAGCAGAACGGGCATCGGAATGGGCGCCTGCAACATTGAAGCAGGTTTTCACCAGTGTCATGTCCCTGGGAAAGGCGGCGGGGCGGCTCGGGGAAACCATGCTCATCCTGGGCCAGCAGGAAGCCTCCCTGAGGCAACTGCGCGAGAAAATCGGGATTCCCCGAGCCGCCCCGCCGCACGTGTTGCCACGCGTAGCTGTGGTCCAGGAATCCCAGGATATGTTGTGGTCTCCGGGTGGCTGGATACCGGACATCATTGACCGAGCCGCGGGACTGGATGTTTTACGCGAAAGTGGCGATCCGACCGTACCGCTTGATCATGCCAAGCTGGCCAGTGCCGCACCCGACCATGTATTTGTGCTTTCGGACCGTGAGGGAGAGCCGACGATACCCCCTGGACTTTCGGAATTCAATGTGCGTATCCACTGCATCGGTTACCCCGAGCGTTGGGTGATACCCGGGCCAGATCTGCCTCAAGCCATCTTTGAGGTGGCTTCATACCTGCATGGGAATTCGAGTATATTTTCCGTCCCAGCCGATCACCAATCCCACTGACGTCATGTCTCACGCCTTTTACAACGTTCTGCACATCGTAGGTCTCGTTCTTCTTACATCTTCGCTTGCAGGAATTCTCATGCATCGTCAAACGGGAACGGGTGAGCGTCCGCGCATGCTGGCTATCCTGCATGGCATTGGGCTTTTCTTGCTCCTTCTGGCTGGATTCGGCATGCTCGCCCGATTGGGAATCATGTGGCCATGGCCAGGCTGGGTAGTTTTCAAAGTCGTCCTCTTTGCGGTCTTGGGCGCATTTCCGGCTCTGTCAAAACGATTTGATGCAGGGATTGGATGGTGGATAGCCATCTTGTTGATCCTGTTGGCTGCATGGACGGGCATCACGAAACCCTTCTGATCCTGACCTCTTAGCTACATGGATCCGCGCTACCCGAACGGGCCGTTCGTATTCAAACCAAATCCGTCGGCATCGGATCGAGAGGCGTACATCGCTTCCATTGAACGTGCTCCGGCCGCGCTGCGCGCGGCCGTCAAAGGCCTGGATGATGCTCAGCTCGATACACCGTATCGCGACGGTGGCTGGTCCTCGCGGCAGGTCGTGCATCACGTTTTCGACAGCCACGCCAACGCGTTCATTCGATTCCGCCTGGCGCTGACAGAGGACCATCCTCGCATTACGGCTTACAACGAGGCCCTCTGGGCAGAATTGCCAGACACTTTTGACGTCCCGGTGGAGGTGTCCTTGAATCTGCTGGATGGATTACATGTGCGCTGGGTCGCGTTCCTGAAGAAATTGACTGAGGAGCAGTGGGTGCGCACACTGGATCATCCCGAGAATAGCTCAATGTCTGTCGACATGCTGCTGCAGAACTATGCGTGGCATGGCGAGCACCATACCGCGCACGTGACGTCGCTCCGCAACGCGAAGGGCTGGTAGATCGAAGTCTTTGGGCCCGTCGGATGCCGGTGTTCAGGCTGGAGCTACCGCTTCCAGGTTGCCTGAAACGTGAACCTGCGGGGCTCGCCGAGAATGGCGGGTCGATCCACGTAGTGGTACTCCAGTGCATTCTGGATGAGGAACCGGAATCCGAAAGCGCCGCGATCGACCGAAACACGCAAATCAAGGACTTTGGTATCCACCATTCGATCAGCGTCGGTCACGAACCGGGCGAAATCCGTCTCCACGCGCCCCGGTTCGGTCAAGAATCGATAATCAGCACCGATCCGGACGACGGGCAAGGCGGACGTTTCGAGCGTAGCCACGATCTGGTGATCGGGACGGAAGGGTAATTCATCTCCCGTGTTGTTTTCCTCGGTAAGCAGCCACGTGTGTCCCAGCGATGCCGACCAGTTACTGGAGCGATCGGCCCACTCCAGCATGACTTCGCTGCCTCGTATCGTGGCATTGTCCAGGTTGATGAACTGGAAGGCCTGTTCCTCTGGCACAAGACGGGGCTCGATAAAGCGACGATAGTTGTTGTGGAAGAGGGAGATATCCCACGAGAAAGCACCAAATCGTCGCTCAGGGATGACACCGCGCCAGCCGACTTCAAAGCTTCTGCTCACCTCGGGACGCAGCTCCAGATTCCTGATGATTGGCAGGTAGTCCCGGTTATCGGTGAACCGCTCGGCAAAGGAAGGGACCCGGAATCCATCACCGACCGCCGCCCGGAAGGTGTTGTTGGGCACTCCGGTCCATGCCAGACTGACTTTCGGGCTCAGGCGCGATTCGGATTCAGCGGCATCGATACGGTAGTGGTCATATCGCAGGCCGGCAACCACCTGCCAGTCTTCCCGGATGGCTTCCTCGAGATGCACAAAAGCGGCCTGCTCGGGCTGGCCGCCGATAGCGTCGCCGTCCGTGGTAACGAAGAATGAGCTCTTGGTGGTCAACGCATCTCGGGATATCCCGACGGTGACGCGTCGAGAATCCTTGGGAATCCAGGTACCCTGCCATTCCCCGCCGTAGCGAGCGCCCAGCGTACCTTCTTGCACGCTTTTTCGTTCACCGGTATCGTTGTCGATTGGTTGAAGCAGCGTACCGAAAACACGCAGACGAAACTCATGGAAGAACGTCGTGCTTACCATGTGCCGTACTACCGGGAGGAACGAAATCTGACGCACGAAATCGTCGTTCACCCCGTTCGGTGAGGCATTTGGATCCGGAGCATCGCCCAAATTGACGCTGCCGGGACTAAGAGGATTGCGAGCCGATTCCCAGAAAATGAAGTTGTCGCGTTGCCTGGCCATGATGCCCAGCAGGCTCTCGACCCGCAGGGAAGGGGAGGGCTGCCAAGCAAGCTTGCCAAATCCATGAAAGACATCCCGTCCTGAAAGGGCCAAGTACCCGGCATCACGCCGGAAGGTCAGGCTGGTCCACCAGGCCATTGTCGGAGATTTTCGGGCGGCGTGCGAAGCCGAAACTCCCCAGAATGGCCGATACTCATCGCCGTGTTTCCACCCGCTTCGCCAGACTTCGTGTCGCACGGGATCCCATACTCCGGCAAAGGAGCAAATCTCAGAAGTTGACGCTACATCCGGAAAGTCCCGCGTGATCACATTGACCACGCCGCCAAGGGCACCGCCTCCGTACAGGGCGGAACCAGGGCCTTTCAGGACTTCAATTTGTTTGATTTCCGATGTCGGCAAAGCTTCCAGCGGGACCCCGTCCGAGTCCGGCGTCAGCAGCGGCATG
>JAURNP010000165.1 GCA_030830105.1 Rhodothermales bacterium | reverse complement strand
AACATCAGACAGGCGAATCCTTTCGCCGGCTCGCAGGCTGGCGGCCTCTTCCAATCTCTGGGATTCCTCGACTGGCTGGCGTTCAACGAGCAGGCACGAACCGACGGCAACGTCAGCACCGATCCCATCTCCGCCCAGGAATTCTTTTTCCGCCAGTCCCAGGGTCTGGAGGCCGCAGGCGTGACCTTCGAGGATAGCGACAACCCTTTTGCAGTACCCAGTGTCTACCTGGCCGGTCTGACCATCAACCAAAAACTGCTGGATGGACGTGTGATCATGGGAGCGTACGGTGCTTCCAAATGGTTGCTTCCGTTCAATCAAGCAGGATTCCGTCGCCAGGAGCAGATTGTAGTCCGCGATGTCAAGAACGCTTGGTATGCTGCCCTACTGGCAGAGTCCCAGGTTGCTGTGAGCCAGAGTAGTGTGGAGCGCTCCCGTAGAACGCTGAGAGAGGTATCGCGCCAGGTGAGCCAGGGTGTCGCGCCCAAGTTCCAGCGCCTTTCTGCCGAGGTAGAAGTATCCAACTTGGAGACGGCGCTCGTTCAGGCCGAGATCACACGTGATGCGACGAAGGACAACCTGAAACTGCTGCTGGGCATGGATGCAGAGAATTCGATCAGTCTGCGAGGCAACCTCGAGGCGGCCATGCGCACGGATTATCTGGTCGATTCGAGCAATGATTCAGCTTTGGAGGCCCTTTCACGTCGGCCCGATCTCACGCAAGCCGAAATTGGCATTGAGCTCGAGAAGATCCAGTTGGCCGTTGTGAAGTCCGAGTACATACCTACCATCAATGCCTTTGCCAATTTCAATGTGCTCGGAAATATCCCCGACAACCGGTTGACCTATAATTCCGTGGGCGGAGATCCTTTCCAATTCACCTCCGCAGAACTGGGGTACTTCGACGATACCTACTGGGACCGCAGCACCAGCGTCGGTTTCAGCCTGAGCTGGAACATCTTCAATGGCCTGGCCACCCACCGCCGCATCCAGCAACGAAAAATTGCCATCCAGCAGGCCGAAAATGATCTGGAATTCCTGACTCGTTCCATCCGCGTCGAAATCGACCAAAACCTACGCAGCTTACGGTCGGCTCATCAACGGATGCAGACGCAGGAACAGAATCTGGCGAATGCCACGCTGAACTTCGAATACGCAGAGACCCGTCTTCGGGAAGGAGTGGCGACGCCACTTGAAGTCCGAGAAGCATCTGACCAGCTCGATCAGACCCAATTGAATTTCCTTCAGGCTGTTCACGACGTGCTTGTAGCCCAGAGCACCTATGAAGCCGCTATCGGCCGTTCCGTACGACCTGAAGACTCCGAATGAATTCACCCCTTGAAATGATACCCTACTCCATTTCTATCATGAACCGTTTCGCCCAATATGCTGCCGCAGCACTTTTCGCTGCCATTCTGTTTGCCGGGTGTTCCGATGCGCCTGCATCGGATGGGAGCGAATCGACAGCATCCACAACGGAAGCTAGCACCAATAATGACAGTGCTGCTGACGCCAGAACAGTCCGTTCGGTGCGCGTGAGTACCCGCATGCTCGAGCTGGCCACGTTTGAGGAGATCATCCCGATGACGGGCAACGTTTCGGCCCCAGAGGACGCGTCACTCTCGGCTCAGGCTGCAGGGTCACTGACCTATCTTGCAGAGGTCGGCACACAGATCGAAGAAGGAGAAGTGGTGGCTCGCCTCGATGATCGCCTGGTGCGTGCTGCGCTGGACCAGGCTCATGCAAATCTCTCATCGGCCGAATCCCAGGCTAATTTGGCTGAGGAAACGCTCAGACGCCAAGAACCGCTCTATCAGGATTCCATCATTTCGGCGCTGGAATACGAGGGTGTTCTCACTCAGCGTAATCAGGCTCGTGCTGCTCTTGCGCAGGCTGAAGCAGCTGTGGCCCAAGCACAGCAGCAGCTGGAGAATACGTATGTCCGCGCTCCCTTCCCGGGAACGGTGGAAGAGCGCTTCATGAATCCTGGTGAACAGGTCATGCCCGGCTCCCCAGTGCTCCGTGTCGTGAACACACGTAATCTGAAAGTGGTGGCAGGAGTGCCTGAGACGTACGCTGCCGACATTCGCCGGGGCACTCCAGTCACTATCTCTTTCCGCGCTTACGCTGGTGGAGAAATGCAAAAGACGGTCTCCTTCGTCGGAAGCGTTATTAATCCACGGAATCGGACATTCTCCATCGAAATTGCCATCGACAATCCATCAGGCGTCTTGAAACCCGCTATGATTGCCGATCTGGAGGTGACCCGCCAGGTCATGATGAATCAGATCGTCGTGCCCCAAACGGCCATACTTCGGGATGAGAATGGAATGTCAGTGTACCTGGCGGTCGATTCACCCGACGGCAAGGTGGCTCAGCGACGACCCATTGTACTTGGTCCTTCCTACAACGGTCGTACCGTGGTGTCCAGCGGCCTTCAAGGTGGCGAGGAGATCATCATTGCAGGACAAACCTCGGTTACCGAGGGCGACGCTATCGAAGTTACCTCATCCTGACCTCGTCCCTTCACTCCTGCTCCTACCCCGGAACGACTTCTGCCTGATTCCACATGAGAATTACTGATACAGCCATCAAATACCGTACGACCATTCTGGTCCTGACAGCGGTATTGACGTTTGGAGGCGTATACAGCTACGTCACTATTCCCAAGGAGGCCAACCCATCCATCGAGGTTCCTCAGATTGTCGTCACGACGATCTACCCCGGTGCCTCCCCAGATGATGTCGAATCCCTGATCACACAAGAAATCGAAAACGAGATACAGGGTGTAAACGGGATCAAGGAGATTCGGTCGACTTCAACGGAAGGCGTCTCCAGTATCATAATCGAATTCGAACCGGATATCTCAATAGATGAGGCCTTTTCCAAGGTGCGTGACAAGGTGGACGTCGCGAAGTCAGACCTTCCGTCCGACGTGGAGGAACCCTTCGTCTCTGAAATTGACTTCTCTCAGTTCCCCATCCTCACCATCAACCTGTCGGCCTCCTATCCACTGACCCGCCTGAAGCGGGTTGCCGAAAACCTGGAGGATGAACTCGAAGGGATACAAAGTGTCCTTGAAGTAGATGTGATCGGGGGGCTGGATCGGGAGGTGCAGATCAACGTGGACCTGGCAAAACTCCAGGGCTACAATCTGACGTACATGGATCTGGTCAACGCTGTGTTCGATGAGAACACCAACGTTCCAGGAGGATCCATCGATGTCGATGAGCTCAATTACCTGGTGCGCATTGACGGAGAAATTCAGGATCCGGACGAACTGAATAATCTTGTCATTGCCAGTCCTGGTGGCGTGCCCGTCTACGTCCGTGACGTCGCCAATGTGGATTTCGGATTTGCCGAGCGTGTTTCCTACTCACGCCTCGCCATATTCAAGGAAGAAGACGCCAATGACGAACTCTATGATCTTCCGGATGAGCAGCAAGGGTTCAATCAGGTCATCTCACTCAACGTCAAGAAGCGCTCAGGAGACAATATTCTCGAAACCGTTGATGCAGTTGGGGACGTACTCGACGGGTATACCTTCCCCTCCGGCACGCAGGTAATCATCACGGGAGATCAATCCGTCTTTGTTGAGGACCTGATCAAGGACCTCGAAAACAACATCATCAGCGGTCTGATATTTGTCATCGTCGTCCTGCTCTTCTTCCTGGGCGTACGCAACGCTACGCTTGTTGGGATAGCCATTCCGCTGTCGATGCTGATTTCGTTCATCGTGTTCCAGGCACTTGGGTACACTCTGAACTTCATCATTCTCTTCTCGATGATCATTGCCCTGGGAATGCTGGTCGACAATGCCATCGTGATCGTGGAGAACATCTACCGGTTCCGAGAAGAGGGATACTCGCGTTTCGAGGCCGCCAGAAAAGGAACGGCCGAGGTGGCCGGTGCCGTGATCGCGTCCACGGCAACCACTGTTGCTGTTTTCGTTCCCATGCTTTTCTGGCCTGGTATTATCGGTGAGTTCATGGGCTGGATGCCGCTTACCCTGATCGTAACGCTGCTCTGCTCTCTGTTTGTGGCCATCATCATCAACCCGGTAATCACGGGCATTTTTGTTCGTCTGGACAGTGAGCCGCGTCCTCAGCGCCCTCTATTGGTCAAGAGGCTGAGTGTAGGCATCATATTCCTGTTGGGATTGATGTTGGGCATTTCGAATTGGAAAACGTTGCTGGTCATTGCCATCGCAACCCCGACCATCATCGCACTTCATCGCTACGTTCTGAAGCCAGTCGGAGACAACTTTGTTCGAACCGGGTTGCCGCGACTGAATAATCAGTACCGCACTTTCCTGACATGGATGCTGGACAGGGATTACTCCGGGCGGCGCGCCCTTCTCAGAAACACGGCAGCGCTTACCAGCTTGACGATTGGCGCTGTACTGTCCCTATTGAGTCTGCTGGTATCTGGCGCCCTGGGAGAAACCGCCTCCATGGTACTGCTCATTCCTGGAGGTCTTCTCTTGGTTGTCGGTGTCATTGGAGTGTTGCTGCACACACTCGAGGTCACACTTCTCGGGAAAGGAACCAGTATCAAGGTCGGGCTCGTTTTTGCAGCGTTCTCGGCAGGATTCCTTGGCTTGATGGCTCTGTTGGACAAAGATGTCGATACGGCCACAGCGATCGAACTGCTGGTATTCCCGCTGATGGTTACCGTGGCAGGGTTTGCCGGGAGGCTATTTGTCAAACGAGAGCATCTTCTGCTTTCCGACAACAGAGCACTGCTCCTCAATGCGGTGCTCGGGTCGCTGATCATGATCATCTTCATGTTT
>JAURNP010000164.1 GCA_030830105.1 Rhodothermales bacterium | reverse complement strand
GGCCATTCGCACTATCCGTGACCTGATTGGTCGGTCGGGTAAGCGCGATTCGGCGGGATTTGACCGCGTTACGGCTATTGAACCGGCCCAAAGTCGGGACGAACTCCACGGATTCATGCCGGTATCGGGCGCCGATCCATACGATATGAAGGAAGTACTCGCCCGTGTGATAGACGCCGGGTCCTGGACAGAGTACAAGCAGGGATACGGACAGACTATTCTGACAGGGTATGCCCGTATTGACGGGTGGAGCGTCGGAATCGTGGCCAATCAGAGACAGATTGTCAAAGCCCGTGCTGGTGTGAAAGCAGGGACTGATGAACTGCAGGCTGGCGGCGTGATCTATTCTGATTCTGCGGACAAGGCGGCCCGGTTCATCATGAACTGCAACCAGAAGCGTATTCCCTTGGTGTTTTTCCAGGATGTAACAGGCTTCATGGTAGGGTCGCGTGCCGAACACGGCGGAATCATCAAGGATGGAGCGAAGATGGTCAATGCCGTTTCAAATTCCGTGGTGCCCAAATTCACGGTTATTGTGGGCAACTCGTACGGCGCAGGCAACTATGCCATGTGTGGCAGGGCTTATGATCCTCGGATGATCTGTGCGTGGCCCACAGCGCGTATTGCCGTTATGGGCGGACAGCAGGCTGCGAAGACGCTGCTCCAAATCCAGAAGGCGGCAGCCGAGCGATCTGGCAAGGAAATGACTGCTGACGAGGAATCCACACTCTTGAAGAAGATTCAGGCACGATACGACGAACAGACAACACCCTATTATGCTGCGGCCAGACTCTGGGTGGATGAGATCATCGACCCGGTGAATACGCGAAGCTGGATCTCGCGTGGACTCGAGGTGGCTGATCACAATCCGGATGTACCTCCCTTCAGTCCCGGTGTCATCCAGACATGATCTTTGGTCCAAGTTCGGCCATGTAGTCACATGCGCTGGTTACTCCAGGAAGCACACGATCGCACGATCCCGAGAATCCAAGACCTCACGACCCCAACAATACCTCAGTTCTATGTCATCCATCTGGAAAAAGCCCGCCGACCTGGAGGTCATCAATCAGTTCAGCCTGGACGGATTGGTAGGTCTGCTCGGCATGAAGGTGATTGCGATCACACATGACACCATGACGGCTTCCATGCCAGTGGACGAGCGTACGACACAGGCATTGGGTCTTCTGCACGGTGGAGCTTCAGCAGCCCTTCTTGAGACCATTGCCAGTGTAGCGGCAAACTGGAGCGTAGGAGATGACGCCTATTGTGTAGGCGTGGAGCTCAACATCAATCATCTTTCCGCCAAAAAGGATGGACATGTGGAGGCCACGGCAAAAGCCTTGCGGCTCGGTAGCACCATCCAGGTCTGGTCCGTGGATATTGTTGACGAAGCAGGTGCGATGGTGGCCTCTGGTAGAATGACCATGGCCGTTCGGCAGCACTGAGGCGTTCCGATTCAAGGCTTGGCAGGTACCGTCCGAGGATCTCGCACCAAGGATTGCGGATAAAGGGTCAAAGAATCAGTCGGCTCTCAGCATCTGCACAGAAAACCAACGGTTAGCGTCGGTCCAGACGTGCTCCGTCGCGAATCCACACTGACGTGCAAGGTCTCCAAAGTCGTCTACATGGTACTTGTGCGAGTATTCGGTTCGGATATAGTCGCCCTTCTCGAGGGAGATGGATCCCTGCGGCAAAGATACGTCCATGGCTTCTGAGGCGATAAGGCGCATTTCAATACGATTCTCAGAGGCGTCCCAGACGGCAAGATGCTTGAAGGCCTCCGACTGGAAGTCTGTCCGAATCCGCGCATTGATATGATCGAGCATATTGCGGTTGAAGGCGGCCGTCACACCAGCACTGTCATTGTAAGCCGCTTCCAGGATGGTGGCGTCCTTAACGAGATCGACGCCGATTAGGAGGTAGCCTCCTTCATCCAGCAAGGCACGCATTCGTTTCAAGAAGTCCTTGGCAACGGCTCGGGTGAAATTGCCAATGGTCGATCCCGGGAAAAAAATCATGCGTGCCGCTTTACCCAGTTCGTCCAGTTCAGGGGCCTCCCAATCGAATGGAATCCGCTGCCCGTAGTCAGCGCAAACGGGCAGGATTCGCAGCGACGGGTAGCGATGTGCCAACGTTTGCCCGGTAGATAGAAGGTGCCCACGGGAAATATCGATGGGCACGTATGCTGTCAACGCACCCAGGTTTTCCAGCAGGAGCTGTGTCTTGGTCGAGCTACCCGAGCCGTACTCCAACATGATGGTTGGGTTTGAAAGCCGAGCGTTCAGTTCAGGCAGGATATTTCGAATAATCCCGGCTTCGGTACGAGTTGGATAGTATTCCGGCAAGTCACAGATCTGATCGAAAAGAGCCGATCCACGTGCGTCGTAGAAGTACTTTGAAGGCAACCATCGCGGCTGATCCTGAAGGCCCGCCCAAACATCGTCCTCCATGGAATCTGTCTGTGGTTCCAGATCCAGGAATAAGTCGAACTCACTGACGGAATCGTGCATGTGATAGGTATGGCTCGGGGTTGGTGGCAATGCATTCCTGCATGGCGATCAGTGTTGGGTACGATTAGTCTTCGAAGCGCTACTGCGCTCAGATAGTCCGGGCCAAACGAACACCCGTGAACTGCCAACGTGCATCTGAGGGGAAGAAATTCCGATAAGTGCGCCGGATGTGATTGGACGGCGTGGCACAAGATCCGCCTTTGAGGACGAACTGATTGGCCATGAACTTACCATTGTACTCTCCAAGAGCACCGTCGACCGGCTTGTAGCCTGGATAAGGGGAATAGTGACTGGAGGTCCACTCCCAGCTGGTGCCAAACATGGTGTGCAACTCAGCAATTGCACTTCCGTCTCCGTCCCCGGATCTAACGGGGGTATTTCCATCCGAGTTGCCGGGCCAGGCCGCGTGAAATACCCGCTCATCCGAATATTGACCTGCCATCGCCCGCCCGGCGGCCGCGTGCTCCCACTCGAACTCTGTAGGCAATCGACAGCCTTTCCAGCGAGCATAGGCATCAGCTTCGAAATACGAGACATGGGACAGCGGAGCCTGCATGTCCAAGGGCTGCAATCCATACAGCGTGAATTCGAACCAGCCGTGGTCCTGTTTCAACCAG
>JAURNP010000163.1 GCA_030830105.1 Rhodothermales bacterium | reverse complement strand
TTGATTTCCGATGTCGGCAAAGCTTCCAGCGGGACCCCGTCCGAGTCCGGCGTCAGCAGCGGCATGCCATCCAGCATCAGCAGGACCCGGCTACCCGTGTTGTAGGCGAATCCGCTGGATCCACGGACATTGATCTGGTTGCCCAGAATGTTGACACCCGAGACGGTCCTGAGCGCTTCGTCGAGGACGACCGTATTACGGCGTATCAGATCCTGCGTAGACAGAACCGATACCGAAACAGGAACGGACAACGTCGGCTGCTCGCGTCGCGAAGCCGTCACCACGACTTCATCGGACAACAGCGTCTTCCAGCGCATCTCCACATCGAGCGTTGTCGTCTCTCCAGAGATCACCCGGATGGTGCGCGTTTCCACATGAAAGCCAATGGCCGAAAATCGAACCACGACCACGCCTGGAGCCAAGTCGTCAATGCGATAGTGACCCTGTGTATCCGAGGCGGCTCCTTTGGACGTTCCTTCAATCAAGACATTCACACCCGGCATGGGATTGCTGGACTCGTCCAATATCTGCCCGGAAAGCGACTGTCCGGCGACATCGCGTACGCCCATGAGCAAGACTACCAAGGCGACGATGCTCATCGACCGACCTGCCAGCTTTTCCATGAATGTGAGTGAGGCGATCATTACGGCGATCATTAGGGCGATTATTGAGGCGGGAAAAGAGGTGGGTTTGCGAAGTCGACCATGATCTGGATGGCAACGTTGCCTCCTCGCTGAACCGTAAAAACGCCTCCATCCGACTCTACGAGGCCAACCGGGCGCCAGGCAAGCAGGTCGCTCGCATATTTCTGCGCAACGCCGGAGTAGAAATAGGTCCCGGTGGGCACGCCTTTCATGGTGAACGTGTGCATCTCCACATTGTCCGGAAGCCGCTCGCTGATCACCATTTCATTCAGCCGAAAAAAGTCGGTGGTATCCTGCGGTACGAATCGCATACCAATGAAGCGAAGATCTTCCAGCTGCTCCGATGGAGGCCAGTCCCCGATATAAGTGATGGTGCCGTTGATGGTGCCAGAACCAGCATCTTCCGGCGGTTCCAGGCCAGCATCACACCCTGACGTGGTGATCAGGATGCCGAATACAAAAGCGAGGACACCTGATAAGGCGGTATGTCGATGGTTGGATATCATGGAACCGTACCTGCCTATAGTAGCGCCTCCCTTGGCCGCGTTCAAGACCCCTGAAAGCCGGGAATTCATCGTTTTCCCCTAAGCCGGGGCAGCAACCCGGTTTGGAGCAGGCTTAAAACGCATGTATATTTGCGGGCCTTTTTTCGGGAGCTTCCACCCGCTCTTTGCTCCCTTCTTTTCCAGACTCTTTTAAGCCCTGTAAGGCCGCATGAAGCTCACCCAGTTCAAGTACGAATACCCAAAAGAACTCATTGCCAAATATCCCGCTGAGCCCCGCGATTCCTCGCGTTTGATGGTGCTCAACCGGGCCGACCATACCATCGAACACCACACCTTCTCCGATATCGGGAATTACTTCAAGAAGGGTGATGTGATGATGGTCAACAATACCAAGGTGTTTCCAGCACGCCTGTTTGGCAATAAGGAGAAAACCGGCGCTCGTATCGAGGTATTCCTTCTTCGCGAACTCAATTCCGAAAGTCGTCTCTGGGATGTGATCGTGCATCCTGCCCGCAAGATCCGGATTGGCAACAAACTCTACTTCGAGAACGGGTTGATCGCCGAGGTCATCGACAACACGACTTCGCGCGGTCGAACGATCCGCTTTGTCTTCGAAGGCAGCAACGACGAGCTGTACGACAAGATTGATGAGATCGGCGAGACCCCCATCCCTCCGTACCTCAAACGCGAAGTGGAGCCCGAGGATCGGGAGCGTTACCAGACCATGTTCGCTGCTGAGCGCGGAGCTGTCGCTGCTCCGACTGCTGGCCTGCATTTTACGCCGGGCCTGATCGGCTCTCTGGAAAAGAAAGGCGTGGATGTGCTTCCTGTAACACTTCACACGGGCCTTGGCACGTTCCGCCCGGTTGAGGTCGAGGACCTGACCAAGCACCGCATGGATAGTGAGTTCTATCACGTGACGCCGGAAGTCGCCGGGCGTGCGAATGTCGCCTTGTCGTCATCAGAAAACAATGTGACGGCTGTCGGTACGACGGTAGTCCGGGCTATCGAGTCCAGCCTTTCCGCCGCGTATAATCTCAAGGCGAATATCGGCTGGACGGACAAGTTCATCTATCCGCCTTACGAATTCCACATTACAGAGCGGCTGATCACCAACTTTCACATGCCCCGAAGCACGCTCATGATGCTTGTAGCTGCTTTTGCAGGGTATGATTTCATGCGCGAAGCCTACGACGTTGCCATTAAAGAGAAGTATCGCCTCTTCTCCTTCGGTGACGCAATGCTCATCATCTGATCTCGAGAGTGCTCACGCCCGGTTGACAGCCGGGGCTGCTGCTCGGGGATCCGCCACCATCATTATGTCGACCAAGGAACAGGTTGCTGTCATCGTTCCCGCTGCGGGCCAAGGCACGCGGATGGGAGGGCACCGGAAGCAATTCCGGGTCCTCGGTGGCAAATCGGTTCTGGTTCAGACGCTATTGGTATTCGAGCGCCACGCGCAGGTAGACCACATCATCGTAGCGACGCCAGCGGACGCCGTTGAGCCGCTGGGGGAGGAGCTGCGACGCGTCGGCATCTCGAAGATATTGGAGGTTGTAGCTGGCGGGGATTCCCGGCAGGCATCGGTTCGCGAAGCACTCAAGATTGTCCCGGACTCCGTAGACGTGGTGCTTATCCATGATGCGGTGCGGCCTTTCGTCCGGATGTCGTCTGTGCAACGAGTCATCGATGAAACACGACTGAACGGTGCTGCTTCAATGGCCTTGGCGATTACCGACACGGTCCGCAAAATAAAGGGGAGCGAAGGCCAGGTGATTTTTGGGGAGACAGTGCCGCGGGAAGAGCTGGTGCGCGTACAGACGCCGCAGGGCTTCCGTACCGAATGGATCCGCAAGGCGCACCAGCGTGCCGACGAAGAAGGGTGGAGCGCGACCGACGATGTGGATTTGGTTCAGCGGCTCGACCAGAATGTGATTCCGGTACCCGGAAGCACGATGAACCTGAAAATAACGACGCCCGAAGACTGGGATTCCGCTATCCGCTATTGGCCTGAATGGGAGCAAGTGCTGGCAATGGAAGAGCGGGAGCAGATCGTGGGGCAGGAGACCCGATAGCCATGCGTGTTGGATTCGGATACGATGTACATCGGCTTGTAGAGGGTCGTCCGCTGATTCTTGGCGGCGTCACCATTGATCACACCGAGGGACTGGATGGTCACTCGGATGCCGACGTATTGCTTCACGCGATCACGGATGCCCTCCTGGGCGCCGCGGCGATGGGGGATATTGGAAGTCATTTTCCCGACACCGACCCGGCTTTCAAGGACGCTGATTCCATGGAATTGCTGCGTGAAATTATTCGGCGGGTTGCCGAAGCAGGATTTCGGCTCGTGAATGTGGATGCCACAGTTGCTGCCCAGGCACCCAAGCTACGACCCTTCATCGACACCATGCGAGCTAATATTGCCTCTGCAGTCGGCCTTGAAGTAGGCGCTGTCTCCGTAAAGGCGACCACGACCGAGCGACTTGGGTTCGTGGGGACGAAAGAAGGTATGGCCGCCTATGCCGTCTGCCTGATCGAAGCGGCTGATTGATGGCAGACGTGCTACTCGACATCGTTGCCTGGATGACTACACTCCCGTCTGTGTGGGCGTACGGCCTCATCCTTGGGATTGCCTGGCTGGAAAACGTCTTCCCGCCTATTCCTGGCGATATGGTCGTGGTTTTCGGAGGCTACATGGCCGGACTAGGCTTATTAAATGCATCCCTGGTTGCCGTGCTGGCTACGATTGGAGGGACGTTGGGCTTCATGTCCATGTATTACATTGGCCATCGAGTGGGAGTTGGGTTGCTGGATCCGCAGCGCTACCGGTGGCTACCGAAGAAGCGAATTTCTCGTGTCCGCGAACGGTTGCAGCGGCAGGGATTTATGCTGGTGGCGGCCAACCGGTTTTTGAGCGGGCTTCGATCCGTGATTTCGCTGACGGTGGGTATGGCCCATATGCATGTTGGCAAGACCTGGCTTTGGAGCTCAGTCAGTTCGGCTGCCTGGTGTATTCTGCTGACCATTGCCGGCGTAGTCTTGGGAGAAAACTGGGAAATTGTCAGTAGCTATCTGCAAGCCTGGGGTGGTGCCATACTGGGCCTTCTGGCGCTGTTCGTCATCATTCAGGCTATGCGATATGCCGTGAGTCGCAAGCCTTCAGAAGATTCAGAGGGGTGACAGTTTCACGGATGGTTCATCACGCTCGGAGTTGACTTGCGCCGGGAGCCGTCCTAACTTTTGAGTCTGGCCAAAAACCACGATGCGTTCCCACCCCGGGATCAGGAAGGGTTTTCTTGGTCAGGGTCTCTCTGAAAGGAGAAGTGCTGGCATAGCTCAGCTGGTAGAGCAGCTGATTTGTAATCAGCAGGTCGGGGGTTCGAGTCCCTCTGCCAGCTCCATATGGAGCAAGCCGGTTCGTCACCTGTGGCGGTTCGGCATGACATACATACCCTGGACGGGTACCGAAGCGGTCAACCGGGCTGGACTGTAAATCCAGTGTCTTTCGACTTCGGAGGTTCGAATCCTCCCCCGTCCACACTGCACTGCGCCGTGCTTTCGATTAGGCGCCGAGCAGACTGCGTAAGCGGGAGTAGCTCAGTTGGTAGAGCATCAGCCTTCCAAGCTGAGGGTCGCGAGTTCGAATCTCGTCTCCCGCTCTAGAGCCTTTAGGCTAAAGAGACCCTGACGCAACATGCCTCCTTAGCTCAGCGGTAGAGCACTTCCATGGTAAGGAAGGGGTCCCCAGTTCAATTCTGGGAGGAGGCTCCAACAATATTCCACCGTTTTTGGTGGAGAGAATGGAACTTGTTCCGTTTCTTGTTGACTCCTCGGTGGGGATCCGAACGGGCGAAGTCCTCCGAAAGGAAGACAGTTCGCCGTGAAGCTTTTCACCGCTTGAATTGAAACCTCCGGGATAAACAATAAATCGTAGTTCAACTACGAGTTTTACGAGACAAAGCTATGGCAAAGGAAACTTTCCAGCGTAATAAGCCTCACGTAAACGTGGGTACGATTGGTCATGTTGACCACGGTAAGACGACGTTGACGGCCGCGATCAC
>JAURNP010000162.1 GCA_030830105.1 Rhodothermales bacterium | reverse complement strand
TCCTGAAGGGCCGACTTGACCTCTTTTCCGATGATCGTATGGAAGTCTCGAACCATAGCCGGATACGGGTGGGGACCGACCACCGAGCCGATGATGTAAAACGTATCGCGCACGTTGGTGACCCAGTCCCGGATAGCTTCGTTTGTAGCGTCCTTGAGCGTCTGGGACCCACTGGTAGCCGGCCGTACCTCTGCACCGAGGAGCTGCATTCGATGCACATTCAGCTTCTGGCGTTCAATATCCTCGGCGCCCATGTAGACCACGCATTCCATCCCGAAGCGCGCACAGACGGTGGCAGTGGCCACGCCGTGTTGTCCCGCACCGGTCTCGGCGATGATGCGGGTCTTGCCCATACGACGAGCAAGCAGGATCTGGCCGATCGCATTGTTGATCTTGTGGGCGCCTGTGTGGCACAGGTCCTCACGCTTGAGGTAGATCCGTCCACCGCCCAGGTGGTCCGTGAGCCGCTCGGCAAACGTCAGAGCCGTTGGACGGCCGACGTAGTCGCGCAGGAGGCCGTGATACTGAGCCTGGAAGGATGGATCTTGTTTGGCTTCCTCGAAGGCCGCATGCAGCTGTTCAAGGGCTGGTACAAGGATTTCGGGGACAAAGGACCCGCCGAACTCTCCGAAATACCCTCGCGTGTCAGGGAGGGTGTACGTGGAAGTCGATTCTGTCATGATTTCACTGTGGTCAGCCGGGGCGGGAAGACCGGCATGGCGCAAACTGGGTGTGTACGTTAAAAAATCAGAGGATGAAGGTTACTGGATGTACGGTTCAGCGATTGGCTACTTCGCCGCGAACTGCCTGAACGAAACGGTCGATGGCTTCAAAGTCTTTCTGGCCGGGCTTTTCTTCGACACCGCTGGCCACATCCACCCCCCAGGGGCTGAGTCGTTCCAGGGCAGAGCCGATGTTTTCAGGATGTAATCCACCTGCGAGCAACCAGGGTTTGGGGAAGTCGACCCCTTCCAGGATGGACCAATCAAAGGCCTCACCGGTGCCGCCGGCTGCCCGGTTGGACCCTGTATCGACCAAGAAGGCATCCACGGCATCCGAATAGGCGGCCAATGCCAATTCAATTTCCGAGGCGGAGGTACCCGGGAATATCCGGATGGCTTTGATTACCCGGCCTTCAATCTGAGCACAGTACGCAGGAGACTCCGAGCCGTGCAGCTGAATCCAGTCAAACCCTGTACCGGCTACGGTTTTGTTGACTTCGTCTGCCGGTCGATCGACAAAAACGCCTACCGATTCAGCGCCATGGATCCATGCGATGATGTCACGAGCCAATCCCGGGTCCACAAATCGGGGACTGGCCTCATGCTGGATGAAGCCAAGCATATCTGCTCCGGCGCCCGAGGCATAGCGGGCATCGGCCAGGTTCGTGATTCCACAGATTTTGATATGCGTCATGTCAGGATGTCCAACATCGAGGCAAGCGCGACACCGGGGTCCGGCGCGCGCATGAATGATTCTCCAACCAGGGCGGCTTCGATACCAGCCTGTCGGACTTTCTGAAAATCTTCCGTCGTATGCAGGCCACTTTCAGCAACCCTGACGACTGAGTCTGGAAGGGATCCCAATGTTTCGAGAGCTCCTTCCAAGTCGACCTCGAACGTGCGCAGATCGCGGCTGTTCACACCCATGATCTGAACCTGATCCATATCCACCCGATCTGTCTCGCGTGGATCGTAGAGCTCGACCAGGGCTTGCAGCCCCAGCTCACGGGTAGCAGCATGCAGTTCGGCTAACTGATTCCGCTCCAGACAGGTAGCGATCAGCAGCACAGCATCGGCTCCCCAGGCACGGGCTTCAAAGATCTGATAGGGGTCGACGATGAAATCCTTTCGCAGGATGGGCAGGTCGACCTCCGCTCTGACCTGCTGCAGGAAACGGGGAGAGCCCTGAAAGTGCAAAGGCTCTGTCAGAACGGAAAGCGCGCTCGCTCCACCGCGCATATAGGATGCCGCGATCATCGGTGGATCGAAGTCTTCCCGGATCACACCTTTGGACGGAGATGCCTTTTTGATTTCGGCAATCACCGAAAGACCCTCACCGGAGAGGGCGGAGCTGAGGGAAAGCGGGGTTCGATTGAACCCGGAATCCTGCTCGAGAGAAGCCAGGGACCGCTCCTGTTTCCGCTGTTCGATGACCCCACGGGTGTCTTCGACAATCTGGCCCAGAATGGTATTGCGGTAATCCATCGTTCTCAGGCAGAAACGCCTGGCGCTTCTTGGCTTACACGGATGAGTTGCTCCAGTTTTTCCTGCGCCTTGCCGGAGTCGATACTCTCGGCCGCAACACGAAGCCCGTCCTCAACCGTTTCGACCATTCCAGTGCAGAGCAAACCGAATGCGCTGTTGATCAACACGATATCGCGCGGAGCACCAGGCGTACCATCCAGCACACTGCGAAGGATACCTGCATTCTGCGCAGCATCTCCACCACGAATGGCAGCGTGATCGGTACGGATCAGTCCGAACTGCTCCGGGCTGATGATTTCGTCTCGAATGGTCTGGTTAGCCGGGTCGAACTGGAATACACGCGTCTGACCGCTGATGGAAACCTCGTCCATCCCATCTTCGGCGTGCACGCAAACGATGGACTCAGATCCCAGCCGTTGCAAGATGCGGATCATGAGCTCGGCCATGTGCCAAGAGAACGCACCGACCAGCTGACGTTTGACGCCCGCCGGATTGCACATGGGCCCGAGAATATTGAAGGCTGTTCGCACGCCCAGCGTGCGTCGAACGGGTGCCACATGGCGCATGGCAGGGTGGAAGTAGGGCGCAAACAGGAATGACATACCTACGTGCTCAAGGCAGTATTCGACCCCTTCCTTGCCCAGTTCTGTCCGGACTCCCAGTGATTCGAGGACATCCGAGGAGCCACACTTGGAAGACACGGACCGGTTGCCATGCTTGGCCACCGGTACCCCGGCTCCAGCACATACAAAAGCCGCCGTGGTCGAGATATTGAAGGATCCACTGCGATCGCCACCGGTGCCGACGATATCGATCGCTCCCTTGGGCGCATCTACTTTGACGGCAAACTCTCGCATGGTTGAAGTCATGCCCGCCAATTCCTCAGGTGTCTCGCCCCGAGAACGGATTCCCAGCAGAAACGCCGCGATCTGTTCAGGAGCGGCTTCTCCGGACAAGATCTGCTGCATGGCGTGCGAAGTGTCCTCGCGCGTCAAAACCTCATGCTCTGCCAGTTTGGTAAGGATAGATTTCATGGGGATATCCGGTTACGCGGACGCTGTTGCGCGTTTGATGCGCTTCATCCAGTTCGCGATCATGGTGGGGCCCTCGACAGTCAGGAGGCTTTCGGGATGGAACTGGATCCCTTCGATAAGCCCATTCTCGTGTCGCAAACCCATGATGATGCCGTCTTCGCTGCGGGCACTCACGTGCAGGCAGTCAGGCATCGAATCGGGTTCGATGACAAGGGAGTGATATCTGGTAGCCGTGCATGGGTCGGACACCCCTTCGAAAACACCCATGCCGTCGTGGTGGACGTCGCTGGTCTTTCCATGCATCAAGCGCTGTGCGTACGTGACCTTTCCGCCAAATACTTCACCGATGGCTTGATGACCCAGACAGACCCCAAGGATGGGCGTGTGGTCTCCGAACGCGCGGATTACGTCGCACGTGATACCCGCGTCGGCAGGTCGCCCGGGACCGGGCGAAATCAAGATTCCGTCAGGGCTTGCCTCGGCTACCTGCTCAATGGTCCATTCATCATTGCGAACGACCTGCAGATCATCCGATCCCCGGGCCACCAAGTGGACCAGATTCCAGGTAAAGCTGTCGTAATTGTCGATGATGAGGATCATGCGATTCGAATCGGTGTGAATCCCGGTCAGTGCCATCAAGGGCAGTATGCAACGTCAATAGGTGGTAATAAGTCCAATGGACTCACGGACCCGAGTCATCCAGACTTCCGCCTGCTCTCGTCCTTTTCGGCCACCTTCACGCAAGACGTCCTCGACGTAAGACGGATTGTTGGCCAGCTCGTGGCGCCGCTCTCGTGCTTCGGCAAAATATGCGATGATGAGCCCAAGGAGCTCCTTCTTGGCGTGGCCATATCCAAACCCACCAGCGCGATAGGCTGCCGCTATTTCCTCTCGCTTGGCATCGTCGGCAAAGAGTCGGATGAGCGCGAAAACGTTGCAAGTATCTGGATCTTTGGGCTCCTCAAGCGGAGTGGAATCGGTGACAATACTCATCACCTTCTTCTTCAGAGCTTTGCCCTCGTCAAAGATCCCAATAGTGTTGCCATAGCTCTTGGACATTTTTCGGCCATCCACGCCCGGCACTACGGCTACGTCATCGAGGATATAGGGCTCTGGGACAGGCAGGATCATTTCCCCCGATCCAAATCGATCATTGAAGCGCATCGCCAGATCTCGGCAAATCTCCAGATTCTGCTTCTGGTCGGCTCCCACAGGGACGCGCGTACCGCCGTAGATCAAGATATCCGCGGCCTGGAGGATGGGGTAATTGAACAGGCCTGCGTTAGCGCCCAAACCCTGCGCCACTTTGTCCTTGTACGAGACCCCTTTCTCAAGCTGGGAGACGGGGGTCAGCGTGTAGAAAATCCAGGCAAGCTCATTGACTTGGGGAACGTCGCTCTGAAGGAAGAGACTGGACTTTTCCGGGTCAAATCCGAGTGCGAGGTAGTCCAGCGCCACATCAAACGAATACGTGCGCAGCGCTTCTGGGTCATGCAAGGTCGTCAACGCATGGTAGTTGACGATGAAGAAATAGGATTCGAAGGCGTCGTGCAGCGCGATATGCTGCCGGATGGCCCCGAAATAGTTGCCGAGGTGCAGGGTCCCGGACGGCTGGATGCCGGAGACGACGATCGGGGAGAAGGATGCGTTCGGGTTGGTGGGAGTGTCGCTCATCAATTCAATTTTGTGTCATAGACCACGGACCGCATTCATCCGAGCCTTTTGGTTGGTGTCCACATTCATCAGAATGGCACGGGTGCGCATCTGATGCTCGATATTCTCCTGAGCATCCAGGGCCTCCCGCAATTCCTGCTCTTTGGCGGCAACGGCATCCGATAGGCCGTCACCCAGCATGAAGTCGGCCGTTTCGAGATCCGTTCCAGAGTTGGCTACGCCACCGCAGGAAAAAACGATTTCACACATCTTGCCGATGTCCATCCGCAAGGTGCGCAAGCTGGTCTCTATGCCATCCTTGACGTTGGCCTTGGAGGTGGTTTCTCCAGCGGCGATATGCAGGTGCATGAGTTCGTTCATCGTCTGGATCATCGGGTTGATCAGATCGATGGTGTCGGCGCGGTCGATCGTACGTCCCGCCCAGCCTTTCTGCAGAAACAGTTCCTTGATACCCATAGCACTCAGTCGGCGATTTGCCGGATAGTCTTCGAGGTCAGTAGTGGACGGCTCGAAGATACCATCCGGGGCGTCATTTCCGCTTGAACATTGGGTTTAAATCGGTGTGTGCTCATCCTGGCTACCGGTTGCGCTTTCGCTACGTAATGGGTCAAAGAAGGTCGGAGGCGGCTACGTTCATGGCCGTTCGAAGCGCTCGGGCCTTGTTCAGAGTCTCTTCGTACTCACTCGCGGGTATGCTGTCGGCTACGATACCCGCTCCTGCCTGCAGGTATACCATGTCATCGGTTACCAGCATGGTTCGGATGGTGATACACGTATCCAGATTGCCTCGAAAGTCCAGGTATCCAACAGCTCCTGCGTAAGGGCCACGTCGTGTAGCTTCGAGTTCATCGATGATTTCCATCGCACGCACTTTGGGCGCCCCTGACACTGTACCCGCCGGGAAACACGCCCGCAGGGCATCCATGGCTTGTTTTCCTTCCCGCATTTGCGAGGCCACGGAAGAGACGATGTGCATCACGTGCGAGTAGCGCTCGATGAAAGCATAACGCTCTACATCGACTGAACCCCACTCGCTGACCCGACCAAGATCATTTCGGCCAAGGTCTACGAGCATCAGATGCTCCGCACGCTCCTTGGCGTCGTCTAGGAGGTCTTGGGCGAGAACAGCATCTTCGGCCGGGGAAGCGCCTCGGGGGCGGGTACCTGCAATGGGAAGTAATTCAGCCCGTCCTTCCTCAACCCGAACCAAGACCTCGGGGGAGCTACCTACCAGACGGAAGGCGCCAAAATCCAGGTAGAACAGATAGGGCGATGGATTGACCTGCCGCAATGCGCGGTACAAGTTGAACGGATCGCCCTCGTAAGCGGACCCGAGGCGCTGACTCAGAACGACCTGGAAGATGTCTCCTTCATGGATGTAGTGTTTGGCCCGTTCCACTGCTCTTTCGAACTGCTCCTTCGACATGTTGGAGGCGAATTCACCGTGCAGTTCCACCGAACCAGTTTCCGGTCGGGCAGAGCTTCCGAAAAGGGATTCAAGATCGTCGAGATCTGACTGAGCCTCATTGAAGGCGGTCTCCAAATCCGTATCAGGATCGATGAACACGGCGCGGATGAGCACGAGCTGATGCTTGACGTGGTCGAAGGCGCAAATAGTGTCATAAAATGCCCACTGAGCGTCTGGAACGTCGATATCTGCTTCGTGCCGATCCGGAATGTCTTCGATCAACCGGATGCAATCGTACCCGAAAAACCCGACGGCGCCTCCCGTCAATCGGGGGAGATTGGGAAGCTGAATCTCCCGGTATTCGGACGTGCTTTCCTGAAGGACGTCCAGAATGTCCTTGTCTACCCGATGAGGCTCGCCTGTGGCCGGCTTGATCTCGGTTTGCCTTCCGAAGGTCGTCGCCACCTGATATGGATTCCTCCCCAGGAATGAGTATCGGGCCATTTTCTCCCCGCCTTCCACCGACTCCAGGAGGAACGGCATGCTCGCATCTTTCCGAAGCAGCATGAAGGCGCTGACCGGCGTCAACAGGTCGGCGCTGCGCCTACGATGCACCGGAACGATGATGCGGTCTGACGCACCGTTACGGTGTGCGTCTGCCAAGGATGTGAACTCCTGAAGGGTCATCGAAGAATCAGGCTTGGGTTTGTGCGATGCTTGATGCGATGCTTGATGCGATGCTTGATGCGATGCTTGATGCGATGCTTGATGCGATGCTTGATGCGATGCTTGATGCGATGCTTGATG
>JAURNP010000161.1 GCA_030830105.1 Rhodothermales bacterium | reverse complement strand
CATGCTGAGCTGGCAGAATGACTTCTCGCTCGATACGCTGCTCGATGACCTCACCGGTGTCCTCGTCAACGACTTCCGTCATCCGTTCGATGGATACCGTGGCAGCCAAACGACGGCCAACAGCCTTCTTGTAGGATTTCTTGGTCTTGCAAGAGACCGTATCGGCCAGATCGAAGAGATTGACAATCTCTTCGTTGCTGGAGTAACCAAGTGCACGCAGCAGAGTGGTTACAGGCAGCTTCTTTTTCCGGTCGATGTAGGCCCACATCATGTTGCCGACATCCGTGGAAAACTCGATCCACGATCCGCGGAAAGGAATTACACGGGCCGAATACAGATCGGTACCGTTCGGGTGCTTGCTTTGCCCGAAGAAAACACCTGGAGAACGGTGCAACTGCGATACGACGACACGTTCGGCGCCGTTGATGACGAACGTACCACGCTCTGTCATGAACGGAAGGTTACCGAGGTAAACCTCCTGCTCGATCGCTTCTTCTGCCTCATCCTCATCCTCGTCTTCTTTCGAAGACAGGCGAAGCTTTGCTTTCAGCGGTACAGAGAAGGACAATCCCTGCGCGATGCATTCCTCCACGGAATGCTTTGGTGCATCCAGTCCGTACTGGATGAACTCAAGGGTGTACCGTTCGCGACTGTCGTTTATCGGGAAGTGTTCAGTGAACACTGCCTGAAGACCAGTATCCGCCCGTTCCTCCGGGGGAATGTGATCTTGCACGAAGTCGTGGAACGACTGCAATTGGACGTCCAGAAAATCCGGGTAGTCCTTGATGGTCTTGATGCGCGCGAACGTAGAGCGCACGGCTTGACTCTTTACCTTGGGCATGGTCGGTCAGTTACCGTTGAGGAATGAGGATGGCCCGAGGGCCGCGGGGAGACCTGTTTGAACCGCCGAAAGCCGGCCCCGGAATCCGGGACCGGCCAAGTCTATCGACGTCAGCTGTTTGTGAGCTGCACCGGGAGTCGCTTACTTGACTTCGACTTCTGCTCCGGCGCCTTCCAGCTTGGACTTGAGCTCGTCGGCTTCGTCTTTGGACACAGCCTCTTTGATCGTCGAAGGCGCGCTGTCTACCATTTCCTTGGCTTCTTTGAGGCCAAGTCCGGTGATGCCACGAACTTCCTTGATCACGTTGATCTTCTTGTCGCCTGCCGACTTGAGGATCACGTCAAATTCGGTCTGCTCTTCAGCAGCTTCGCCACCGCCACCAGCAGCCGGTCCAGCAACAGCTACTGCTGCAGCGGCTGGCTTGATGCCGTACTCGTCGTCGAGGAGCTGAGCCAGGTCGTTGGCTTCTTTGATCGTGAGACCAACCAGTGATTCAGCGAGTTCTTTGATATCTGCCATTTTGTTTTCTTTCTCCTGCAGCTGTCTGCGCCTGAGGGGCTAGGCTGCCGATTAAGGGTTGATGGAAAGTGGATTCCGTCGCGTCGACCCCAGTGGTCGCCGCGTGACCGAGATCAGGCTTCCGCCTTTTCTGCGATCGTCTTGATGGCTCCAACGAGGTTGCCACCCTGGGCTTGCAGGCCGCCAACAATGTTCGTGATCGGCGACTGCAGCAGTGTGATGATTTCCCCGATGAGCTCTTCTTTCGATTTGAGAGCGGCCAGCATGTCGAGTGCGTCTGCATGGTAGACGGCACCTTCGACGTGGGCGCTTTTCAGCTCAGGAAGCTCTCCTTTCGTCTCTTCAAGGTATTTCTTGATGATGCGTCCGGGAGCAGAAGGCTCTTCAGAGAAAGCCACGGCCGTGGGGCCGTGAAGCGTTTCGAATACGTCGTCGTAGCCACCGATGCGCTCCATTGCCAGGCGCAGCATGGTGTTCTTGATGACTTTGTACTCGACGCCAGCCTCGCGGAAGCGGCTACGCAGTTCTGTAGCCTGTTCTACCGTGAGACCGGAGTAGTTTGTGATGTAGATGGTAGGCGTCTGCTCAAGCTTCTCTACGAGCTGGTCGACAGCCGCCTCCTTCTGTGTTCTGGTCATTGCCATGATATCAGTGAGTCTAGTGCCCCGCAGGGCCGTTCAGAAGGGGCACTTAGCGCAGCGAGGATGCTACCTGCGTACGATCCATTGGGATTCCAGGCCCCATGGTCGTCGACATGGTGATCGAGCGCAGATACGTGCCTTTGGCGGCTGCAGGGCGCAGGCGCAAGATTTCTTTCAGGAATGCAGCAGCATTTTCGCTGAGTTGCTCGGCGGAGAAAGATGCCTTGCCAATGGAGCAATGCAGGATTCCAGCCTTGTCCACTCGGAAGTCAATCTTACCAGCCTTGACCTCAGCGATGGCGGCTGCCAGATCCATGGTCACGGTACCGCTTTTCGGGTTCGGCATCAGGCCACGGGGACCGAGCACACGACCCAGCTTTCCGACTACTGCCATTACATCCGGCGTTGCAATCACAACGTCGAAGTCCGTCCAGCCTTGCTTCTGGATCTTCTCTGCCATGTCGTCCAGACCGACGTGATCGGCACCGGCATCGCGGGCTTCCTGCTGCTTGCCTTCGCTGGCAAGTACGAGGACACGAACGTCTTTACCCGTTCCGTGCGGAAGTGCGACCGTGCCGCGAACCATCTGGTCCGCGTGACGAGGGTCGACACCCAGGCGCACGTCCAGGTCGACGGATTCGTCGAATTTGGCGGACGCCGTTTGCTTTATGAGTTCAGCCGCTTCTGCTACGCCAACAGGCCCATCAAGCTGCGCGAGCAGCTCCTGGGCGGCGCGGAAACGTTTTCCTTTCTTGGCCATGTTCGAATTGATCTTTGCGGTACTAGCGCCTCGCCTAATGACGACAGGCTCCCGCAGGTGATGGATACGCCCCGAACCGGGTCACATTGCCCGGTCGGCTCGACGAAGTCAGCTAGCCTTGGGGGCTCCTTTGACCTTAATGCCCATGGATCGGGCGGTGCCAGCAATCATGCGGGCTCCCTGATCCAGATCAAATGCGTTGAGGTCTTCCATTTTCTGCTCGGCGATATCCCGGCACTGATCCCAGCTCACCGAACCGACGTTTTCACGCAGAGGATCGGCCGCACCGGACGTGATCTTGGCAGCGTTCTTCAACAGAACGGCGGCCGGCGGGCTCTTGACGATGAAAGTGAAGGACTTGTCCGCGAAAACAGTGATCACTACCGGAAGGATAAGTCCCATACGGTCCTGCGTCGCGGCGTTGAACGCCTTGCAGAACTCCATGATGTTGACGCCTTTCTGACCAAGTGCGGGACCAATCGGAGGTGCCGGCGATGCCTGCCCTGCCCGGATCTGCAGCTTGATGTAGCCGTCTATTTTCTTTGCCATGTATTTCGCGGTTCAAACGCCGGTTATGAAGCGGCTCCCGCTCGGTTTGGTTGCTAAATTGCGCAAGCCGATCTGTAACAGTCCGCCTATTGCCTGGTTCCGAGCTGTGGGACCCGGAAGGTGAATATTCCTCGAAGGAACTACGCCTCGTGCTCGACCTGCAGGTAGTCCAGCTCAAGCGGCGTCTTACGGCCGAAAATGGATACCATTACACGGACCTTCATCTTGTCCGGGAAGACTTCCTCAACGATACCGTTGAAGTTGTTGAAAGGCCCATCGACCACCTTGACGGCATCCCCGTCCTTGAAAGGGATCTCTGGTTGCTCGCCGGCATCCCTGACTTCGTCCATCTTGCCCAGGATCCGGTTCACTTCGTCTGGACGAAGCGAAGTGGGCTCATCACCGGTGGTCAGAAACCCAACCACGGAAGGCACACCTGATAAAATGTGCATCAACTCTTTATCCAAGACCGCATTGACCAGGATATAACCCGGGAAGAAGTTCTTCTCGCGCGTCCTCTTCTTTCCAGCACGCATCTCGAAGACCGTTTCGGTGGGAATCATGATCTCTGGCATCTTTTCGAGCATGCCGAGACGATCAAGCTCCTCTCCGAGGTACTCCTTTACTTTTTTCTCATGGCCGGAGAAGGTGCGAAGAACGTACCATTTCCGAACCTGATTTCCTTTAGCAGCATCCATGGACGTGCGGATTGAGGTGGGTGGGACCAGCGAGTTGCGACGCGTCAGCCGTAGATGACTTCAAGCACCGTGCTGATGACGCGGTCGGTACCGAAGATGAAAAGGGCAATGACGATCGATGCCGCAATGGTCACCATCGTGCTGCTGATCAGCTCTTTCTGAGACGGCCAGGTGACTTTACGCATCTCCTTGCCAACTTCTTGCATGTATTCGCCGATACCTGCCATGTCTTTCCTTCTTTTCTGTTGAAGATTCTGTACCGAACAGACTCTCTTGAGTTCATCCGGCGCAGCGACCAGGTCGCTGATTGCACGGGCGGCAGGACTCGAACCTGCAGCCTGCGGTTTTGGAGACCGCTGCTCTGCCAATTGAGCTACGCCCGTATGCACAGGTGCCGAGGGCCGTTTCCGACCCTCGGCGATGTGCGAGTTTCGCGCCTTGCAGGAACGTCAGATCAGCGTCCGATGATTCCGCAAGACTAGCAGGATTCAGCCAAGCTGAACCCGGGACGTCTTAGTCGAGGATTTTCGACACGACACCGGCGCCGACCGTGCGGCCACCCTCACGGATAGCGAAGCGCAGGCCTTGCTCCATGGCAACCGGCACAATCAGCTTCACCTTGAACTGTGTGTTGTCGCCAGGCATGACCATCTCGACGCCTTCCGGCAGCTCGATGTCACCCGTTACGTCCGTCGTACGGAAGTAGAACTGAGGACGGTAGCCTTTGAAGAATGGCGTGTGACGGCCACCCTCGTCCTTGGACAGAACGTAGACTTCGCACTCAAACTCTTTGTGTGGTGTTACCGAACCCGGCTTCACCAGCACCATGCCGCGCTCGACGTCCTCTTTCTTCGTACCACGAAGAAGGATACCGGCGTTGTCACCTGCCTCGGCGTGGTCGAGCAGCTTGCGGAACATCTCGATTCCCGTAACGGTCGTCGACTGCTTCTCTTCCTGCATTCCGATGATGTCGATCGTGTCGCCTACGGTCAGCTGACCGCGCTCTACACGACCCGTTACCACCGTTCCACGACCCGTGATCGAGAACACGTCCTCGATTGGCATCAGGAATGGCTTCTCGTGGTCGCGCTCTGGCGTCGGAATGTAGGAGTCAACCGCGCCCATCAGTTCCATGATCTTGTCTTCCCACTGCGTCTCACCGTTGAGCGCGCCAAGAGCCGAACCCTGAATAACAGGAATGTCGTCGCCTGGGAACTCGTACGTGTCCAGAAGCTCGCGCACTTCCATCTCGACCAGCTCCAGAAGCTCTTCGTCGTCGACCAGGTCAACCTTGTTCATGAAGACCACGATGTAGGGAACGCCAACCTGACGAGCCAGCAGGATGTGCTCGCGCGTCTGAGGCATGGGACCATCGGTAGCAGCTACTACCAGGATCGCGCCGTCCATCTGGGCAGCACCCGTGACCATGTTCTTGACATAGTCGGCGTGACCAGGACAGTCGACGTGAGCATAGTGACGCTCGTCCGTCTCATACTCGACGTGAGCCGTCGCAATCGTGATACCACGCTCGCGCTCTTCAGGAGCATTATCAATCGAATCGAACGAGCGCAGCTCGTTGCCGTCAACGCGCTTGGCCAGAACGGTCGTAATGGCCGCCGTCAGAGTCGTCTTGCCATGGTCCACGTGACCGATCGTACCGACGTTCACGTGGGGCTTATTACGCTGGAAAGTTTCCTTTGCCATGTTGGAATACCTATTGGAGT
>JAURNP010000160.1 GCA_030830105.1 Rhodothermales bacterium | reverse complement strand
ACAGATGGTTGCACCCCGAACCAAGTCCCTGCGTATACTTTGCTCAACGACCCCTCCCCCGCAATGAAGCTCTACAACGAAAACGAAATCGGCGCCATCCTGAGAAGGGCCGCTGAGATGTCTCTGGACGAATCAGGTCCCAACGCCGCCGGACTGTCCATCGAGGAGCTACAGCAGGTGGGCTTAGAGGCAGGTCTCGATCCTGATCTGATTCTTCGAGCTGCAGCAGAAATGCAGCAGAGAGGACCGAAACGACCTAAGAACTTCTTTGGTGGACCACTCTCTTACTCGAATGACTTTGTGCTGGACGGCGAAATCGACGCCGCTATCTGGGAGGAAATGATCTCCTCTATTCGGGGCTCGTTCAAGGATCCCGGTGTCGTGTCCACGCGCGAAAGCGTTTTTGAATGGACCTCCCAATCAGAGACAGAGAAGGCCCAGGTCACCGCTCTTATCAAGGAAGGTAAAACAAAGTTCACGGTGTTCTGGACCGAGCCGATCATGGCCATCCCGATGTTCGCGATCACGCTGGTCGGTACCCTTATCTCACTTCCGATCGCGTTCGAGGCCCTCGAACTCTCGGGCCCGCTCGGCCTTGCCTTCATCATGACGGTCTTCTCGTCGTTGTTTTTCCTTAGCCGCTTGCTCGTAAGCCGGCTAATGGACGATCAGGTGAGTAAACTCCAGCAGCTTGAGACTACTTTGGATCTGATCGCCTCGAAGAAGGCGCTTCGAACGTCTCGAGAGCGGCATCAACCCGCCAAATCGTCTCCATCTGAAGACACGGTCCAGGCGGCCCTGCTCTACATCGATGAAGAGCCAGCCGAAACCACGCAGACCTCTCAAGCACGCGCCTGCTCCCGGGAATAGCTCCTATCATCCGGGTCTCCTAAGACAGGCGTTGAACGAATTCATACTTCTGAAAGGTGATTTCGACTATTCTATTGGGGCTAGTTCCCCGCTGCCCAGTACCCAAGTTACCCACACTCATCATCGAGAGACCCATGAGAACCCCACATTCTGGGTCGGAATGGTTGCATTGGCGCTTACCGTAAGCGCTTGTAGCACAGCTGACCTAGCTGAAGAAGCAACTACCCCCATCAACTCCGAAGTAGCTCCAGCCAACGGAGAGCGAATTCCGGGACAGTATATCGTCGTGCTCAAGAACGATGCAGTAGCTGGAAAAACTGTTCGCGATCTGGTTGACTCATTCGAAACCGTTCCCGGTATCGATATGAATCACAAATACTTTAATTCGATTTCGGGCTTCTCAGGAGGACTTTCCGACGAAGCGTATTCCATCCTGAGCAACAATCCAGCCGTCGACTACATCGAAGAAGACCGCTGGGTAAGTCTTCCTCCTTTTACATCCCAAGGGCTGTGTGACCGCAAACCGAATCATCCCAACTGTACCGATGGCGGCGGCGGAGATGACGGTGACGGTACCTCCACGCAATCCCTGCCATGGGGCATCGATCGGGTCGGCGGAGCCGCCGATGGTTCTTCTGCAGGTAAAGCTTGGGTCTTGGACTCGGGTATCGACCTGGATCATCCGGATCTGAACGTGGATATTGGCCTTAGCCAGTCATTCCTCGGTGGCAAGCAAGCTGATAATCCAGATGACCAGAACGGTCATGGAACGCATGTCGCTGGAACCATTGCCGCGATCAATAACTCCGAGGGAGTCGTTGGCGTTGCAGCAGGTGCTACCGTCGTATCCGTACGCGTTTTGGATCGTCGCGGTAGCGGTTCCTACAGTGGTGTCATTGCCGGAATCAACTATGTCGGCGCCACGGGCAGCAACGGTGACGTGGCCAACATGAGCTTGGGCGGCGGATTTTCTCAAGCCGTCAACGATGCCGTCTCTGGCGCGTCCGGATCGGTCAAGTTCTTCCTTGCTGCAGGTAATGAGTCACAAGACACCAACAATGTGTCTCCAGGTTCTGCGAATGGCCCAAACATTTGGACCATCTGCGCAACGACGAACGGTGACGGCTGGGCCAGTTATTCCAACTACGGCTCACCCGTTGACTACTGCGAGCCGGGATCAGGTATCGAGTCGACCTGGAAGAATGGTGGTTACAACACCATCAGTGGTACATCCATGGCAACGCCACACGCTGCCGGGATTGCTCTTCTGGGGGCCCATCAACAATGGGGGATCAGTCACCGGACCAGACGGTGGCTCCTACACCATTGGTGTTCGGTAGGCGTGCGATTCTTTCGTAGCTCTACTACAAAAAAGGGGGCGCGGCCGAATGGCCGCGCCCCCTTTTACATTTCAGTCTGCGCTAGGAAGATTGGTTGCGTAGGCCTTCCACGAATTCGAGGGCTTGCGACAACGAGACGACCAACGAATATCCCTTGGTCGTCGGGATGAGAATCATGGGTCCCTGGGTGCGCGCGGCCAATACTCGGTGGCCGCCTTTGGTTCGGAACCACCCAACCTGGTATTGAGGAAGTCCAATTCCGTTGGTGCGCCACCTGAGTGACCAATCGTCTTCGTGCGATTCAAGAACGCGCACCTGATCGATCAGCACCTCGCTGAGTGCCACCGTGCGGCCGTACCAGGGAACGCTCAAGGTCAGCGTTTCACCATCCACCGTAAGCGAGGAACGATTCTGCTGAATCAGAAACCAGGCAAAAAGGACCGCAACACCGAAAGTAATGGTCATGCCAAAGATGACGCCGGCTGGATTCTCGGCTCGTCCGTCAAACATCCAGCCGGTCATTGCGAGCAATACCAGCACGATGATCACCAGACTGGCCAGTCCGAGCGGACCCGCTTTCGGTATGTGATACGTGTTTGCCATGGGTATAAAATACAAGGGCGCGCGGTGAAATCACCGCGCGCCCTCGACATTGCAGTAAGCGGTATGGCTTACTTGACGAACAGGATGTCCCGATAGGTCGGCACGGGCCATTCATCGGCTGGTGTGATGCGCTCGAGACGATCACATGCGTGACGGACTTTGTTCATCGCAGGAATCACATCCTTGAGCATGTGCTGGGCCTTGTCG
This sequence comes from Rhodothermales bacterium, assembly GCA_030830105.1. Taxonomy (GTDB): domain Bacteria; phylum Bacteroidota; class Rhodothermia; order Rhodothermales; family UBA10348; genus JAAZVD01. The sequence continues at coordinate 4,287 of JAURNP010000160.1, read as the reverse complement.
TGCACGCTGTCTCCGCCCAGGTCCTTGTTGGCATGGATCAGCTCTGAGAGCGACTCTTGCAGCTCGTCAACGTAGGCAGCTACATGCGTGGCCGCTTCTGTTACGCCCTTGACGGAGATGCCCACGTCTTTTCCTTGATCAATCGTATCGACCAACGTTTTGAGGTAGCGTGTAGCGGCAGGCATGACCATGGTGCGAGCCATTGACTCCGTGGTTTCTGCCTCGGTGTTGATCTTGATGAAGTACTGCTCAGTCCAGATCTCTTCACGACTGCGAAGCTCACGCTCGGACAGGACATTGTAGGATTCGAACAGCTTGATGTTCTTCTCAGAGATGAGCGTGTCAAGCGCTTCGACCGTGGTGCGCAGGTTGAGCAGTCCACGACGCTCCGCTTCCTGGTGCCATTCGTCCGAGTAGTTGTCGCCACCAAAGATGATGGGCGCAGCGGCCGTGACCGTTTCACGAATGACGTCGGCTACGGCACTTTCCAGCGTGGCTCCGTCTGATATTTTGGCTTCCAGGACGCCGGCCATTCCCTCGAGCGCTTCGGCAACGATCGTGTTCAACACCACGTTGCAGAACGAGACCGACTGGCTGGAGCCGACAGCGCGGAATTCGAACTTGTTACCGGTGAAAGCAAACGGCGATGTACGGTTGCGATCGCCAGCGTGACGAGGCAGATTCGGGATGACCGGTGTACCGAGACCCATCAGGCCGCTCTGCAGGCTTTCCGTGGCCGTTCCCTTCTGGATCTGGTTGAAGACATCCTCGAGCTGCTCACCCAGAAAGATGGAGATGATGGCCGGAGGTGCTTCGTTGGCGCCGAGACGGTGATCGTTGGCTGCCGAAGCGACCGATACGCGCAGCAAGTCCTGGTGCTTGTACACCGCGCTGATGGCCGCCGTGCAGAAGAAGAGAAACTGCAGGTTGTCGTGCGGATTATCACCGGGCTCGAGCAGGTTCATGCCCGTGTCCGTACCAATCGACCAGTTGTTGTGCTTTCCGCTTCCGTTGAGACCGGCAAACGGCTTTTCGTGCAACAGGCAAACCAGCCCGTACTTACGGGCGAAACGCTGCAGGATGATCATCAGCAGCTGCTGGTGGTCACACGCAATGTTCGTGTTCTCAAAAATCGGCGCGATCTCGTACTGGCTCGGAGCCACCTCGTTGTGTCGCGTCTTGACTGGGATGCCGAGACGGTAGAGTTCTTTTTCCGTTTCGAGCATGCAGCTGAGCACGCGATCCGGGATCGAACCGAAGTAGTGATCGTCAAGCTCCTGACCCTTCGGAGGCTTGGCGCCAATCAGCGTTCGACCGCTGGTCATCAGGTCCGGACGGCGGTAGTAGTACTCTTCGTCGATCAGGAAATACTCTTGCTCTACGCCAACCGTTGCCGTGACTTTGTGGACTTCGTCATGTCCGAAGAGAGAAAGCACGCGGCGAGCCTGCTTGTCAATGGTCAGCATCGAACGCAGTACGGGCGTTTTCATGTCAAGCGCTTCTCCGGACCAGGAAGCAAACGCCGTCGGAATGGACAGGTAGGAGCCATTCTTGTTTTCAATGATGAATGCCGGCGACGTAGGATCCCAGGCTGTGTAACCGCGGGCTTCGAACGTTGCGCGCAGACCGCCCGATGGGAACGACGATGCATCCGGCTCACCTTGAATCAGATCTTTACCGGAGAACTTGGCGACAACGCCACCCCCTTTGTTCGGGGTGATGAACGAGTCATGCTTCTCGGCTGTGGTACCGGTCAGCGGCTGGAACCAGTGCGTGAAGTGGGATGCCCCTCGCTCGATGGCCCACTCCTTCATGGCCACAGCTACTTCGTCGGCAATCTCCGAATTAATCGGCTCTCCCTTGTCGATGGTGGCCAGCAAACTGGCAAACGTTTCAGGAGCCAGACGGCTCTTCATTTCTTCCAGACCGAAAGTGTTCTCACCGAAGATGGACTCGATGTCCATTGGGTTCGGCTTGGATCCATTGGAAGTGAATTTGGTGGCGGCGAGGACGTTGAAGTCCGATGCGTGGCGACTCATGGTGTGTTTTGAGCGTGCGGTTGGCGTGAGAAGAATCAGGCGACGGGTTCTAGGAGCTCGGTAAGCGTCATCGGCTCGACCGGAACAGCGCGAGTGTCTTTGAAGCTCGACAACACGATGGAAGTCGAAGTACCATGGACGCCCGGCCAGGACTGGATGGTGGACAGGATCTGTTCAAGCCCGGACGTGTTGCGAATCAACACACGCAGGATGTGTGATCCATCTCCGGTGATAGAGTGCACTTCCTGGACTTCTTCGAGGGCGCAGGCCCTCTCAACAAATCCGTTGTAGTGTCTCGATCCATCCACCATCACCCGAATGAAGGCCAGTATGTCAAATCCTACGCGGCGGGGGTTCACAACGGCTTGATAACCGTCAATAACTCCCCTTTCCTCCAGTTTGCGCATACGTTCGCTGACAGAGGGAACGGAAAGCGAAACATCCTCGGCAATCTGATTGCGTTTGATGCGTCCTCGTTCCTGCAACAGCTCCAGGATTCTTGCGTCGATTTCGTCTATTCGGCCCATCGGTGATGACTTTATTTATTTAGGTCTAAATATATGTTCGCCTTCTTTTAGTGTCCACATCTAGCTGTTCCTATTTATCATATTCACAATTATTGCCATATTTCTTTCATCTAAACATGCGTAACTCTCCACCCCTAACTTTGTCAAATCGTTGTGCCACATCACCCTGGGTGGCCGAGGCTTTCGTGGCACTTGCAAGACCGAGGTCCGTGGAGCACTTTTCCACAATCTGTCGCGTGAAGAGAATTAACTAGAGGCTTCTCACGGACGATCCCTCTCAGGCACACTCGTTCTTCGAACAGAAATGGATTCAATTACCCAGATTGCACTAGGAGCCGCCTTTGGCGAAGCAACTGTCGGTCACAAAGTGGGCCGTAAAGGGGCGATATGGGGTGCCGTACTCGGCACCCTGCCCGATCTGGATATCATCGCAAATCTCTTCCTGGATCCAGTAGCGTCCCTGGCCTCACATCGAGCCGCTTCCCACTCGTTCATCATCGTTTTGCTGGTATCCCCAATCATCGGGTGGGGATTAAAAAAACTGAATGCCAGGGAGAAAGTCTCTTTCATGGACTGGACGGCAATGGCCCTCCTCGTGCTGGCGACCCACATATTTGTGGATCTGCTGACGATCTATGGTACACAGATTTTTTGGCCGATCACGGACCACCCGTTCGCGATCGATTCCATCTTCATCATCGATCCAATCTATACCCTGCCGCTCATCCTGGGCGTACTGTGGGCGCTTTTCCAGAAAGTAGGCTCACGTAAACGCTTCCTTACCAACGCCGCAGGATTGATCATTTCTACCCTCTATCTGGGCTGGGGGATGAGCGTCAAGCTGTTCGTGCATGGCTCATTCGTACAAGGTCTGGCCTCAACTGGTGTACAGACCGAACGGGTTATGACGTCCCCAACGCCAATGAATACGATTCTTTGGCAGGGACTCGCGCTCGAGAGTGATTCCTTACGAGTGGGGTTGTATTCGGTCCTGGATGATGGTCTTCCGAGATCCTATCAGACCATTCCCCGCAATTCGCAGCTATTGATGGGACACGAAGGAGATCGGGCTGTGGCCCGGCTACTCTGGTTTTCGAAAGGGTGGTATTCGGTCGAAGAAGACTCTCTCGGTCTTCTTTTCACCGACCACCGATTCGGACGTAACGACTCCTGGCTGCGCGAGGAGGGTGAACCGATATTTCATTGGCGCCTGGTCCCTGATTCGACGGGGACCTACACCACGTTTGAACAGCTTCCGACGCTGTTGTCCACCCGAGACGGAATCTTCAGGGAATTATATGACCGCGCCAAGGGACGGTAAGCACCCGGTCCGAGTGACTTCTGGAGTGGGGCATTTCTAAGGCCTGCACTGGGTTACCGATCCGGCGCCATATTAGCATCTTTGTGACCTCGGTGATTCAAGGTCGATGGTGATTTTGCACCCTCTTCTTGGGCACCATCCCGCCTCAGCCCCGTATCTTTGCGGCGATCCCGGATTTTCCGGTCAGTCGGGCCCGTAGCTCAGTGGTTAGAGCTGCCGACTCATAATCGGTAGGTCGCAGGTTCAAATCCTGCCGGGCCCACAAGAACCCCAAGTAAGTCGTTGTGCTGCTTGGGGTTTCTTTTTATGGGTACAACATAGGTACAACAAAGTGCCTAAAAATTGCCCGTTTCGGTACCTCGGGGGTAGGGGGGTAAAGCCGATGTCAGGGGTCGCGGTT
>JAURNP010000159.1 GCA_030830105.1 Rhodothermales bacterium | reverse complement strand
TCGACGATGTAGTGAGCGGGGGACTCGCGCCGCCAGACGCGCTGCGCTATTCGGTCATATCGGTTCGAGTCGTGCCCACGTCAGACGGTCTGGAATACCAACCTGACACGGACAAGCTGCGGATTGCTTCGAATCCTGAACGCGGAGATGCCTTCCTGTATGACGAATTCCGCTTCTCGAACCCGACCGATATCACAGCGGCTGCCGACGGCTCCAACTTCATTTTTGTGACAGATGGCGGGACGGATTCTTTGTATGTGTTCACCGGGCAGGGTGTCGAAGGTGTCACGCCTCCTCCTGGTTCGACATCCACCAAGCCAGTCATTGTATCGTTTGGCGGCACAGGTGATGGCGCGTTGCAATTCCGTACGCCTCAGGGTGTAGCGACCTATCGTCGTATCGTGTACGTGGCAGACAGCGGTAATAATCGCATCGGTCGGTACCGACTGAACACCGACTTCGAATAGGCGTCTCAAAGCGACGTTTTTCTCAATCCGGAATCCAGAACTCCATGACGATCTTGCTGCGGCGCCTGTGCGCATTGGCCATTATAATCGCGCCTGTGACATCACACGGGCAGATTCAGGATGTGGGATCGGATGCAGCCTTGGATGTGGCTACGTGGAATATCGAATGGTTTGGCAGTACGTCGAATGGTCCATCCAATATTGATCTGCAGGTTCAGAATGTCGCAGATATCATCCTTGGGTCGGGAATCGATATTTGGGCCGTCCAGGAATTAGCTGACCTTGGGCGTGTCCAAGAACTGATGGACAAACTTCCAGACAACTGGGATGATTTGCTGGCCACAGACACGGGTCAACAGCGGATCGGATTCTTCTGGAATACCCAGGTGCTCCAGCTTCGCACTGCTACCCACTTTTTGCAGTCTTTTGACTACGAGTTTGCGGGTCGTCCGCCGCTCAAGGCGGAATTCAACGTGACCCTGCCCGATACGTCCTTCGAGGCCACGTTCATGGTTGTCCATATGAAGGCTTTCGGAGACCGGAGGTCCTGGGAGCGTAGGACCGAAGCGGCCCGTCGTATCAAGAACCACATCGACTTTACGAGTCTTGCCACCCAACCGGTTTTCTTCCTGGGTGATTACAACGACGAGCTTTCCGCATCGACTTACAACGGTGAGCGCTCACCGTATGCACCTTTCCTGGAGGACCCCGACGATTACGACGTCTTGACATGGCCGCTCGAACAGGCCGGAGGATTTTCGTTCCAGAGCGGTTCATTCCTCGATCACATCATCGTCAGCAACGAGGCTGCCGACATGTGGGTAAACGGATCAACCCGCGTGCTTTCGAATCTGGTCACGTTCAATTCCTTTTACGCACGCACCTCCGACCATCTTCCCGTAGTGGCTTCCTTCGGTCCCAGTACGATCACGGATGTTGAGGAAGCTTCCGAGCTTCCCGCCATGGCCGGTCTCTCTGCGCCTTGGCCGAACCCGGCTTTGCATCAGACTTCCGTGCGCTACGAAGGACTGGACCCATCGGCCAGGATACAGATACTTGATGTACTGGGACGGGTCGTCTCCGAGCAGGCAGCCCGTTACGGAGAGAATGTCATCGATCTGTCTCGACAGGGCGCGGGGCTCTACATGATCCGGGTGCTGACGTCCAGCGCGACGCCAGCCTCCCGTATGGTCCTGAAGCTCGACCGCTGATTCAGGCTTTGTCAGTCCCGAATCGTGCTAGCGCACAGGTATGTCGAAGTAGGTATCGGGGTACGGTTCATCAACGAGCGTGTAATGCCACCACTCATTGACGTAATTCCGGAATCCGGCGTTCGTCATGATGGAGCGCAACAGCATCCGGTTGGCCATGGCGCTATCGGCCACGGCTGAATGTTCGGTATGGGATAATTCGTCGAAGAAATCGAACGGTGTTCCCATGTCAAGCATCACGCTGTCGCGGGTCAAGGTCAGATCCACTGTGCTCCCACGACTGTGACCACTGCGCTCGGCGATGTACCCACGCTCGAACAGCTCTGCCTTGGGGACACGGGGATAGAACGTCGTCTGATTCAACGTGTCGGCCAGGTCGGCACCCCATTCCACAAAATGATTCACCGCTCTTTGAGGGCGATACCCGTCAAAGACGAGCAGCGACAAGCCGCGGGACTGGGCTTCCGCCTGAGCCATGCTCAGAGCAGCTGCCGCTTCTCGAGAGAGCAGGACTTCGCTGGCCTCGTAACCACGGATGGGCCTTCCTATGAAATTGTCCGACCCGAAGTACTTGGCGTCGAGCGCAATCGATGGGTCGGTTTCGGAAAGGCGGACCATCGGGGAATCGGGGGAGGTGGCACAGCCAGTCATGAGAGTCAGGGTGATAAGTAAGAGGAGGAAGAACATCACGAGGTACTCTTGGCTTGTGCGATGGCTTGTTCAATCGCTTCCCGGCTTTGCCTGCGTTCGCCTTTGACCAGCAGCATCAATACATCACCGGGTAGAGTCATATTCAGCGCTGCCATCACGCCTTCGAGTTCCGATTCGAACAGCGGTGCGTTCCGCCCGTGTCTCTTGAGCTCGTCAGCGAGGATGCGAGGCACGCCCATCGGTCCCAGTTCACGTTCATACCCGACGCAGTCAGCGATCAGGATCTCTTCGATATCCTCCTGGGCTGCGATGGCGGCCAACTCACGGATTTCCACTTCGGTCCGGTCTCCCGCCACGAGGACGTGGCATACGCCCTGGTCTTCCGGGGCAAACACACGAGCGTTTCGAATAAGGGTGAGCACGACGGATCGAGCAGGTGACTAGTGATCAGTTGGCAGGACCTGTAAAAATACGGTGTGATCCAGATCCGAAATATCAAGAACGCGATGAATTGATAGGTCCCGAAGGCTGTTGATCGGCGCGGCTCAACGTGGTAGGTTGGGCTGCTTGCTTCCCATCCACCTCCCGAATCCATGCCACGATTCCTTCTCCTCTTTCTGTTTGCTGTCCTGATCATCCTTCCAGGTGAAGCGACGGCCCAGAATACCACAGACCACGTTGGCCCCACCTTGTCTGAAAAGTTTGCAGACTTGTCGTTTCGCTACGTCGGTCCGTCACGCGGCGGTCGTGTCACAGCCGTAGCGGGACATCGTGCCTATCCGCGGACGTTCCTGATGGGATCCACTGGAGGCGGTGTATGGAAAACAACCGATGCGGGCGCCAACTGGCGGAATACGTCGGACGGATACTTTGAGACCGGATCCATAGGGTCGATAGACATTGCCGACTCCGATCCCGATATCGTCTACGTCGGGACGGGTACCGACGGAATCCGCAGCAACGTGATTATCGGACGAGGTCTCTACAAGTCGACTGATGGGGGGGAGACCTGGGAATTCAAAGGACTGCGCCACACCGGACAGATCGGTGCCGTGGTGGTGCACCCCACGAATCCTGAGGTCGTCTGGGTGGCAGCTCTTGGTAGTCCTTTTGGCGACAACCCCGAACGCGGCATTTATCAGACGGTGGACGGTGGCGAAACCTGGGTGCAGAAGCTGTTTGTTTCCGGGCAGACGGGAGGGATTGATCTGGAGTTGCATCCAACGGACCCCAATACCATTTATGCCTCCATGTGGCGAGCAGAACGCAAGCCCTGGACGATTATCTCTGGGGATGATGGCTCGGAAGATGGCATTTACGTGTCCCGCGACGGGGGAGAGACCTGGGAAATGAAAACCGAAGGATTGCCGCGGCACCTGATAGGCAAGATCGACTTTGCCGTCACGCCTGCGGATCCGTCTCGTGTGTATGCCCTGGTGGAGACCACGCCGGATCAAGAAGGATTGTATCGCTCCAACGACGAAGGGGAGACGTGGCATCTGGTATCGAACTACCGCCCGCTCATGGATCGGCCGTTCTACTACACCAATGTAGACGTGGACCCGCTCAACCCCGATCGCATCTATGTGAATTGCACCGGCTTTTATATCTCGGACGATGGAGGGCTTAGCTGGGAGCGCCGTTCCACACCGCACGGCGACAATCATGATATGTGGATCAACCCAGACGACACGGACATCTGGATCCAGTCGAACGATGGTGGAGCGAATGTGACGCTCGATGGCGGCCAGACGTGGTCCACCCAGCACAACCAGCCCACGGCTGAGCTCTATCAGGTCGACCTGGATGACCGTGATCCGTATTGGCTCTACGCGGGACAACAAGACAACACGACCGTCCGCGTTCCATCCAATGCAACAGGCAATCGGGTAGGTGGGCCCGAATCCTACTGGGAGGCTGTGGGGGGGTGCGAGACGGGCCCCGCCGTGCCCAAGCCCGGCGACTCGGAAGTAGTCTTTTCCAATTGTAAGGGGCGGTTCTACCAGTATTCGGAGCGGACCGGTCAGTCGCGCAACTACTACGTGGGTGCCATGAACATGTACGGGCGCAACCCGTCGGAGCTGCCCATCCGCTTCCAGCGCACGGTGCCCATCGAAGTCTCACCCCATGATCCGAACACCGTCTACCACGGATCGCAGTTCGTCCATAAGACCACGGATGGCGGCGTCACCTGGGAAACCATCAGTCCAGACCTGACGGCATTCCGCCCAGAGCGCCAGGTCGTTTCCGGTGGTCCCATCACGCGTGATATCACGGGTGAGGAGCACTACTCGACGCTCTACGTCATCGAGGAATCGCCGGTCGAGCAGGGCGTGATCTGGACCGGTGCCAATGACGGTCCGGTACATGTCTCTCGCGATGGCGGCGAGACCTGGACCGACGTCACACCCGCTGGCATGCCTCCGGAAGGGCGGATCCAGCATATCGACCCGAGTCCGCATGCGGCGGGAACAGCCTATGTCGCTGGTTACCATTATCTATTGAATGATTTCGAGCCGTACGTTTATCGCACCGTCAACTTCGGCGCGTCCTGGACGCGACTGACGGATGGATCGAATGGAATTCCTATCGACACCCCTGTGCGCGTAGTAAGAGAAGATCCTGATCGAGAGGGGATGCTGTTTGCTGGAACAGAATACGGGCTCTACCTCTCGATGGATGATGGATCTTCCTGGCATCGGTTCGACCAAGGATTACCCGCTTCACCCATCACTGATTTGCGCATCTTCCGCGGAGATGTCGTGCTTTCTACCATGGGCAGGGGTTTCTGGATCATGGATCGCATCGAGCCATTACGTGCATCTGAACTTGCAGAGGAAAATGTCCTGTTGGCGCCTGGCACCGTGACCATGGCGCGTCGGTCTGCTCGACGACCGGGCCCCGCCGATCCGTCGTATACGCCGGCAGGGGTAGTCATTGACTACTGGCTTTCGGAAAAGGCTGAAGACGATATCACCTTGGATATCCTGAAAGACGATGTGGTCGTCCGCCGCTATCACAATGCAGCAGATAGCGACGTCGAATCGATGGAGCAAGGCATGCGCGGCCCCGTTCGAGCTGCTGCCCGTGTAGGTAATCTGGATACAGAACAGGGATTGAATCGATTCCAGTGGGATTTTTCGGTTGATGGGCCGAAGCGGGCTGACGGCTCCGTTGCTGGTCGTCTCCGGGCTGTACCGGGCGATTACACCGCTCGCATTGCGATCGGGAATTGGACGGCGGAGCAGGAATTCTCGCTGTTGCCGGATCCTGACGTGATCAATGAAGGGGTCAGCACAGAAGACCTCGAGCAGCAGTTCGACCTGAGCATGCAGATTGTAGCCCTTGCAGGCGCCGCCGCCGATCTGGTAGATCGCATCGACGCCCTGTTGGAACACGCCCCGGAGGAAGTGGAGACGCCCCAGACCAGAAGACGGGATCGGCGGCGGCGTGTGGCCGAAGCCGAAGCCAACCCGGTACACGAACTGGGAAAAGTGCGGGCCAAGCTCGTAACCGACAATTCAGATAGCTATCCACCACCGATGCTACGGAGCCAGATTTCCTATCTCCGGAGTATGGTGATGGCAGCGGATCAGCATCCTGGCAATCAGGCGTACGATCGGCTGGATGTATTGCGCGCGGAATATGAGACACTACTGGACCGCGTCAACATGGCCGAGGAAACGCTCAAAAAAGTAGGGACCCACCAGGAATGACAATCAGCATGCGCGCGATCACGCTGCCCATTTTCAAATGTTTGGCCGCCTTGGTCGTTCTACTGGGGTGGTTCGCCGCTCCCTCCCAGGCTCGTCAGCAGGTAGTGGATTCCGGGTTCGATACGCCTGATTTGAAGGCAGCCAGTCTTTCACAGGCTCCAATCCTCGATGGCCTTATTGACGGCGACCCTGCTTGGACCGCAGTCTCCGCCGCAAACGGATTTACCCAGACGGCTCCGTTCGATGGGCAGCCTGCAAGCTTCGACACCATGGTGCGCGTAGGTGTGCACGGGAGTCACCTCTATGTCGGTGTTGTGCTGCTGGACCCGGATCCGTCGGCTTTGATTGTGTCTGACAGACGACGCGATGCCTCGTTGGGAGACTCGGACAGTTTCAGGCTCATCCTCGATACGTTCAAAGATCAGCAGAACGGCTTCGTCTTCGGGACAAACGTAGCTGGAGCCGAATACGATGCCCAGTTGATCGGATCCTCTGGAGGCGGTGGGTTTGGCGGACGCATGAGCGGTGGATCCGGTGGTGGACTGAACGTGAACTGGGACGCCTCGTGGGAAGTGGTCACGCAGGTCACGGATCAGGGATGGACGGCTGAATTCGCCATCCCGTTCAATACACTGCGTTTCCCTCGGCAGGCCACGCAGACCTGGGGTATCAACTTCGAACGCACGATCCGGCGCAACAACGAAACGGCCTTCTGGGCTCCGCTCGAGCGCCAGTTCTCCCTGACTCGTGTCACACATGCCGGAACGTTGTCAGGACTCGACGTGCCAGATCCCCGCAATCTCAAATTGCTTCCATATGCTCTTTCCTCGGCTCGGCACGACTTCTCCGTTGCTGATCCTGAAACGGATGTGGCTACCGATTTCGGCGCCGACCTGAAGTATTCCATCACGCCGAGCCTCACACTCGACGCCACGTTCAACACGGACTTTGCGCAAGTAGAAGTAGATGAGCAGCAAATCAATCTGGATCGCTTTTCCCTCTTCTTTCCCGAGAAACGCCCTTTTTTCCTTGAAAACGCCGGTTTGTTCTCTGTAGGTGAAAGCGGGGAGACGGAGGTATTTTTCAGTCGTCGCATCGGGATTGGCGAAGACGGCTCTACCGTTCCAATTTTGGGAGGCGTGCGTGTTACGGGCAGCGTTGGCGAGTGGAAAGTAGGCTTGTTGGAGATGCAGACGGAGTCCGTGGGGAATACGCTCGCGGCATCCAACTTCGGCGTGGCCCGCGTTCTGAGGGAGATGAAGAATCGCTCGGCTGTGGGTGTTCTGTTTACCAATCGTCTCGAGACTGGCGATCTGGCCGGAGACGATAATTGGAATCGGGTTCTCGCCGTTGACGGGAGATGGGGCATCGGGGAATACGGGACTATTTCCGGGTTTGTAGCGCGATCCGAAACGCCCGGCCTGGATGGCAACGCAACGGCTGCTCACTTCAACGCTTCCTATTCCAACGAGCGGGGTATTCTCTCTTTGGGTTACACAGAGGTGGCTGAAGACTTCAATCCGGGAATCGGATTCCTGCGCCGAACCGACTATCGCAAACTTTCGACCACGGTTTTTTCAAGATGGCGCCCCCAGGATTTTATCGGTATCCAGGAGCTGCGACCACACGTCACGTACCGTGGATACTGGAAGCGGGATGGTTTCCAGCAGACCGGTTATCTGCACGTGGATAATCATTGGGAGTGGCGATCCGGTTGGGAGATCCACACAGGTCGCAACTGGACCTACGAAGGCCTCATCAATGGTTTCCAGATCGCAGACGGTATTTCCGTCCCAGCTGGTGAGTATCCACATGCGGAATGGCAGATTGTGGGTATGATGCCAGAGCGGAGTCCGGTCCGGGCCGAAGTCCGGCTGAATCGGGGCGGCTTTTTTGGCGGATCTCGTTGGGCGTGGGTACCAGAAGTAAGCGCTCGGTATGGAGAAAAAGTCACCGCCGAAGTCGCCCTTGGCCATAACCGGGTGGACATCCCGGAAGGTCAGTTCATCACCAATCTTTTTCGGGCACGGGCCTCCTACTCGTTCACACCGCGCATCTATTTACAGGCCTTAGGCCAGTACAACGACCAGTCCGAGCAATGGTCCATGAACGTGCGCTTCGGTTGGTTACAGCAGGCCAACACGGGGCTATTCGTGGTTTACAATTCCATCAATCGATTGGACAGCCTGACCATGAACGACGAATTCCCCGGTGAGCCTGTGGTAAAGGGGCTGACCATCAAGTACGCCTACCTGTTCGACGTGTACCGCTAGTCGGTGCCGCATAAAGTCGCACGCACCCGCAGCAGGTGCCTCAGTCGAAGTCCGCGCAGGACATGTAGTAACCGCAGCGTCGACAGACGTATTTACACTTTATCGACTCAAGGCGATTGGAGCAGCGCGGACACCAGTCCCAATAATTGGTACTGGCCAGCGGGTCCTCACGTGATGAGTGCTGTGCTTCAGGAGGAGACGTTTCGTCGGAAGCAGCAGGCGTGTCGAGTGGTTGGGGTCTATCGTACATGGCTCCAAAAATTCGTAGAATGGAGGCACATCGTCAAGACCACCACGGTAATGCCCCAACTAAGTCTTTTTTCGATTCCTCGAATAGTCGCATTGTGCATACTCCTGGCAGGGGCAGGACCCTCTTTGGCCCAGACAGGTCAATTTCTGGATCATGAACTGGTGTGGGCCAGTCCCGATACACTGGTTTATCCGTTCGATGGAACACCCAATTTCGTTGTCCGTGTAGTCAACCAGGGTACTGACAGGTCTCCAGATCGATTCTCGTTTCAGTTTTCGTCTCCTGACTATCCGAATCCAGGCGGCGGATTTGCAACGTTTCCCAATGGGGGATATATCCAACTCGCACCGGCAGAAACGACGTGGGTTCAGGCTTGGTCAGCGGGCATTTACGAACACCCGGCTCCGCAGGGCTTTTTCGAGCGGGATATCACCTTCCGTTTTTTGCTCGATACGGGATCTGGAGGGCAGCAGGCCTATGATTTAACGAAGCGCGTGACTTTTGAAAATTTGGGCCGTCCGACGCCTTCCGAAGCATATTCCGGTCCCATGCAGGTCAATGTGGATGTCCTGAACGGATTTGACATGGTTCGCGCAAAAGTCCGTACGCCGTTTTCTGAGTGGCTGAACATCCTGATACAGTCTGCGGGGGACGGTGTGGTCACGTTTGCTACCTCCCTTCGAGAGCGTGATGACTGGCTGCTGTTTGTGGAATCAGACAATCGCCTTGAGCAGATGGTTACCCTTGAGCCGGGGGCAACAGAGAATATCGAAATCACCTTGGAGGAGCTGCCCTCCAACATCCCCCAATTCCAGTTGGAGAAGGTTATCGAAACACCAACGGGGTACTGGCGTGGAGTCGTTTCTGAATCGGAAGGCACATTTGTCGCCTTTCCCGGTCAGGAGAATTGGCTGCGAACGGGTGATGCAGAGGCTGATTCCACACTCATGTCAAACGGTCTGGTTCAGAAGTATACCTTTGATGGCACGTTGGTCTGGGAGCATAAGCCCGGTTGGGAGATCTGGGGAGGGGATATGTCGGACGATGGACGATGGGTCGCCTATGTCGTGAACCCATCCCATCATTCGTTTCGACGCCCCTCCACGCATCGGATGGTGGTGTTGGATGGAATGACGGGAGAGCCCGTCTGGACACTGGATGAACCGCTGTATTCACCCACTGGCAGATTGATCGAGTCGTTGGAATTGGGGATGTCAGAGGATGGCCGATATGTTGCCGTTGGTGGTACAGTCGGCGGTCAAGTGGGATTGTTCGACGTCCAGGCCCAGGCCCTTCATTGGGTTGTACCAGAGGGGCAGGGATGGGGTCAGATACGAAAACTGGCCTTCGAAGGGGACTACCTCTACGTGGGAAGTGGGGATAACTACCTACGAAAATTGCGGGTCTCGGATGGCCAGGTGGAATGGGAAGCCTTCATCGGAGGGTGGCCCTTCGTGATGGGGTTCGATCGACAAGGAGCGTTCTTGTTTACTGGTACCAAGTCAAAAAACCTGACCAAAATTCGCGATTCGGATGGCCAGGTCATTTGGCAGATCGAAACGCAAAACCTGGATTCCTATGCTGATCCTGAAGGGGAACGGGTCGCTGTATTCGGTACTCAGATATATGACGCTGAATCGGGATCGATCGTGGGCATGGCTTTGGGAGCGACCAAACACTTCCTCTCTGGAGGTGCCTACATCGTATCGGCGGACCGATCGGTGATTGTGCACTCAATAACCGGGCAGCACCTGTCAACGAGCGAGCCATCCGGCGTGGGCCAAG
>JAURNP010000158.1 GCA_030830105.1 Rhodothermales bacterium | reverse complement strand
GTAGTTCGCGTTTACATCCATTTGTGGAAAGAGCTCAGCCCAACCCTCGCCAACCTGAGCACGTCCATTTTCAATATCCAGCCGAGCGTTATCGAGGGCCAGATTTTGAATCAGAGCGATCTGGACGGCTTCATCAAGCGTCAGGACGATTTCGGAGCCGGAATCCTGGGCCACGCTTTCTCCCGGCAGGCAAAGCATAGCGGCCAGGACGGTCCATAGTATGATCGTGCGGTGTGTCATATCGAGTTCGGTAATTCCCTGGACGAGAATGGAATGTGTTTTCGACGTGCCAAATCAGTTCAATTCAGGCTGTCCAAGGCCATCCATGACCAAGTCGGTCAGGAAGTCTGCCATTTCGGAAGCGGACTGGGGAAGTGATCGAATAGCCTCGGATTTCGGCATGCAAGCCCTCATCTGGGCGCCATTCAGGTTCACAAGGATCATGTGAGCCATCAGATGGGACGCGGATTCTCGGATTTCACCACGCTCCATGGCCGCCTTGAGCGGTGTAGCCAGGGCATCGAGGGCGCGTTCGCGCTGATCGGAGAAAAACTGCCGGGACTCGGAGTCATCGCTCAGACTGATGCGGTAAGCTTCGCGAAGCAACGTCACAAAAAGCTCGGTGCGCTCCAGGAAGAAGGAGAAGGTCCCTCCGAAGAAGGCAGACAGTGATGTTCTGAAGGGCTGGTTGTTGCTCTCGTCAAAGGATCGGTCAATAATCGCGCAGAGTTCGTCGTGGAATCGCTCCACAAGGGCTAAAAGAATCTCTTGTTTACCACCCGGGAAATAGTTGTAAAGAGTGCCCTTACCATATTCGGCGCGTGCCGCGACCTCTTCGAGGGTCGCAGTATTGTACCCTTTCTCGGCAAAGACCTCTTGAGCTGCCTGCAGCATCTCGCCACGACGGGCTAGACGCTCCCGTTCACGACGGGGTAGTGTAACGAAACTCGTATCCATGGCCTCAGGACGGATTTGGACCGGAAAATGACTCTCGGTCCATTAGGTGACTGGTGGGTCATCATGCGACCCGTACGTCAGTGTCTTCGCCAGGATGCGTGTTACGTGTTAAGATTACGAGGAGCCGTTCGGCCTTCGAAACGGGTTCGGGAAAACCGTGCTAGACGTAGTCGTCCAGCCTCTGCGTATAGAGGTAGTCGACTACATTCTTGATGCGCTGGGTGGCGTTTTTATGGCAGACGAGCAAGGCATCTTCCGTGTCCACGACGACGATATCGTTAAGGCCTACAACGGCTACCAGTCGGTCTTGCGCAGATATCAGGCATCGGGAGGCGTCATGGACGATGGCCTGCCCCTCGATGGCATTTCCCTCTTTTCCCTTTTCCGACAGGTCGTAGACGGCCTTCCAGTCGCCAACATCACTCCAATCAAAAGAGCCGGGGACCACGTAGACCTTGTCGGCTCGCTCCATCACGCCGTAGTCGATGGAGATGCCCGGACAGCTGGAGAAGCTTTCAGAAAGCTTGTCAAGGTTCTCTTCTGCACCGTCCATCCAGGCAAAAGAGTCGTAGACATCGGGGATGTGTTGCTGTACTGCCGAAAGGATGGAATCTGTCCGCCAGATAAACATACCACTGTTCCAGAGGAAATCGCCGGAGTCGAGAAATCTCTCTGCTGTTTCAAGATTCGGCTTCTCGGCGAACGTCCGAACGAACAGAGCTGACAGATTACCCTTGGGATCACGGTCTTCAGGATCGAACTGGATGTAGCCGTAGCCGGTGGCAGGATAGGTTGGCTCAATGCCGATGGTTACCAGACTCTGCTCCTCAGCCGACTTGGCGATTCCCACCTTGAGGGTTTCGTGGAAACGGGATACATCTGCAATCACATGATCGGCGGGCAGCACGACCATCGTGGCATCCGGGTCTTTCCGATGGATGTGAAAGGCCGCGTATGTGATGCACGGGGCCGTGTTTCGACTGACCGGTTCCGCCAAGATATTCTCGGAGGGAACGGCAGGCAGCTGCGAGCGGGTGGTTTCCACATACCGCTCATTGGTCACCACATGAATATTCTCGACAGGAATAATCCCTTGAAGTCTGGCTACCGTGGCCTGGATCAGCGTGTTCTGTCCAACAATAGAAAGGAATTGCTTCGGACTGGTGCGTCGGCTTCGGGGCCAGAATCGGCTCCCGATTCCGCCGGCCATGATGACGGCGTGGATCATTTCGGGTTGAGTTGGACGATGCGCGGAGCACTCGTCGGGTGGGTGATCAAGCGGGACGTTGCGTCCGAGCAAAGCAACCGGCAACTGACCATGGGGTTTCGCACTGGAGAGGGTAGGAAGGGGCTAATTTCTGAGAGTACTGCCCTCCCTTACGCATGACCTTCCGTCTGCATCGCTAAGCGTTGTCTGGCGGCTGTGTATCAAATCCTATACAGGTGTCGCGGTGCGGGAAAACCAGAAATAGGGCAATACGGGCGAAAAAGGCCTATTCGTATGGCGCCGTCAACTACGGTGTGTCCTTTGAAAGGGGAATGTGTGTCCCTGTCGGGAAAGGCGCGGTCGAAGAGATCGGCTGAGCCACAATCCCGGCACCCTGCAAACGTTCAACCGAGGAGGATGGCCATGAAGAAGGCATCACAACTACTAATGACGCTCGCTCTGGTATTAGGAAGCACCGGATGCATCATTGAAGAAAGCGTTGGTCCTGTGGGACCCTCCGGGCCAGCTGGAAACGCGAACGTCTTTTCCCTGGGATTCGATTTTCTGACAGCGGACGCCGTCTTTAACGGGGCGGTCGCATCGGTCCAATACGAGGTACCCGATCTCACCGCAAGCGTCGTAGACAATGGCGCGATCCTGTTGTTTTTCCGTGACCAGGGTACATGGACGGCCATGCCGTACACCTTCGGGGTCGAAAGCCTCGATCTGCCAGCCGTAGACTATACGATCTCTCTTGGCTTTGGCTTTGAAGTCGGCTTCTTGGAGGTTTTTTACGAAGCATCCACCGATGCCGTTGACCTGGCGCAGCTACCGGATCGAGAAATTAAGCTGGTCGTGATAGACGGACATTTTTACGGCAAAAACCAGCTTGATCTGACCGATTGGAACGTTGTAAAAGAACTGTACAATTTGGACGATTGATGGTTGGTGGGAAAGACTGAGTCATTGCGGCTGTGCGCGAGCAGAGCAGAGTGATTCGGTTGGACAAGATGAGGGGTCAATTTGTCCTGAGGGATTCAGCAGTTGGCACATGGTCCGATAACGAAACTGTCGCCCGCTAAATCCTCTTGCCAGAACGAATCCATGAAGGACTTGAACTACGATCGCATAACTGAAACTCGCCGTGCAAACACACCGTCGATGCGTAAAATCGTCTCGGGATTTTGCCGGACAGCAATGGAGGACTACCGACAGGCGGGCTATCCATTTGGCAAGACGATGGAAGGGATGCTGGTCTGGTTCGAGTATGGACAGTTCACGACCGACAATTGATGACGATGGGCGCGTAGCGCCATGATTTCGTCTCCCCATTTGGGACATCAGGACGGGCGGGCCGCAGAGCGGCCCGCCCGTTTCTATTGGAATCACCCGGATTATTAAACCGAGCAATAAACTCGCGGAAGAAAGACGCGTACATCAACACGTTCCTCTTCCACCCACCCTGCATGGTCCATGCTCGGACGGCTACCAACGATTCGGTACGCGCTGGCGAAATATGCGCTGGTCGCCCTTTTTGCGCTGCTCGTAGCCGGGTGCGGGAGCGAGGATCCATATCGCACGGTGGATTCGGACGCTGAGGATGGAACGGGGCGTGAGTACTTGGGGCGTGAAATTGCTGATGTCATGACGTCCGAACACGGTGCGTTGTGGTTGGATCGCCCAGAGCGCGACGAAGAAGAACTGCCACAACGACTCCTGCGGGCACTGGATTTGAATGCGTCAGATGTTGTGGCTGACATTGGCTCAGGCACGGGGTTCTTCACTTTCCGAATAGCTGATCTGGTGCCATCGGGTCGGGTTTATGCCGTAGAGGTGCAGCAGGCCCTGGTAGATACAATCCGGGTGCGAGCAGAAAGGAGAGGGTTGCGCAATGTGACTCCGGTTCTTGGCACAGCGAGTGATCCGGCGTTACCGGAAAACAGACTCGATTTCGCTTTGGTCGTATCGTCCTATCACGAGTTTGCTCATCCACGGGAAATGCTCGAGCAATTGGTACGCGCCCTCAAGCCCGGCGGAAGGTTGGTGCTGGTCGAGTACAGAGCAGAGGACACGACCACTGATATCACAGATCTCCATCGTATGAGCGAGGCGCAGATAATCAGGGAAGGTGAAGAGGTCGGACTGCGTTACCGTGAGACGATTGACGTGCTTCCGCAACAGCACATCGTCGTATTTACCGTGCCTTTTGATTGATTTTCTGAACGTGAGCGAACGACCATGGGTCATCTCATGCGATCGGTCCAATACACCTGAAGCATATCGATCACGAAGGAAATTCCTGGTCATCCTCCAGGTCGAGGCAGCGCCACAGGTACCAGGATGCCAACGTTTTGAAAGGAGTCCAAACCGCTGCACGTTCGATCACCTCTTTAGGTGCCGGGAGATCGGCCAGCCTGTCCAATCGCTGAACTCCTTTTCTGATTCCCAGGTCAGTGTGGGGCAGAACATCGGGCCGTCCGAGTCGGAACATCAAATACATCTTGACCGACCAAGGACCAATTCCCTTGACGATTGGCTTGCCACCCCCAGAAGTGGAATCGGCTCATTCCGTCGCTGAACATGCGGGTTTTGAGCAGACGCTGACTGGAATAGTAGATGGCAGCAAAGATGGCGTTGCCTGCGAAGGTAAAGATCACTGCATTGGTATGCAGTGGGCGCAGCCGTCCAAAGGAGAGGTATTCTCCAAGGTTAGCTTGCCAATACGGAAGCTGGAGCGCAATGATTGCACCTACCAGCATTCCAACAAATCCCCATATAGCAGTAGCGATCACGAAATAGCGTGTGATCTGGTCATCGAATGTGACCGTGAGCCGTGAGGGATTCGCGGAGCCCGGTTGAGAGGGGGTCTGCGTCGATTCCATGCACAAAAACGGTTGGGTTCGGGAAGGAGATATCCTTCGTGTAGCGGGACCTCCCGCGTGAGAGATGGCCGAAAATAGCGTTTCATTCGTGGAGCAAAAGCGAAGAAACGTGTTTTGGAGAACGAGCCAACGATGCACCGTCACGGCTATGGGGGTATTCCCCTACAAGGTTAGTTGGGAAGTTGCCGGGTGCAGGCAGGAATACCCCCACTTTCGGGTCGGACTCTGCCCCTCACGTCCAAAGCGGTGCGCCCTTCAAGCCCGGTTTCGGGTCCCTCGTAACGTAGTTCAAGGTCACGACTGGCAGTCGTCAGCATGTTGGAACTGCCTCACAAGGGGGAGCGCAATGCAAGCATTGGATATGAAACGCATTCTTTTGGTGGACGATCATCCACTGATCCGGAAAGGTCTGCGACTCACATTAGAGTCTGAAACCGATTTCATGATTTGCGGTGAGGCAGGTTCTGCAGAAGAAGCCGCGGCCATCATACCGGAATTGGCTCCAGACATCATCATGCTAGACATCTCACTGCCCAGGCAGAGTGGTCTGGACATGCTACACCAACTCGAATCAAACCGGCCTCACGGCCTGGTACTCGTCGTCTCCCGTCGCGATGAAATACTGTACGCCGAGCGAGCCATCCGCGCCGGGGCGCGTGGGTACGTCATGAAAAGCGAAGCGCCCCGCGAGCTTGTGGCGGCCATCCGCAAGGTTTTGTCGGGCGGCATACATGTTTCCGCCGCCATCAACGAACGATTACTTCAGGGAATAGCGTCGGGGCAGCACTCGTTCAATCAGTCTCCGGCTGAGGCGCTCTCAACGCGCGAGCTGGAGGTGTTTGAAATGATAGGGCAGGGAATGGGCACGCGCGAGATCGCAGACGATCTGGAACTGTCCATCAAGACAGTCGAGTCCTATCGTGCCCGCATCAAAATGAAGCTCAACCTGACCAATGCTGCGGAGCTGGTTCAGCATGCGGTTCAGTGGTCGGAGAGTGGAGCGGCGTACTGAACCGGATCAGCTGGTCGGTTTGACAACCTCTACGAGCTTCACCTCAAAAATCAGGATGGCAAATGGCGGAACGGCTGAGCCGGCTCCGTATGGTCCGTACGCCAGGACAGGCGGAATGGTGAGCTTACGCGTGCCTCCGACCTTCATGCCTGGAAGACCTTGATCCCATCCAGGAATCACATTTCCGCGTCCAAGCGTGAATTGGAAGAGCGTGCCTGTCAGGTTGGTTGAGTCAAAAACTTGCCCGTTGCGAAGCTGACCGGTGTATTCGACGAAGACTACGTCCTCGGGCTGAGCGGTTTCTCCATCGCCCTCGATGATATCCTCAATGATCACCTCGTCGAAGATGTCAACGACGGTCACATCGTAAATGACGTCCGTATTCGGGGGAACGGCACAAGTGCCATCCGAAAAGCACTGACCACTGCGGCCGAAGGCCATATGCGATGGAATCTCGAGACGTCGGGTGCCTCCGACCCGCATTCCTCCGAGTCCCTGGTCCCATCCTTCCAGCACCTGTCCCACACCAAGAGTGAACACCCAATCTTCTCCGAGTTCGTCCGAGGAATCAAATTGGGTTCCGTCGGCAAAACGACCGACGTACTGCGTAATGAGTGTCATACCTGGATCGACAACTGCTCCAGTGCCTTGGACCACGTCCTTGACGACGAGTTCGCCCTTCTCGCTGCTCGATGAGTCACAAGCCTGAAGGCCAAAAGCCAGCATGAGGAGCAGTATGGAATGGAGAATGCGTTTCATGATTCAAGTTTGAAATAAGGAGCCAACAGTCGCGAGGCATCGGTGCAGAGCAGACGGGCCGCTCTGAGCCGAGAACCCAAATTCGAAGGGAGGTTCAAAAAGATACGGACGGGCGCCAAAGGCGCCCGTCCGGAAGACTTGGATGGCACTCAGGCGCCCGTCAACTGTTCTGGATGCGTTCCAGAGCAGCGAGGTTGTCCCGAACATGCTGAGCGGATTCCTCCAACAGCGCTTGTTCAGCGTCGGTCAGAGTGACCTGGACGATCTCCTCGAGACCGTTGCGACCCAGACGGGAAGGAGCCCCGATGAACAAGTCATTGAGACCGTATTCGCCTTTCATCCAGACGGCGCACGGAAGAACGCGGTTCGAGTCCTTCACGATGGCCTCTACCATCTCGGCAGCGGCAGCCCCCGGCGCGTACCAAGCCGAAGTACCCATCAGTTTGACGATCTCGCCGCCTCCGAACTTAGTGCGATCGACGATGGCGTTGATTTTTTCATCATCCATCAGATCTGGCAGCGCGATACCACCAACTGTGGTAAAGTTTGGCAGCGGAACCATGGTGTCGCCATGACCACCCATGAGAAGGGCCTGGATGTCCTTGACCGAAACACCTAGCTCCATGGAGATGAAAGCGCGATAGCGAGCGGTATCAAGGACACCAGCCATTCCAAAAACGCGGTTTGACGGGAAGCCACTGGCTTCGTACGCCACATACGTCATTACATCCAGCGGGTTGGATACCACGATGATGATGGCGTTTGGACTGTGGGCCACGAACTGCTCGGTGACCGACTTTACGATGGCAGCATTCTTGCCGAGAAGGTCGTCGCGACTCATGCCCGGCTTGCGTGCGAGACCTGCCGTGATCACGCAGATATCGGACCCGACCGTATCAGCGTAATCATTCGTTCCCGTGACCTTTGTATCAAACAGGTGGATCGGGGCAGCTTCGGCCATATCGAGTGCTTTCCCCTGGGGGAGACCTTCTACGATGTCGATGAGAACAACTTCATCGACCATGTCCTTGCGTGCAACGCATTCGGCCACGGTGGCTCCTACGTTACCCGCTCCAACGACGGTGACTTTCATGACGAGTCGGATTGATGTAAGAAAAACGGAATGACGCAAACCTACGTTGCGTTCTTCGGAGAGCGCCGGGAGAAGCTGCCAATATTTGGCAAAATCAGGCTCTCGGTGTGATGATTGGTTACATTACTCCAGCGCTTTCAAGCAGAGCCGAATGCGGGACACTCGTCGTTTCGTAGTCCCCGATTTTTCCAATACTGTATTCCGCTTTTCCACACATGAGACGAGTCGTAGTCCTTTTTATTGCCCTGTTCGTTTTTTCCTGTTCGTCCATTCCTGAGGAGGTGCGAAACGCTCAGGAGAGTCCTCAGAACGTGATATTTTTCATTGCCGACGGTTGTGGAGCGGCCAGCTACACGTTGGCCAGGGACTATCAACGCGAGATGGACGGAATCCCAAGTCTGTCTTTGGATCGCTTCGAACAAGGAAGTGTGATAACGTTTGCTGAAGGTGGCCGTATCACCGACTCTGCCGCATCAGCCACAGCATATGCCTGCGGCGTGAAAACCTTGAACGGCCGTATCGCCATGACGGCCGATAGCCAGGCCGTCGAGACCGTTCTGGAAAAGGCTGAGACGGCTGGATACAACACCGCACTCATCTCAACAGCTCGTATCACGCACGCCACGCCGGCTTCGTTTTCAAGTCACGTGGCGGCTCGGGCGATGGAGGCACAGATTGCCGAGCAGCAATTGACGAAGGGCATCGAGATCCTGATGGGAGGCGGACGTCGGTATT
>JAURNP010000157.1 GCA_030830105.1 Rhodothermales bacterium | reverse complement strand
ATTGCTAGCCGAATCGACCTCTGTCCGGGATTTGGCCGCACAGAGCGTACGGGACTTTACGCGCGTGCAAGGCATCGGTCCTGGCACGGCGGCGCGTCTCGCCGCTGCGTTTGAAGTAGGCCGTCGCCTCCCTCGGATACCGCGGGAGGCGACGGCCTCTTTCCGGTCCCCCGCAGACGTCTTCCGCGAATACGCTCCCATCATGTCGGATCTCAGGCGTGAGGTCTTCCGGGTCATCTTGCTCAATACGGCGCATGCCCGGATCAGCGACTTTGTGGCTTCTGAGGGTGGAATTGCATCCAGCATCGTAGAGCCTAGGCTCATATTTCGCCGGGCCATCCTGGAGCATGCTGCAGCGGTTATCTGCATCCACAATCATCCATCAGGAAATCCGGAGCCCAGTGCCGAGGATATTGCGGTGACCAAGCAGCTTGCACAGGCAGGACAGGTTGTCGGTATCCCGCTGCGCGATCACGTGATCATTGCCGCGGACGCATATACCTCTCTGGCGGAGCGGGGTCTTGCCTCCTCCTCACCCAGTTGAAAAGCTGGACACGGCCCGTCATATAGCAAAGATCGGCAGGATTTTCAACGGATGGATGTCGGAGGGTGCCCGCCCAGTGCGTACCTTTCGTGCTTCGCTGTCTCATCCACTCCTTTCCGATCGGCTCACATGTCCGACCTGTTCGAAAAGATCGTCTCGCTCTCCAAGCGACGCGGCTTCATCTTCCAGTCCTCTGAAATCTATGGCGGTCTGTCGGCTACCTATGATTACGGCCCGCTGGGCGTTGAGCTCAAGCGCAACGTCACGCAGCGCTGGTGGAATGCGATGGTGCATCGTCACCAGAATATCTCGGGTCTCGATGCTGCCATCCTCATGCATCCGACTACATGGAAAGCTTCCGGTCACGTCGACGCCTTCAGCGATCCGCTCATCGACGACAAAACGTCCAAGATGCGATACCGGGCAGACCAGCTCATCGAAGGGCATATTGACCGTTTGCGTCGCAAGGGAAAAGATGAGGACGCCGACAGGGTATACCAGGCGCTCGTCGATGCTTTGAATGCCGAGGACTCTGCAAAGGGACTCTACGATGTGATCATGGGCGAAGAGATTCGCTCTCCTGACTCGGGCATGTTCGATTGGACCGAAGTGCGTCATTTCAATCTGATGTTCGACACGACGGTTGGACCCGTTTCGAACCCTGACAACAAGATCTTCCTGCGTCCTGAGACCGCACAGGGTATCTTTGTCAACTTCCACAATGTCCGTGAGACCGGACGTCACCAGGTTCCATTCGGCATCGCCCAGATCGGTAAAGCCTTCCGCAATGAAATCGTGGCACGTCAGTTCATCTTCCGGATGCGCGAGTTTGAGCAGATGGAGATGCAGTACTTCGTCAAGCCAGGATCGCAGATGGAAGCCTATGAGCAGTGGCGCGAGGAGCGCATGCAATGGCATCTGGATAATGGTATCCGGGCCTCGAAATTGCGCTGGCACGAGCATGAGAAGCTTGCTCACTACGCTGATGCCGCCCAAGACATCCAGTACGAGTTTCCTATCGGATGGCAGGAAGTCGAGGGAATCCATTCCCGCACTGACTTTGACTTGAAAGCCCACCAGGAGTACTCCGGAAAGAAAATGGAGTACTTCGATCAGCAGGCCAACGAGAAGTACATCCCGTACGTCGTGGAAACGTCAGTCGGCCTCGATCGCACCATCCTTACGCTTTTGTGCGAAGCCTATCGCGAGGAAGAGCTCGAGGGTGACAGTCGCACGGTCATGAAATTCCATCCGCGTCTGGCTCCTATCACGGTCGGTATCCTGCCGCTCGTCAAGAAAGGAGGAATGCCTGAGTTCGCTCATAAAATCGAGAACGAGCTCAAGGACCATTTCAACACTTTCTACGATGAGAAAGGCGCTATCGGACGTCGCTATCGTCGCATGGACGAGATTGGTACGCCTTTCTGCGTAACGGTCGACGGAGATTCTCTCGAAGACAGTACGGTGACCGTGCGCCATCGCGACTCCATGCAGCAGGACCGTATTGCTGCAGATCAGCTGGCCGGATTCCTCGTCAATGAAATCTCTGGCTGGAAGGCGAGCTGAGCAGCAGGCCCTTCTTTGAAGACGGTGAACTGAAGTTCTCGCTCTGTGCGGGTTGCATCAGGCCGCGAACTGTTCCTGAAGCCACGCTGCTATTTCCTCGCGTGCTTGGCGGAAGGCATTGATGCGCTCTTCGGGGCTGGAGTCTATGCGAGAAGGATCGCGAAAACCCTTGTGGATGGTATCTCGCAGCCCAGGCTGGAAAGGGCACTGCTCCAGTGCGTCGTCACACACTGTGACAACGATGTCAGCGCGCCAATTGCCGAGATCATCCATGGCCTTTGATGCAAGGCCGGTTGCGTCTATCCCTTTTTCTCCCAGAACAAGGGGTACTTCCGGTTTGACGCGCGTCGCTTCTGTGCCAGCACTGCGAACCTCGAAGCGCTCCCCAAAATGATGGCGCATCAAGGCTTCGGCCAGCTGGGAGCGGGCACTGTTGTGGGTGCAGAGAAAGAGTATGGTTGATCGGGCTGTGCTCACTGGTAGAGGGGAGGCGTTAGGGAGGGCAGTCGAACGTAGCGGTCGAACGTATTAGTTGAACGTGGCGGTCAAACGTGGCGGACAGAGAATACATAAGAACAGATTGACCGAAAGCTCCGCAGGTCGTGTTATCGAAGTATTATGATGCTCTCAGAATCGGGCTCTCAGCCCAAGAACGGGGTCGAATCGTCGCTGAATGGAGTACAGCGTCTGATCCGTGGTAGACGCTGCCTCACGGTAGGTGTAATGAGCATCCATGAGAACCCATACTTGACGCAGAAGCCGCAAATCAAACTGAAAACGCATCCGGTTTTCAGCGCCAAGTTCTCCAAAAAGAGAGGTGAACCCTTTCAGACCACGCCGATCCTGAGCCACGGAAAACCGAATATTCCGCGCGTGGAAAAACAGACGAAGATGGTACTCGCTCAGACGCTGGACACCGTGATAGCGCTGAAAGGCATACCAGAGTTCGAAGCGCTCAAAAAACAGGATACGAGATTCAAACAGGATGGAATTACCCCGCTGTATGTCCCGCAGGGATAAATCAGTGCGCACGGACTCACCCTCGGCCGCAATGCCGCGTCCTGGGCCAGTGATCTCGTAAAATGCTCCAAACAGAGCTGGTCGGAAGTCGGAGCTGTTGTAGTGCAAGGCAAGGGAAAGATGCAGGCGCGCTACGTCAATGAAATTCGCATTTTCCAGATTTGTGCCAACTAGCACACCCTGGCCGTATTCCGGAAGCCACGCCAGGCTGGCAAAGGGAACGAAGTCAAAACTCCCGCTCCGATAGGCCGTCATGCGAACTTCGCTTTCAAAGGCCCTGAAGGGTCGTCCTGTGTCGGTATTGACCCCCTCGTCTTGAACAACCACGCCGGCGAATTGCAGAGACGTGAGGCCGGGTCGACCGCGGTAGAAAGGGGAGAGAGCCAACCGCGCGCCAGAGGTTCGACGGCGGGTGACATCCGATGTAAAAGCCTCGAGTGTTTGTCGACGTCCTTGCAGACGCACTTCAGCACCAATACTCCGATCGTCCCAGGCTGCTTCTGTCGAATAGAAACTGACCAGGTGACCACTACCGAATCGGGTGCGGTTCAGTGGCCCGAGACGCACATATCTTCCACGCCCCTGGGGTTGATAACGAGCATGGTCGAGCGATCTCAAAGCGTCCCTCCAGTCATCGGTTTCAGGGTCGTAGGGACCATAGATGCCGGAGCGCAGGCTGCTTTCAATTCGAAATGCGTGGTGGGTGCCGCTTGATGCCACGTCCAGGCGCCCCATCCCACGCCATTGCGGACCGATCAATGAAACTCCGGTAGCCCCTGTGAACTCCGTAAAAGCATCCCATCGGATGGAACGGGTTTGTTCAGCGGGATCGTCCAGAGATCCGAAGCGCCAGTTCTGGGCGTGCAAAGGTGAGGACGAAATCAGGAAGGCCAGCACGAGTACCCACCGCCGAAACGTACAGAATGGATCCAGCCGGGGATAATGGCTGTGACGCCAGGAGAGCAGTAGTGTTATGCCAGCGCTACAAATCCTCACGAACCATGGTCAAGTGGGCAGACTCTTGGAATCAAAAAATTTATTCGGGCAGGCGAGGTCGCCTATTCATCCCATGATGACGACCAACCCTTGTTCAAACCTAGGATGAAAAAGTCGAATAAACGAGTGCTTCACGCAAGCCATCAGGCACCCGCGACCAGCCTGGCCGTTGGACATTGCTCGCTCGATCCTGACACCAATCTGAAATGCCTGCATGGAGACGCTCCCCCTGTTTCCACTTGAAGTGGTTCTCTACCCGAACGAGGTCCTACCCCTCCACATTTTCGAGGATCGCTTCAAGGAGATGATCGCACAGTCAATTGAGAACGAAACACCGTTCGGCGTCGTGCTGCAGGTCGATGGCAAACTGAAGGAGGTAGGCTGTACGGCAATGGTTTCAAAAGTGACGGAAACCTTCGATGATGGCTCCAGCAACATCATTGCGACCGGTCAGGAGCGCTTCAGGATCTCGCAAGTGCACCATCGCCACGCTTGGGTGTCCGCTGATGTCGAGCCGGTTATGGACCTGAAGACGGACCTCAATTCGGGGATGGTGGATCGCCTGATTGCACAGCATATCAAGCTGCTGGAATTGGCGGGTCGTACACCCTCACCATCGTTGTACGAGGACCGTGATCGACTCTCGTTTTTTGTCGCGCACAACGCCGGTCTGACGCTCGAGCAAAAGCAGGATGTGCTCGAGACGCGAGCCGAATCAATGCGGGTCGAATACCTGATCGCTCACCTTGAACGCTTCATCCCGGCAGTCGAAGAGGCAGAGCATGTGCGCCAGAAGGTCCGATCCAACGGACATTTCAAGGACTTCCCGCCAGAGGTTTGATTGGTCCGATTGGTGAGACCAGGCGCCAATCGGCATGATAATTGAGGTATGGTGCAATATCTGATCACCATACTTTTTCAAGCCAGTGACCCGAACAACCGCCGTTCGTCTGGGCATTCCGGTGGGAGTGCTTTCCCGCCGTATTCTTCTTCCTGTAGGATTGCTCCTGCTGGCAGTTGTTGCTGCCTTGTCCATTTGGCAATTCGAGCCGGTTCAAGCCCGACTCTATCAAGAGCAACGCGCGGCTCTACGTACCGTTTTTGAGCTGAGCCAATCCGTCCAGAATGGTAATGGGGGATTGGCCGTCATGGCTCGTAATCGCGGTTTTGACCGTGTTTGGGTGCTCAGCGCGACGGGAGACATCCTGGAATCCAATCGCCCTCAGGAAATTGGGACGCGACTGGATGATCGTTGGTGGTCACTACTTCGTGACCTTCCCTCGGGTCTGCATCAAGAAACCACTCAGTTCGGAAATCAGCATCTCGAGTTGCTTTCCCTCAACGCCATAGAGCTGGGTCGTCAGGTCGTGGTAGTTTCCCGACCGGCTCAAGTCTGGCCCGTTTGGATGACGAATGCCGCAATCATTCTCGTTTCAGGTCTCGTTTTATGGATGGTACTCGCCTCTCTGCTGATGCTGCATTTGCGTCTTCGGGTAGAGAAACCCTCCCAATTGCTCGATGACCGAACCATGGAGTTGGTGCGCGGCAGCACTATTACGGAGGCCCAATTGGATCGCCTTCATGCGGAAACAGCTCTCTCTTGGAGGACATGCCGATTGTGTGGTTGATCTGGCGCGCAAGCTCCAGAAA
Organism: Rhodothermales bacterium; assembly: GCA_030830105.1. GTDB lineage: Bacteria > Bacteroidota > Rhodothermia > Rhodothermales > UBA10348 > JAAZVD01. Next base: position 3,264 of record JAURNP010000157.1, on the reverse strand, counting down.
CAACACACGGCTGCTCGGCAGTCATCTACCCAATTCTCAGTATTGCTCAACGCGATTCCTTCGCCAGTTTTTTTGCTGGATGGATCCCGGCGCATTGTAGAAGCAAACGAGTCGCTGGCAGATACGCTTTCCATGGACTTGGCCTGGATTCGCGGTCGCGATTTGGCCGTTCTGGCTGAATGGATTCCGGTCAGTCGGCTCAGTCGCTGGCTGGACAAGACCCGATCCTCATCGTTCGGTATCCGTCGGATGCCCTGGGTGCAAGAATCGTCTGTCGCAGATCTTGACGCGCCTTCCCTGCAAGCACGCTATGTGACCATCGCTCCGATGTCCTTGGCGGGAGGCAAAGGCCACCTCGTGGTTATCGAAGAAGCAGACATGGTCAATGCCAGACGCCCCAGCGATCAAGACCCCGAAGTCACAGTCAGTCGGTCTGCAGACTCGAATCAATCTCCCGAGAGCGACCCTACGCCTGAGGTGCAGGAGAACATACTTGATGCCGTCTCCAAGGATCTGGGTGGTGACGGCCAATCAGGAATAGCTCCGCAGCTATCGGTCTCCAAGCTTCAAGAAAAAGGATCCCTTGCCGAGGTGATCATGCGTTCTGCCGGTCTTGTTGCGATTGCCTTCAACGACGAGGCCGAGACCGTGTACTGGTCCGAGGGTGCCCAAGCATTGACCGGACTGGGTCAAAAAGACGTACCCGATCTGAAGACATTTACAGAGAAGGTGTTTCCACACGGCAAGGAACGCAAGCTGTTCAAGCACTGGCTGGATTCCGAGCCGGAAGACCGTTCGCAGGAACTCAAAATCCGCACACTGGACAGCATCCTTTCGAGTGTATGGCGCGCAGGTGAGTGGAATGATGCGGATACTGGCGAGTTGGGAATGCTCTGGACACGACTTGATCCGCCCCGGATTCTTGGTGGTCAGAAGGCGGCAAGCCTCGACGAAGGGGAACCCGCCATCCCATCGGACGATTCATAGCGCTCAGAATGCCTGATTCTGAGCACTAATAATCCTTCAGTCGCTCCACCATGTCGCATCGGAACAACTCATCAGATACCAGCGAACAGCTCGGGCTGATCCGATCGCAGTTGTCGCGGATCCATCATGACCTGAATAATCCGCTTTCAGTCATATCCGGCAATGCTGAATTGCTGGCTGAGCTTTCTCGAGCATTGGGATTGGAAGAGGAATTGGGAGGTCCGATCGATGACCTGTCCGCTGCTGTGGATCAACTGACCGAAAATGTGGATCGCCTACTCGCCGTGCGTGGTCTGCTCAACGAGTTGACACAACAACTCGAAGGGACTTCCTGACCACACCGCATTTCCTGCCGGAACTTCCACCCCCAGACGCCTATTATGCACCGCAACCAGACCTGTTGAAAGAGGATTTCGCCCACACGCGAGAACGCCCAGCAGGATCATTTTCAGGTAACCGTGCATCGGCTGGGCCTACTGGCACCGGTCTTCATTCGTCTGTTCAATCTGATGGCATATTCGTCCTGTCAAGCCCGGGCTGCTAGCAGTGCGTTCCGGAATGGTTTGGCACATGCGTCTCGATCGCGATTTGCCACACCTGAAGGTGGAAAACCAGGGATCTGCTTCGTGATGGTGGTTCTGGGATTGATACTTGTATCATCCGGTGCTTTTTCGGCGCGCGCGCAAGTCTCTGTTGTGGAAGAGAGCCGGACTGCCGATGGCGTTGTTCTTGCCTTCGAATTCGATTGGGACCGCTCGCTGACGGCATTTGTTGATTCCTCGAACCTGCCAATCTGGAATCACGCTGCCGTGGCAGCCGCTTCTGGGGGGCTGCTGACCACGTCCCATCTGTTGGAGCTTCCCTCCAAATCCTTTCCCGATGTTCAGCTCATCGCACGGGACTACGATGAGAACGCCGTCGCCATCGATTTGGAGGACGATGATCCTTGGGTTGGACAGCCTGCGGTATGGGCTTCGGGTCTGGGCACGACCCGAAAAAAGCAGGTGGTAAACATTGTCACGATGCCGTATCGATTGAATCCGGCTTCCGGGCACGTCGAGCGTCTCAGGCGCCTTGTCGTCGCCATTTCATTTACCAACGCTGCGCCAGGAGCATTCGCACAGCCCGTGACGCGAAAGAGGGTGACCGACAGTGTATTGAGCAGCGGTACCCTTTTCAGGCTATCGATCCAGGCAGATGGGGTGTATCGGGTTACACGGGAATTGCTGACAAGTCTCGGTCAGAATCCGGATACCGTGGATCCACTCAACGTCCAGCTATTCGGTAACGGGGGGCGACCATTGCCAGCTCTGGTAGGTGCGGAGCGAATCGAGGATTTGCGGGAGATACCTGCCGTTCGCATTGGCGGCGGAGACGGCCGATTCGATGACACGGATGCGGTGCTCTTCTTTGCCTCAGGACCTTCCGGTTGGGAATGGACCGATGTCGGGTATGAGCATTTTGTACATCCCTTTTCCAACGATAATGCGGTGATCTTGCGTCTTGCGGGTACGCCGGCTGTCTCCTTGCAGACGCTCGCAGATGGATCTACTGGTGCAGCTCCGGTCTTTACCACGACCGAGGGGCGACATTTCATCGATATTGAGGAATCCGTCTGGTCCCGTGAGCATGGTAGCGGACACGACTGGATGAGCAATCGCATTCGTCCGGGCAATGACAGGACCCTTTTCTCGGGGCTGGTGCTTCCGGGTTTATTGGCGGGGACCGTGGACTTTGAAGCCCGTGTTGCGATTGCCTCCAATCCGCGAGCAACAGTGGCCATGCTTTCTGATGGCGTGGTTCTCGGACAGAGGACGGCTACGAACATTGTCTCCAACAGCGCGGAATCACCCGCGGCCTCTCCGACCGTCATTTCCTTTGTGCAGCAAGTCGCTCAGGGGCAACCCCTGAATCTGTCCATGCGGTTGCTCAACCAGACGAATGATCCTCAGGCGGCAGCTGACTGGGTTCGGGTGACCTACGAACAATCCTTGATCGCTTCGGAGAATTGGCTGCAATTCATGACCCGACCTGGTCAAGGAAGTTCGCAACGCATGCAGCTGTCGGGATTCAGCGGTACGCCTATGGTGTGGGACGTCACAGACGGACTGATGCACCATGCATATTTCGTCGAGGCCTCTGGAGCTTCGCACCTGGCGCACGTGCCTCTCTTCGGAAACGGGGATCGCCCGCGAGAGATTGTGGCATTCACGGAAGCGGTAATCCAAGACGTGCAGAGCGAGCAAGTTCGCAACCTGACCAACCAGAATCTGCGCT
>JAURNP010000156.1 GCA_030830105.1 Rhodothermales bacterium | reverse complement strand
GTTCGTCGATCCATGGTGTGCAGATTGGTTACCAGAATATCGGCAACATGCTGCTCGTGCGCTATTTTTTGCGCGATACGACCTTGAATCCTGCAAATGTCAAAAGAGCGGCGATCACAATGAGGGGGATCCACCCGACGAACTGGAGCAGGAGCAAGAGAGCGCCAACTGCCGCGCCCCCTTGAACCCACCCAATGACTTGGCCTTTGGTCCGGGCATTTTCAAGCTGCTCGTGGGTGCAAATAGCGGTTTTGTATTCGGATGCCATGGCCGCAGAGGGAAGTGATTGAAAGTCGGGTCTACGGCAAAAGTCCCCACGAGGTTACTAGATGGACGGCTACCATACGGCGAGGAGTACTCCCATTGCCATCAAGTTGATCAGATTGTAGAGCGTATTCAACCCCCAAAGCCCGGTCGAGACGTTTTCAAAGGCAACCCGCTGGTAGCCAATGGTGAGCACGAAGCCCAGCCAGATCCAGAAACCGGTTTGGACGCCTGTCATCCATCCCTCAACTCCATACGCGTCGTTCCACGCCCCGAGGACATGTGCCATGACATAGGCCATGATCAGCGCGAAGACCCAGGTGATTCCATAAGTCTTTGCGGGATTGAAATCGGCTCTGAGCTCTTCTTCGGTCTTTCCGACCATGTCCATCCACTTCTGTCCGAAAATGGGACCATACCATAAAGAGCCAATGACCATGGGGATCAAACTGGCTACAAGGACTGCCAGGTAGTTGATTTCAGGATACATGATAGAAGGGGCTAAGTGACGGGATATGCGGATTGGACCGGCCACGCGCACAGCGTTCGGTCATCGGAAAAGAAAAGTGGATCGAAGCGCAATGGCAATCCATGCACCCAAAAATAGGCACTCAGCCCTCCGAATCCCCCATGGCGTCCTCTGGAGGTTTCCCGAAATGATCAAGCAGCTTTTGATGGAATGCCTCCTCATGCATCCCCGAAAGTGCTCCCTTGCAAATACTCTGGACATGAGGGGGAAAATCCGCTTTCATGATCCAGCGCAGGTAGCCATCATCGCGGCCAGCCATTTCCAACACAGGACGTCCATTGTACTTCCCGAACCCGAAGACGACTTCACCCGCTGACCAGGTGAAATGATTAGAAGGGCCGACCCAGTATTCTTTTTCAGGATTGGTAATACGAGCCAATTCTTCCCAGGTAGTCTCCTCCAGGTTGAATGTCCGGCGGATGCCACGAAGAACCTCCACGGCTGCCTGTACATCAGCCTCGGCCGAGTGGGCATTTTCCAACTCGCCACCTACGAAACGTCGATAAGCATCCGTCAGGCTGCGAGGTTCGAGGGATTGCCAGATGCGATAGGGATCCACAACAAGGCGGGACATGAGATCAATGGACCGGCCCAGACGCTCGAATTCTTTTTCGACACACCGAATGTCGAATCGAACGTTGTAGCCGACAATCACATCTGCCCGGGCGAGGAAGGCTTCAATCTCATCAGCCTTTTCGCCAAAAGGCGGCTTGTTGGCAACATCTTCCATGGAAATACCATGGACGGCTTCCGCCCCTTTGGCAATCGGAACGTCCGGTTTGAACAACTGATAATAGGTTTCTTCGCGGCCTCCCTCGTATAAGCACATCGAGATCTCTACAATCTGATCCGTGTCCGGATTGCGTCCTGTAGTTTCCACATCGAAGGCGATCATTATTTTGCTCATCGTGGCAGTCGATTCCGTTTCTTGAAGAAGGAGATTGTCCCTCGAGCCATTCCGGATGTCGTGGCTTCGGGGCTGAAAACTTTCATGGTATGACAACTTGACCCAAGGTACTGATCGGGTGTGACACTCTGGTGTCATAGGCCTTCGGTAACTTGCCCCAACATGTCCGACAAGGTACGATTCTGGAGACCTCGCAAACACATACCAATTACCTTCACGAGCAGATTCAAGCGGCTCTTGATTCCGTCGAAGACCGATCGGATCTGAAGGTCATTGTAGCGCCTTCTGCGGCAGCAGCAGCTTCTATTCGAACGGCGCTCGCGCGTTCGGGTCGGGGCCTTGTAAATCTTGAGGCGCTCACGGCGAGTGGGCTCGCGTTTCATGTTTTGAAGACCATGGATCCGGCCGGTGCCCGACGAATGGCGGGATCCATCACCATGGAATGCGTGATTGCGGGAGCCTTGTCCCGTCGGGAGGAGGACCCGATGGCGGCTCTGTTTTCTCGCTCGGTGTCTGCAATTACCCGAACAGTTGCTACGGATCGAATGGCTGGCAGGCGCGCTGCGTGGGCTCAAAAGAATGCTCGTGGGTCCGCTCAGCACTTGTATGCGCATCTTTTCGAGGTATACGAGTCCTATTTGAGCGAACACGACCTGTTTGATCAGGCGTCAGTATTGGAGCGTGCCAATCTTCTGGTAGACCAGTTCCGCTCGGAGCGTCATGTGGGTCGGGTTTTGGTAGTAGCGGAGACTACGCTGGTCCCCGGGCAGGTAGCACTACTGCAGTCCTTGGCCGCAGATACCTGCGGGGGTCTGGTTGGTCACAGGAAGGCGGAATGGCCAGCCAACGTGGCATCCAACCTGATTCCGGAATGGGGTCTGACTCCGACGAGTGGAAGCGAGGAGGACTCCAAGCGGCAAAGGGAGCCACAGCGGTCAATCGATTCATCCCCAAAAGTCCTGCAAGCTGCCACGCGTCGAGAAGAAGTCATGGCCGCGCTGCAGGAAATCCGAGATGGAGACCTATCCGTTTCTGATGTCGAATTGGCGGTCACTGATCCCGTTGTCTACATGCCGCTCATCCGGGCTGTCGCTGCTCGACTGTCCATTCCGACCTCATGTGAAGAGGCAGGGGAGCACAGCGCCTACCTCCGTCTCGTGGTTTCCTTGCTGGAATGGATGCACAGTCCGTCCGAGGCACGTGAACTGGCGGGTATCCTACGTTCCGGCAGACTTTTCTCGGTCGATAATGCCGCCGAATTGGCCACTACGCTCGATGAGTTTCCGGTATCGATGGGTATGCTGGATCGCCCTGGCCTTCGGGATTCATTGATGGAGGGTGCTCGGCGAAATTGGTCCGATCTTGCCGCTGTGGATGCCTTGTTGCAATTTCTGCGCGTCTTCCGTTCGCATAGATGGCCGTCCATGCTTTCTCCTGAAAACGCCGTGCGCCGGCTCCGAGAGTCCGTATACGCTCTGCTGGGTGACGGAGAGTCAACAGCAGGGTTCTGGTACCGGATAGAAGATCTCTTGGAAGGGTTGCGGGATGCCCCGCAGGAGCCCCTTCCTTCGAGGTGGTTATCCAGCCGCATAGCTACCATTCTGGCTGACAACTCGCATGCGTTACCGGATAGTGGATCCAGCATCATGGTGGTTCCGCTTGCCGAAGCTGGATACGGACCGCGTTCCCATACCTGGGTGCTGGGTATGGATGACAAGGCATCTGCTCGATCAGAAAGCCAGGAAGGGACACACTTTGCTGGCCTCGAGCCCGTCCGGGAAGGCATGAAGGCAGCCCTGGTGCGGCATCGGATTGCAGAGTTGCGCAGGAGGAAGGGTGCATATCTGACGCTGTGTGCTCCCGCTTTTGACGAACATGACGGTCGGGGTCTCTTTCCGTCCGCGGCGCTGATTGAGCATGGGCACGTGCACGAACTTCAACCTGTGAATCGGCAGGCCGCTTTGGATATCGCTGATGCTGCCACATCAAGAAGTTTTGGGACACGCTTTCAGGCAATCGAGCAAGGAAGAAGGGCCTTGGCTGCCAGGCGTTCGGATCAATGGACTGCCTGGGATGGCAGGCTTCCTTCCACTCCGGAAGGTGAAAAGCCCAATCTGCGTGTATCCACGTCGCGCATGGAAATGTTGGCTACCTGTCCTTTCAAATACTGGCTTTCTGAAATCCTGAAGGTTCCAGTGGCGCCCCAGCCGTCAGATGAGTGGTTATCCGCCTCCGATCTCGGCTTGATGGTTCATGATTTATTTGAGCAGCATACTCGCAGCCGGGCTGCATCCAAAGCGGGAACTGGCCCCGAAGATGAAAAGGCAATGCTTCTGCAATTGCGTGTGGCTCTGGAGCGGCAAGCCATTCGGTCCGGCGCCGATCGCCCCGCAGCTGTTGGCCAGCGATATGAGGAATTAGCACAATCGGTAGAGCAATACTTTGATCGCGAGCGTTCCCTGCAGGGGCAACGAAAACCGATACACGCCGAGTATCCAATCCATGAAGTCGACGATCCGGAGAGCAAGACAATCCGGCTTGAGCTTCCTTCGGGTAGTATCTCCCTCAGTGGGCGGATTGATCGGATAGACGAGACGGTAGCAGGGACATGGGTCATTGTCGACTACAAGACTGGTTCGTGGAAGGATTTCGTGCCGGCAAAGCTGAAATCGCTCGATTCGAAGCTCCAATGGGCGCTGTACTCGATGGCGGCGGCGCGGCTTTCAGGCAAGACCGTTGAGAAGGCCGAATATGTATTTACGTCGCGCCGCGGATCAGGGTGGGTGAGTGCTGCCGCGCCGCCGCCCGAAGACGTCATTTTAGGCCTGCTCGATGTGCTTCTAATGCGTTTCCAGTCAGGAGCTTTTGTGCAGGCGGCTCAAAAGAACGGCGTCTGCACATGGTGCGACTTCAAGGCCGTGTGTGGAGACCTGGACGAACGCAATTCCCAGTTGCGCGCCAAGTTCGAGCACGGAAGTGCAGAGATCGCCGCTCTGTATGACTCGTGGCCAAAGAAATCATGATGCAGCATTCCAACATATCCACGCCACGAGATGAACACGCCCGCAAGGTGCTCAGAGGCGACCGGGATTTCAGATACACTGTAGCGACGGATCCCGATCTGCTACTGGAGCGAAATGTGATTGTGCGCGCCGGTGCTGGTTCCGGAAAAACGTCCATTCTGATCGATCGCATGATCGTGCTGGTGCGAAAAGGTGTTGCACCGTCTGCGATCGTTGCAATCACGTTTACCAATCGGGCTGCAGCTGAATTGAAAGAGCGGTTCTTCAAGCGTCTTCTTGCCATACGTTCTGATCTTGCTGAAAAGGATGGTGCCGAATGGGAAGAGGAACGAGAGAGGGTTGAGCAAGCTCTCCGACACAGCGACGAAGCTTTTATTGGGACCATTCACTCATTCTGTCTTCGGTTACTGCGTCAGAGATCGCTGGAGGTAGGCTTGCCGCCCGATTTCAGACAGATTGAGGAATCTGACGAGTTGACCTTGCGCCAGTCATTCTGGCAAGCGCGCGTGGAAGAGGCCCATGCTTCTGACGACCCGGACTGGGCGATCCTGGTTCAGGGTGACGTGTCCTGGTCGGGGCTGTTCAATTTCTTTGGGATGCTGAGCAGCAACCAGTCGGTGGATTTTCCTCAGAGCAATACCGAGCGTCCAGAGTTGTTCGAGTCATATTCCCTCACGCTGCGAGTCTTGGATGTGCTCAGCGCCATCATTCCGCCCTCCGATAATCCGGATGCTTTCATGACAGCCGTCGAACGGGCATGTCTGCGCGTTCAGGCAGATGAGGAGGATGATTTCAAGCGTGTTCGCGTCATGAAGGCCTTGATGGAAGGGGTACGAGGCTCTGAAGAGTCAGAGCTGGATATCACGGCCAGCCGTTGGGACGCGGATCGCAAGTCTGAATTGAATAAGCTGGCCAGCTCGCTCAAGAAGGGAGAGGATGACCTGCTGGATGGCGGACCTGTAAGGGAACCCATTCTGGGAGTCATTCGCCAGACGGTAGAGATATGGGATGCCTGGTTGCATGACGCGGCCCTCCGGTTTGCCGGGCAAGCCGTTGAAGCCTATCGAACGTATCGCGTGCGCGAGGGCCTTCTGACTTATGACGACCTGCTTCACGAGGCGAGACGGCTCGTCTTTTCATCCGCGAGCTCGAGAGTCGTTTTCCAGGACCAGTACGGGTTTTTTCTGGTCGATGAATTTCAGGACACGGATCCTGCCCAGGCGGCGTTGCTGTTTGGTCTGTGCTCCCGGGCTCCAGATACGGATGATTGGACGGCTTCAAGGCTGGAGTCCGGACGATTATTCGTTGTCGGTGACGACAAGCAGTCCATTTATCGATTCCGAAAAGCAGATTTCCAGGTGTTTGGCGCTGTAGCCAGAGCGGTAATCCGAGACGGAGGAGAGGAAATCCGACTCACAGCCAACTTCCGCACAGACGAGGCTTTGTGCGACTGGATAAACGGCTCCGTCGGAGAGGTTTTCGCATCTCGGCAGGCCCCATATCAGGCCGCATGGGAGCAACTGGAACCGGCAAAAGGGCGAATCGGACCTGCACAGCCGGTAGTCCATCTGGCCATTGGAAAGTCGGGTCAGCGCGCCCAGAAGCCGCGTGTTGTCGCCGAGGCCGCGACGATTGCCAGGCTGATCCATGACTCTGTCAAGCGTGGAGATTCCCGTCCCGGAGATCACATGGTGTTGGTTCGAAGGCACTCCAACGTCCCGGTCTTTCTCAACATGTTTTCGCGACTGAGTATTCCGGTTTCGCTACCGGGCGGAAAGCAACGAGGGGCGGAATCTGTGATTCGGCTTGTCCACGATCTGTTTCGGGTACTGCTGGATCCGAACGACGGCATTGCGCTGGTGGCCATCCTGCGAGGTATTCTGTTCGGCATTCCAGATACGGACCTTCAGGAGTATCACAGCAGTGGCGGGAGGTGGCGTGGCAGGATGGCCGACGCGGCGCATCTGGATGGAGCCCCCCAACCCATCAAAGAAGCTGGACGTACACTGGCCGACTGGGCGAAACTGGTACGGCAGGAGCGCCCCGCTACAGCATTCGAGACCCTGCTGGCCGGCACAGGATTGTATGGCGGACTGCTACGCGAGCCCAATGGAGAGCTCCTCGCTGGTACTCTCCGTCGAATCGGATCCCTGCTCACAAGTTGGGACGAAAAAGGGCTGTCGTTCGCATCATGTGTCCACGAACTGGGGCGATTCCGAAGCGGGGAATTGAATCTTGAACCATTTTCGGTAGCTGAACCATTTGGTGCCTGTGTGAGGATTCTGACGGTCCATTCTTCAAAGGGATTGCAGGCACCCTATGTCTATCTGGCAGATTGCCTGCCGGACTCATCTCATCTGACGAAGCTTCACGTACGACGGGAAGGAGGTAAGCTGGTCGGTTCGGGTCTCGTGGTCAGAGGTAGTGCCCCATTCGAATCTGCCGAGCTCCGTCCTGCCAGATGGTTGGAGGATGCCGAGGAAGAATCGAATTTCGAACAGGCAGAAGCACATCGGCTCCTTTATGTGGCTGCCACCCGTGCGAAAAAACAACTCATAGTGTCGTCCCACGCTGAAGCTGGAAAGGGAAGTGGCAGCTGGGATATGCTGGGAGCATATTTCGATCATGCCATGGTCAGGCGCATTGAGGTTGATCCTCCCAACACGGAATTGCCCTCGGAAACAGCAACTAATGCGGGTCTGATGGAGGATTCCGGTCAATCCGCTGCCTCACCTTCAACCCGTCCTGTTGTGGGTCCTCCCCGGTGGACCCTGCGCCGCCCGTCTGAATCAGGAGAAGATGACCATAGGAAGGGGCCAGGTGCGGGACTCGGGCGAACAATGGGAATGCAGTACGGCAGCGCCATGCACTCCCTGTTTGAGGCCGTGGTAGCGCGCAGGAAAATGGGCGTCGACGAGGCAATCGCTCTCCAGTTGGCGGGGCAGGTCATGGAACGGGAGCTTGGCGATCGGATCGTCGATGAAGGAACCGGATCCAGTGTGACCAGCCGGATCAAGAATGCAACCGCATCTATGATGGCATTCGTTGAGTCGGATATCTGGAAGCAGCTCGAGTCTGCGGACCGAGTATTGACGGAAGTACCGTTTACTACCCAGTCCATGGATGGTGACTTGGCAGTCGTAACCAGTGGAGTCGTCGACCTGGCGTTCCGAACCGCAAATCAATGGACTATCGTTGACTACAAGACGGATCGAGCCGAAGAATCAGTCCTGATTGAGCGGCACGCATTGCAGATCGAGGCGTATGTTCGAGCATGGTCGTCACTCTTTCCGGACGAACCGTGTCGAGGTTTGATCTGGTCGACCGCCTTGGATCGATTCATCCCGATCAAATCACATCAGCATTGAATTTTATCTATGACGAACCTCATTCTGATTGGAGTATTGGGGCTGGCTTTTGGTGCCGGCTTCGCATGGTTGTTCTTGAGAGCCAGGTATTCGGCGGTGGAGTCACGCGCAGACGCGTTGCAGACATCGCGTGATGAGGCCAAAGAAGAACTGAGCACACTGCGAGAGAGTCAGTCTACGCTTCGCGCTGAATTGTCCGCGGAACGAGCGGCTCGTGAGCAGGAAACGAAAGGATGGCAGGAGAAGCAGGATGCACTGATCAAGGCGCAGGAAGAGCTAATGAAGCAATTTGATGCGTTGTCTCGCAAGGCCCTTGACCTGAACAGCAAGAGTTTTCTCGAACTGGCAAAGACCCAGATGGAGAAGATGATCACGGATGTGGACCAAAAGGAATCCAAGCGGAAGCTGGAATTGGAAAAACTGGTTCAGCCTCTTTCGAAATCGCTTGATGACGTATCGAAGCACGTCCGCGAAGTGGAGAAGGAGCGCGAAAAGGCATATGCCTCCATCACTGAGCAGGTAAAGGGTCTTTCTGAGGCGCAACTCGCCATTCGAAAGGAAGCCAGCAACCTGGTCAATGCGTTGAGGCGCCCTTCCGTCCGAGGACGATGGGGGGAGATGCAGTTGCGACGAGTCGTGGAAATGGCGGGGATGCTGGATCACTGCGATTTCGAGGAGCAGCATACGGTACAGTCCGACAATGGACGGCTGCGGCCCGACATGATTGTCCATCTGGCCGGTGGGCGCACCATCGTAGTTGACGCCAAGGCGCCTTTATCAGCC
>JAURNP010000155.1 GCA_030830105.1 Rhodothermales bacterium | reverse complement strand
TATTCATCAATGATTTCTAAATGAATTTCAAGCACTTCTTTCAGGGAAGGTTTCAAATTAAACCCGGTTCGTAAGGTCTCGGCAACAAGACTCTTTCGCACGTATATCCCCATAAACATCCAAGCCAATGACACAGATTCTGGTTCAACGTTGTTAGCAATGTCTGCCATTTTTTTGTGTCGTTTTTCGTTGCTGGATTGGGATTTGCTGGGAGTTTGTGTGGTGGGTTGTGTTTGTGTCTGCGTGTTTTTGGATGAGGGCGGGGGTGGAGGTGACCACAACGGGGACCAGGGGCAGCAAGAAGTGGTGTGTTCGTGGTTTGGAGGAGGAGTACGGAAGACGGTTTCTTCTTCGAGCCGACCATCTTCACGGGCGTCACGCCAAACATGCGCGTTGCCAAAGAAGAGATTTTCGGTCCGGTACTGTCGGTCCTGAAGATTTCCTCCTATGAGGAAGCTGTCAAAGTGGCCAACAATATTGAATATGGCCTGTCTTCGGCGATTTACACCAGCGATGTGACAACGGCCTTCAAAGCCATGCATGACATCGAGGCTGGTATTACCTACGTCAACGGACCGACCATCGGCGCCGAGGCCCACATGCCGTTCGGTGGCGTGAAAGGGACCGGTAACGGTCACCGGGAAGGTGGCTGGGAAGTCTTCGAGTTTTACACGGAAACCAAGACAGTCTACGTCGACTACTCCGGTAAACTCCAGAAGGCTCAGATCGACAACGTGGAAGACTAGAAAGCAACGGACAACGCATCCGGCGAAGTCTGAATTACGGTATAGTGGCGCGGTCTCCAAAAGGAGACCGCGCCGCTTTCGTTTAGACCACAGCTAGCATTCGTGTTGGTGAGCCCTGCAGGAATGTCCTCTCATGAAGCGGATAGATACCATTAGCATGTCTTCCGTTTATGTCTTCTTACAATGTTTATACCATTGGGCGCACTGTTAACAGTAAGGTAACACTACCGTAATACGCTTCGGTGCCTGGCTGAATCGGTCAAGTAGTCATCCCAACATCCCGCTCTTTGCCATGTCACGCCTTCTGTCTGCACTCGGCCTCGTGGCCGTCGCAGGGCTTCTTTGGCCTGCCTTTTCGCACGCCCAGGATAACATCTCTTTCGGGGGTGTCATCTTTTCCGATTACAACTACCTCGTTTCGTCGCCTGACGAAGCGCTCGAGGGAGCGAACAGCTTCGGATTCCGTCGTTATCGCTTGACAACGGATTTCGATATCTCTGACAAATTCGATGGTCGCCTGCGTCTCGAAGGAGACGATGGCCAAACGACGGATCAGGGAAAGCCTGCACCGTTTGTAAAGGACCTTTACCTGCGCTGGAATGATGCACTCGGTGAAGGACACCGAATTCAGTTCGGCCTCTTCCGTCCCGCTCTCTGGGGAGCCTCCGAGGATCAGTGGGGATATCGCGCGCTCGAAAAGACCATTCGTGACCGAGTAGGCATCGCCTCGTCCCGCGATATCGGAATCGGCGTCGATGGCCCTATTAACAGCAACGGTACCCTTACCTACCAACTTACCGTTGGGAACAACTCGGGTGGCAAGAAAGAAACCAACAAGTTCAAGCGCGTCTACGGAACTGTGACGTATGAGGTTAATGACAACCTCGAAGTCTCCGCTGGATCAGACTACTACGCTTTCGATGGTGGTTCCACGCTCAACTGGAGCGCATTTGCCGGATACACCATGGAGAAAACCCGGATTGGTGCCGAGGGCTTCTATAGCTCGCGCTCCTTCGACAACCAAGACGATGAGGACACGCGTTTCGGCATGTCTCTCTACGCCAACACGGAAGTCTCAGACGGCTACCGTCTGGTTCTGCGATACGACCGTTCGGAGCGCGACAACCTCGGTGCGGACTCTTATTCAGACTGGTTTGTCGTTGGTTTTGCCTACCTCGCCGACAAGAATGTCCAGATCATACCAAATGTGGTCTACGAGAAGCACGACGCCGACGATAACGCTGAGTTAATGGCACGACTGACCCTGTGGGCTAAATTTTAGGCTCAACGACAGTCACACACTTTACACGTCACCAACACCCTACTAGCGTACTACAATGACACGCAATCTTTTCACCCTCCTTGTTGCCATCGCATTCCTGGCCGGCTGTGGCCGTCCTGATGGCGAATCCTCCCGCTCTGTCATTCAGAACAAAGGCTCCGACACACTCGTGAACGTTGTCCAGGCCTGGGCCGAGGAGTACCAGATGGTCAAACCTGACGTTGCTGTCGCCGTAACCGGTGGTGGTAGCGGTACGGGCATCGCTTCCCTGATGAACGGCACCGTCGACATCGCCAATGCCTCCCGCAGCATCAAGGACTCCGAGCGCGAGAACCTGGTCGCCAACGGCAATAACCCCGTTGAATTCGTGGTCGGATTCGACGCCCTGGCCGTCTTCCTGCACAACGACAACCCGATCCAGGAAATTTCGGTTGAGCAGCTCAAGGCTATCTATGCTGATGGCGGCGAACTGGAGCGCTGGTCGCAGCTTGGCGTTACCGTCCCTGGCTGCTCCTCAGATGAAATCATCCGCATCAGCCGCCAGAACAACTCCGGAACGTATGCCTACTTCCGCGAAGCTGTTCTTGATGACGAGGACTTCAAACTCGGTTCCCGTGACATGCACGGCTCCAAAGACGTTGTGGATCTGGTAGCCAACACGGCATGTGCCATCGGGTACAGTGGTCTTGCATACGCTTCCGACGAAGTTCACATGCCAGCGGTATCCTCTGACGGCGGCGAGACGTTTGTTACGCCTTCTGTCGATACAGCTATCGATGGGTCGTACCCGATCGCTCGTCCGCTGCTCATGTACACGGCAAACCAGCCTGAAGGCGCCGTGGCTGAGTACCTTGACTGGATCATGAGCAACGAAGCTCAGTGCATCATCAAGGAGAAAGGCTATGCACCGGCTGGCCCAGTCGAGTGCGAAGCAAGCATGTAATACCGGTCCTCATCCCAACTACCGGACTCGAATGTCTCTTCTCGAACAACGCCTGGCCAACGATCTGCAGGATATCCAATCGGGTATCCTGCGGCTCGGCCGGGGCGTACACAAAGCGCTCTCCCATGCCGTCCAGGGATTGCTGACGGGCAACAAGGCCCTGTCCTACCAGACGGTACTCGGAGATCATCCCGTCAACCGCGAGGTGGACGCACTGAACCTGAAGTGCCATCGCTTCATCGCAAAGCATTTGCCTTCGGCAGGTCACCTTCGGTTCATTTCCTCATCGCTGCGCATCATCATCCTGATCGAGCGCCTTGGAGACTACGCGGTGACGATATCGAGGGAAGCGGCTCAGCTGGACTCACCACTTCAAGGTTCGTTCAAGACGGACCTGGAGAAGATGGGCAGTGACGCACTCGAGATGCTCGAGCAGGCATTGACTTCGTACGGGAACCAGGATGCTGCACTTGCCGAGGCAACGTCTGGAATGGCCAGAAAGGTAGACCGGGATTATGTACTGGCCTACTCAGATCTGCTCGTTCCTGAGGGAGCAAATCTTTCTCGCAGCGATCAGTTCGGCCGTCTGGTGATCATCCGCCAGATAGAGCGTGTGAGTGACCAGGCGAAGAATCTCTGTGAAGAAGTTGTCTTTGCCGAGACAGGCGAAACAAAACAACGACGCAGGTACCGCCTCTTATTCTTGGACAGCAAGGATGATGGCGCCACACAAATGGCTGTAGCGATCTGCCGCAAATATCATGCTGATCGCATTCAGGCCGATTCCATGGGTTCCAAACCAGCGGATGCCATTCGATCCGATATACGCCAATTGTGCGAGGAGAGAGGATTCGATTTAAGCGGGCTGGATCCGAGCAACACTTATCAGGACAAGGCCAACTGGGCCGGTCATGATGTCGTGATCACGATCGACTCGGATATCTCCGATTACGTCGATCGTCTTCCCTACGGCCTGGTACCGATTCGCTGGGACCTGCCATCAGATGCCTTGCTTGAGTCCACCTTCCAGGTCATTTCCGGCCAGGTCGACGATCTCGTCCACCTGGTCCGCGGACCAGCCACTTCCTGATTAATTCCTGATTCATGTCGGAGAAAACCCTAGCCCCGAGCCAGCTTGATCAGCGGGATGCCTCCTGGTATGTCGACAAGCTAGTCCAGATTCTGATGTTTGTTGGTGGCATTTCGGCCATCATCTTCATCATTGGCATCTTCGTGTTCATTACGAAGGAAGGTATTGCATTCCTGTTCGAAGGATTCTCGTTCACGGAGTTCTTTGGATCCATCAATTGGCGACCAACCTCTTCGAATCCCACCTACGGTGCACTCGCACTTATCGTGGGAACGGCCAGCGTGACTGGTGTGGCCATGCTGGTGGCTATCCCGTTTTCGCTGGGAGCCGCTATCTACATCAGTGAATTCGCTACAGGCAGAACCAAGGAGACCCTCAAGGTTCTCGTAGAGCTCCTGGCGGCTATTCCCTCCGTGGTCTGGGGCTTCATTGGTCTCAGCATCATGAACGAGTTCATCATCGAAGTCTTCGATGTACCCATTGGGCTCAACGTGCTGAACGCGGGCATCATCCTTGGCCTGATGGCAGCGCCCATCATGACAACGATCGCAGAGGATGCCCTGAAAGCAGTGCCGGATCGCTTTCGGGAGGCAGCCGAGGCCATGGGTGCGACGCGCTGGCAAATCATCCGGCAGGTCATCATGCCTGCAGCCAAAAACGGGCTCGTATCCGCAGTTCTGCTGGGTGTCGGTCGCGGATTCGGTGAGACGATGGCTGTCCTGATGGCGAGTGGACATGCCATCAACATTCCGACTAGTCCCTTTGACTCTGTTCGCGCTCTTACAGCGACCATTGCAGCCGAACTCGGCGAGACAGCTCAGGGCTCGGAGCACTACGGTGCCTTGTTTGCTTTGGGAATCTTCCTGTTCATCATCACTTTCATCATCAACCTCGCGGCTGACCTCGTGGTCCGCGGGATTCGGAAGAAATGACGGCACGCTTTGCTGCAACTGAGCTCAATCTGAGCAACTACCGGACGGAGCGACGCTACCGGCTCATGCTGTTCAGCATGACGGCAATGCTCGTCTTACCGGTACTGATTATCCTCGCCATCCTGATCCTCAAGGGGGCACCGATGATCTCCTGGGAATTCCTGTTTGAATTCCCGAGACGTGGAATGACCGAAGGCGGAATCTATCCTGCCCTCCTGGGGACCATCTTCATCGTTGTGGTGGACTTGATCTTCGCCATGCCGATTGGTGTCGCCGCGGCCATCTATCTGTCTGAATATGCTCCGGACAACTGGCTGACCCGAGCGATCAACCTGGCCATCATCAACCTGGCAGGTGTTCCGTCCATCGTTCACGCCCTTTTTGGCGTAGGTGCCTTTGTCATTTTCTTCGGTTTTGGCACCAGTATCCTTGCGGCCGCACTAACCGTGGCCATCATGACCCTGCCTCTGGTGATTGTGGCTACCCGGGAATCGCTTCAGGCGGTTCCTCAGGCCTTCAGGGAAGCGTGCTGGAGCATGGGTGCCTCGAGGTGGCAGACGATCTTTACCGTGGTTCTTCCGAATGCCATCAGTGGAATCCTGACGGGCTTGATTCTGGAAGTCTCCCGTACCGCCGGAGAAACAGCGCCGATCATGTTCACCGGTGCGGCTTTTTTCTTGCCTTTCCTGCCCGAGTCTGTTTTTGATCAGACCATGGCACTGTCTCTGCACTTGTTCGTGGTATCAACCCAGGTGCCAGAAGTACCCGAGGCCTTGCCGTACGGCGTTGCCCTCGTCCTCATTGGGATTGTTCTGATCATGAATGCCATTTCGATCGTGTTCCGTTCCTACTTGCGAGGTAAGAAGAAGTGGTAGCAGCAGAAACACGAACCAAGGTCCTGGAGGTCAACGACCTCTCTATTTCCTACGGTCCAAAGACCGCCATGTCCGGGCTCAGTCTGGATGTGTACGAGAACGAAATATTCGGGATCATCGGACCGGCCAACTCAGGAAAGACCTCCTTCCTGCGTGCCATCAATCGCATGGATGCATTTGATTCTCAGATGAATGTGAATGGATCCCTCCGCTTCATGGGTACCGAGGTATCGGCATGGCGCAACGACTACGCACTCCGCAGGCAAATCGGTGTCGTATTCCCATTACCGGTCGGTCTTCCTATGTCCATTTATGACAACGTTGCCTTTGCGGCAAAGCTGCGAGGCGTCAAGGGAAAAGCTGCATTAGATGAAGTAGTGGAGCGCTGTCTGACGCGTGCGGCACTTTGGGACGAAGTAAAGGACCGTTTGGACTCGCTGGGAAGCCAGCTTTCTGGTGGACAGCAGCAGCGACTCACGATCGCGCGCGCATTGTCACAGGAGCCGACTCTCCTGATGCTGGACGAGTTCTCCATCGCCGTCGATCCTGTTACCACGATGCGGATCGAGGATGTATTGAAAGAGCTCAAGAAGGAAATGACCATCCTGCTGGTGACGAATCTTGTGCAGCAGGCAGAGCGCCTTGCCGATCGGACGGCGCTGTTCCTGAATGGCTCGCTCATTGAGATTGGTTATACCGACGCTCTCTTCGAGGGACAGACACAGGATCAGAGAACGAAAGACTACCTGGAGGGACGTTTTGGCTGAGTTTGAAACACCCCAATCCGAGACGGGCTTGGACGAGATGCGAACGGACGGAGATTCTCGCATTGCGGTTCGCACGGATAAGCTGAACTTCTGGTACGGCGACTTCCAAGCACTCTTTGATGTCGATTTCGATGTCAAAGCGGGCATCGTCACCTCCTTGATTGGCCCCTCCGGATGTGGAAAGTCCACGCTACTGCGATGCGTAAACCGCATCAATGAGCGCATCGGAAATGTGCGAACGGAAGGCAAGGTTGAGGTACTTGGCCACGACATCTATGCTCCTGAGGTCGACCTGACACAGGTTCGTAGCCAGGTAGGAATGGTTTTTCAACGCCCCAATCCACTCCCGATATCCATACGTAAGAACATCCTGTTCGCTCATGGTCTGCACACACAAGAGAAAACCTCCAAGTCCGACGAGGAAGCCATTGTAGAGTCAGCACTCAAGGAGGTGCTTCTCTGGGACGACGTAAAGGACCGTCTGGATCGGGTAGCGACAGGTCTATCGCTCGAGCAGCAGCAAAAACTGTGTATCGCTCGCCTTCTTCCGGTCAAACCTGCTGTCCTGCTCATGGATGAGCCCTGCTCCGCTCTTGACCCAAAGGCAACGACCGCCGTTGAAGAATTGATCTGGAAGCTGAGGGGTCAATACACCATTCTCATTGTGACCCACAACATGGCGCAAGCACGGCGTGCTTCGGACGAATGTGCGTTCATGCTTTTAGGCAAGATGGTTGAACATCGCCGCACAGAGGATCTCTTCCTCACTCCTGACAACCAGAAAACTGCTGACTACATCGAGGGTCGGTACGGTTGATACGGGACCTCTCTGTGGGATTACACCGAATCCTGTGATTGAGCGTCTTCGGATTGGTAACGGCGACGCAGCTCATTGGAGACCGTCTGCAGAATAGATCTGACCGTACTTTCTTCGTCGTTGTTTGGAACGATCGGTACGTCGTTGTCATCGGCCTCGTCGAGCAGGAACGACTGCAAATCCCAAATACGCTCGATGTTCTGGATGTAGCGCTCTGAGCGTCTGGATTGGATCATATGACCACGACCGATGAGGCGCTTTTTCAGTCGCTTCTCTTTCAGGACCGCCAGTAGGACAGGCACAACCACGAAATCAAATCGCTGTGCAATTTGGGCCATCAACTGCGGATGGAGGTGCACGCCTTCAATGATTAGCGATACGTTTTCATTCGCGGTCCGGTTCAGAACGCCTTCAATCCCGACGGCTACCTGCGACGATTGGGTTAGATATCCCTGAATCATCTCTTCAGAGGAGGCCGTCTCCCCCGCCATGGGTAATCCGGAGGACGCCTCGAAGGAGGAAGTGTGCAGAGTCGGAATCAGTCGTTCTGGAACGAGTAATCGCATGATCTCGCGCAACATGTCCGTTGACTGCGTTCGGACGATATCCAAGCGATGGGCGATCTCGGCACTGACAGAGCTTTTTCCACTCCCCGTAGTTCCGCCTATCAAGATCACCATCGGCTTTCCACTGTGCGAGAAGCGTACCCAACGCTCATAATCTTCCGCTGCACCGCGATAGGGTAATGCTTTCAACGCCTCCAAGACGCGGCTGGTAAGTTCTTTCGTGGAGATCTCCGCTATTCCCGAATCGATCAGATTCTGCTCAATGCCCGCGGCAAGGTCGTGTAGATCCTCCCTGGGAAGTGCGCAGATTTCGAGACTGTCGGCCAACTGACCTTTTGAAAACGGACCGTCGGATCCGTCCGAGGTAAGCACCCGGATGCTCGGCGCTTCGTAGCGGGCGTGCAGATAGGCATCCTTGCAGGCATCATGACCCTCGGAGGCGAGGATTTCCGCCACGAATTCCCTCAATTCAGCTCCAGCAATTGTATCTCGCTGGCCCAGGCCGTCCCGAACTTGGGACGCGATCTGGTAGGCATCGTCGAAAGGCAGGCCAGCTTTTTGTAGCGACCTGGTCAGAATGCCCCTCAGAAAAGGTGCCGAAGCATCTTCCGTAGCACTGATGACATGTAAACGAGATGACTTGCTGGACGACACGGAATCAGATCTTACTGGACACGGGTGGGCTCATATCCGTAAACTACAATGGTCCGTGCCAGCATCAAATCGACTCTCTATATGCTCCCCTTCCTTGACGGAGAAACCCTGCATTCGCTGCTCGACCCCGTAAGCCTTATCGCAGCCTTGCAAAGAGGGTTTGCTGGAGGTGTGTCAGCACCACCCCGCGCTCATGTTTCGCTCCCGTCACGGCGCACCATCCCCGACACTCTGCTGATGATGCCAGCCTGGAATGAGAGCGTACTGGGTATTAAGCTTGCGACAATCCATCCCGCAAACGGGGAAAGAGAGTTACCGGCCGTTCATGCTTCGTATGTGCTGAAGGAACGTCAAACCGGGCGGGATCTGGTGCTAATGGACGGCACTGTCCTGACACGCCTGAGAACCGCAGCGTCATCAGCGCTGGCCTCCACGTTCCTCTCGAGACCCGAGTCTTCAACCCTTTTGATGATCGGCGCTGGGTCCCTGGCACTACCTCTGATTGAGGCGCACTGTTCGATCCGTCCAATCTCCCGGGTCCTGCTTTGGAATCGATCCCGGAAGAGGGCTGAGAGTATTGCGTCGTCCTCAAATAGGGATATCGTTGTTACGGATGACCTTGAAGGCTCATGTGGGGCGGCGGATATCATTTGCTGCGCTACCCTGTCCTCTTCCCCGCTCGTACTTGGTGCTTCCGTGCAACCTGGCACCCATGTGGATCTGGTAGGCGCCTACCGGCCCGATATGCGCGAATCTGATGCTGAGTTAATCAATCAGGCAGCCGTCTTTGTGGATACGATGGAAGGCGCGCGTAAGGAGGCTGGCGACCTTCTGCTTGCGAGTGCGGAAAGCAACTGGACGCTTGACAACATTGATGCAGATCTCTCATCTCTTTGCCGAGGCCATCATTCCGGCCGGACGCAGAAGGATCAGGTGACCGTTTTCAAGTCTGTAGGTGCCTCATTGGAAGACCTAGTGGCAGCGGAGCTGGCCTGGACCCGATTCCTGTCGCAAGCGTGAGAAGAGTATGCTATTTCAGATACATGCGCGGGGCTTCTCCTTCGATGACGGCTTCGATTTCAAGGTGCTTCATGATTGGAGATGCCTTGACCTTTGCCATGAGGACCTCCTCAATCTGAAATAGCCCGGTGGGGTTATCCATCTGAATCGTGATCCGCACCGGTTTGTAGCCTCCGGGTCCGATTTCCACACGCGATATTGTATTCGCAGAAAAGCGATGCATGTCTCCAACCTCTGGCTCAAATTGCATGTTGAATGCAATCCCCGAGCGTCCCTTGGTCATGTCAGTGCCGTCTGCGACCAGGACTGTTCCCGCCTCAACGGAGTGGATACGAACCTTGGCCATGTGCCCGACAATCACCTCGTGTGCCATGGACCTGACTACCACCTGTTTCTCCATTTCATCTGGATAAAGCCATTGGAGGTAGTTTCGAATGATTGGATCGATCAGATTCAGCGCGTGCCATTCATGATCCTGTCGAGCCACACCCATTCCGGTATCGTGTAGGAAACAACCGAGTGCGACCGCAACCTGTGAGTCCTCGTAGCTACCCACCTCTTCCCGTTCAAGGCTTGTCGGAATCCCGCCTTCCTTGAGCAAGCGCAGGATCTTGAGAGCGTTGTATGTGGTGATGCGCGCATGAACTGGACCGTGATCATTGTATCCCAGCCTCCGAACGGAGACGACATTCGCATAGCTGTGATAGAGATTGATCTCACGATCACTGAGCATGCGTTCAAGAAGGAGACCCACTGGTCCGTCGGCGCTCTTCAAGAGCACCTTGTTAAGCTGCTTCTCCTTTGGCGTGGATTCCCGCCAGTCTGGCATGTGGTTCTGTGACATGATCCGCTTCCTTGTTTTCCTTTCGTTCATCTACTGCGCTCCAATCGTGGAGCTACCATATACGAAGAGGGGCGGCACTGTGTGCCGCCCCTCTTCTCCGGAAACTCCGGCTGAGTTGTCGAAGGAGATTTACTCTTTTTCCGACTCAGCAGTTTCGTCGTCCGCCGCGGCTTCCGCTTCTGCCTCTTCCTCGGCAGGTGCTTCTTCCTCAGCAGGTGCTTCCTCAGCTTTTTCAGCCTTTTTGGCTTTTGCCTTGGAGGCCTTCTTTGGCTTGGCTTTCGCCTTTTTAGGAGCAGCTTCTTCGGGTGCAGCTTCTTCAGGTGCAGCTTCTTCAGGTGCAGCTTCTTCAGGTGCAGCTTCTTCAGGTGCAGCTTCTTCAGGTGCAGCAGGGGCTTCTGCTTCTGCTGCCGCTTCTGACTGCTCCATCTGCGCCTTCAGCTCCGCAAGACCACTCAGCTCACCCAACGTTGCCGGACCGGAGGACGTTTCGCGTTCGATGTACTGCTTGACGGACTGTTTCTCTTCCCGACGCTCATTGTCTCGCTGACGCTTCTCGGCAGCACGCTCTGCGCGCTCCTGGTTGCGAGCCTCCTGCGTAGCACTCAGGATGATCTCCTTCTGATTCGCGTCAAAGCGGATCACGAACAGGCTTTCAATCTCATCGCCGGCTTTGTAGTCGGCCATCGATTTGCCCTGTTCGATCTCACCTTCTGGCAGGAAGGCTTCGGCTTCAAGGGGCAGCTCTACAACGAGACCCTTCTCTTCGGCGCGCACAACTTTAGCACTGGAGGTAGCGCCTTCAGCGTACACCTGAGCAAACTGGTTCCACGGATTCGTGTCTACCTGTTTGTGGCCCAGTGAAATGCGGCGTTCAGACGTATCGATGTTCAGAACGACGACATCCAGCTCTTGGCCCTTCTTGACCATATCGGATGGATGCTTGATGCGCTTCGTCCAGGAGAGGTCGGAAATGTGGACCAGGCCATCGATGCCTGGTTCGATCTCGACAAACACACCGAAGTTGGTGATGTTGCGGACCTTGCCACGCATGACCGTTCCGGGTGGATAGCGCTCGGCGATATTTTCCCACGGATCGGGCTCGAGCTGTTTCATGCCAAGGGAAATCTTTTTCCCTTCTGAATCGACATTCAGGATCTTCACGTTGACCATCTGGCCAAGTGAGACCATCTGGGAAGGGTGGCGAATGTGCTCGGTCCAGCTCATTTCGGAGATGTGGACCAGACCTTCGATTCCCTTCTCAAGCTCAACGAAGGCACCGTAGTCCGTAATGGAAACGACTTTACCTTCGACTGTCTGACCTTTGGCCAGTTTCTCCTCAATGTCATCCCAAGGATGCTTCTTGAGCTGCTTGAGGCCCAATGAAATGCGCTGACGCTCTTTGTCGTAGTCGAGGACAACAACGTTGAGCTTCTCGTCCAGGTTGACGAGCTCGGACGGATGCGACACTCGACCCCAGGAGAGATCCGTGATATGCAGCAGGCCATCCACACCACCCAGATCGATGAAGACACCGAAATCTGTAACGTTCTTTACGATACCCTCGAGAATCTGACCTGGCTCCATTGTGGAGAGGATCATCTCGCGCTGCGCCATGAGGTCCTTCTCGATGAGGGCCTTATGCGAAACGACGATGTTCTCGTTGGCAGGGTTGAGCTTGACGATCTTGAATTCCATGCGCTTCTCGAGGTACGCGTCGAAGTCGCGCACAGGGCGGACATCGATCTGCGAACCTGGAAGGAAGGCTTCCATGCTGTCGAACAGCTCGACGATCATACCACCCTTGATACGGCGTACAATCGTTCCTTCTAGTACTTCTTCGTTGTCGAAGGCATCTTCGATCCGACGCCAGCGGCGTACGGTGTCAGCCTTCGTCTTAGACAGCACAAGCTGGCCATGGTAGTCTTCGATGCGCTCGAGAAAGACTTCGACTTCTTCACCGGCAGCCAGTTCGTCACCAAACTCACTACGGGAGACAATACCGTCTGACTTGAAGCCGATGTCGATGACGACATCTTTCTCACTGATGCTGATAACCTTACCAGCGACAATCTCGTTTTCAGAGACGTTCGTGAGTGTGTTCTCGACGAGTTTGCGCAGATCGTCGAGTCCGACGTTTGGATCTGTCTCGTCTGTAATGTTCTCGAGGTCTTCCAGCTTGAAGACTTCTCCGGAAATTTCACCGGTGTAGCCAATCATTCCAGTCGCTGTGACAAGTGCATCGGCTTCCGAAATTGAAGGACCAGTTGTAGATGGTTCTTCAGGAGCACTTTCTGGCTCGGCTTCAGCAACAGGTGCTTCTTCTTCAGCTGGCGCTTCTTCCGCTGCTTCAGCGGCTTCGGCAGGAGCCTCTTCCTCAGCTGGTGCTTCTTCCGCTGCTTCAGCGGCTTCGGCAGGAGCCTCTTCTTCAGCTGGCGCTTCTTCCGCTGCTTCAGCGGCTTCGGCAGGAGCCTCTTCTTCAGCTGGTGCTTCTTCCGCTACTTCAGCGGCTTCGGCAGATGCCTCTTCTTCGGTTGGTGTCTCTGCGGGTGCTTCTTCTGTCGCTTCCTCAGCTACTGCTTCTGCAGTTGCTTCCTCACCCGATTCTTCGGAAGTCGTCTCGGGAGCCTGGGCCTCTTCCATTGCGGGGGCCTCTTCTTGCTCCTGGACTTCCTTTTGCTGATCGTCAGCCATAGGTGTCCACGTGGTTGAGCTTGCACCGGCATTTTTTGGGAGCCGGTCGCTCTGGTCTAGTACGCGTATTCCGCTCAGCGTCCCACACTGATCGGACTGGCCCACTTTGGGTCAGACTCGCTGCTACTGGCGTGTGTCCCCCGCGTTCCCCGAAATCATTCGCACAATAGTATCCACCTGTTCTTCAAACTCCATTCCAGACGTATCCAACGTGGCAGCATCGTCGGCCGCCCTCAAAGGGGAATCCGACCGCGTTTCATCCCGCTCATCACGCTCGCGAATTTGCTGAAGCAATGCGGCCACAGACACAACCTCCCCTTTTTTCGATAGCTGGCGGGCGCGTCGTTCTGCACGAATCTCAGGTGCAGCTGTGATGAAGAACTTGAATTCAGCCTTTGGAAATACAACGGTTCCGATGTCCCTGCCCTCCATTACCACAACCCCACCGTCGGCCACATGGTTGAAGGCGGCCTCCCGTTGTAACTCAACCATCCGGACCCGAACGTCTGGGCGCTTACTTACACGCGAAGACATCCCGCTAACTTCCTCCGATCGAATAAGATGGGATACATCCTCACCATCGAGAAGTACGATTGTACGATTGTCACGCGCCGTCAGTCCAATACGCGTCTCACGTATCACTGCTTCGAAGTCAGTGGTTTCTGGATCTATGCCTGTACGCAGCGCCTTAAGTGCCATGGCACGGTACATCGCGCCCGAATCCACGAACAACGCACCCAGCCGTGAGGCCACTGCTTTTGCCGTGGAGGACTTTCCCGATCCTGCTGGTCCGTCGATTGCGATGATCACGATGGTTCTTTCAACGTCTTCACAAGGTGCTACGATTTTCACGAGGTGTTGCCCCAAGTTATCCCGATGATTCGGACCTTTCAATCCGGCCCGTTACCGGATTCGATGAATTGATTCACATAGGCGTATCGACCAGCCCCCATGAAGCAGCTAGCTCACACCGATATCCCAAGGCTTCGGCAAGCCGAACTGGCGGAAACAGTCAGACATCCTGTGGTGCTGTTATTGGATCGCATCCGGTCAGCTCAAAACGTAGGGGCACTTTTGCGTACGGCGGATGGATTGGGCCTAAGCGAAGTCATCATGACAGGTTTCACCCCGGATGGCGATCACAAAGCCGTGCACAAGTCCGCTCTCAGTGCTCAACATTTTATCCCCTGGAGAAAAGAGCAGCACGCAGTTGACGTGATTCATTCCTTCAAGCAAGATGGGTGGACCATTGCCGCGCTTGAGATTACGGATACACCATCTGACGTTTCTTCTCTGTCTTCCAACGACTTCCCGCTCCTCTTGATACTAGGCAATGAAGTCGATGGGGTCTCCGAAGAACTGTTGGCAATATGCGACATCGCCCTGGAGCTCCCTCAATATGGAGCCAAGCAGTCGCTCAATGTGTCCGTGGCAACAGGCGTGATCTGTTATGATTTGGTGCGCCGATACCGCACGTTGTCCGATCTTCCACTGTCTCCTGCCCACGACCATCGGGTAGTCAAGACCGCTTCTCCCACCCATTCCTGAATCGATTACCAGCAGCAACAGCTCATGAAAGATTGGAAGGAACGTGCGATTGC
>JAURNP010000154.1 GCA_030830105.1 Rhodothermales bacterium | reverse complement strand
GCAAAGTTCATTGTGTTGGCGCCGTGAAGCGAAACGTTCTCACCAACGATTTCGATGTCTTCCCAGCGATCCGTCACGAAGCGAAACCGGGGTACGCCGTTTTCATCGTCGCCAACGGACTCATATCGGGTAATCGTACCCGTCACGCGACCAATGAACAGGTCTAGCAGTCCATCGCAGTCGATATCCACGATGTGGGGGATGTTCTGGCGATCCGCGAAAATCGGGGTCCCCGTAGCATCCATCAGCGTATCAACGGCTACGACAAAATTCGGTTCATCCTTCGTCCCCTCATTACGATAGAAGCGGATGTAGGAAAAACGCTCCTCGGTCAGCACGTCCATGTCGCCATCCTGGTCCAGATCCACGATCCGATACCACTCACCCGTATCCAGACCAGCCCATGCGCTCGAACGCCAGGTGTAGCGTGTTTCAGCCGGCGTACCCGTGTTTTCCAGATGAATGACGCGCCCGGACTCTTCCTGGATGAACATGTCCTGGTCGCCATCATTGTCCATATCCGCAAACTGGGGACGCGGGACATTGAAGCCCCCCTGGAAAGGCAGCATATAAGCCTGCCCGATGCTATCCACCAACGAGAATGGCTCGATTTCCCGCACAAACATGGGTCCCGAGTCATCCAGCAAGGATCCGGTAGATGCACAACCGGTCAGGAAGAGAACGCCCGCGGCAAGCAGGGCAGAAAAGGACGGCGCAGTTCGCATGACGACGTGTACGGTCGAAAAGATGGAGGATTCAAGCGGACAATTGATCTATGAACATCAGCGTCCAATAATATCTTCTTTTTGGGAGACAGGCTTCCGGCTAAACAATCGGAGTCCTGTGAGCACCCTACCAGGTCGGACGGCCGCCAGCACCGGAAGGAAGCGTACCGACTTCAATCACTTTGACGATTTCAGCCGATTCAGTATCGATCACGACGACGGTACCCGGGTTGCTACCATCTGCTGCCGAATAAGCCATATTCATGTTCTGGTTGCTGACGTACAGATAGCGACCATCTGAGGAAAGAGCGGTCCCATGCGGCTGAGCCAGACCGTTACCCTCGATGACAGCTTCCACTTCACGCGTCTCCATATTCAAGACGGTGACCTTGTCGGCCATCTTGTTTGCAAAGTAGGCGCGCGTTCCTTCCCGGTTGAATACCGGGTGCCAGGGAGCGGCATCCACTTCCATCGTCTTCTGAATGGGTATGCCAGCCTGATCCTCGGCGTCGAAGAAAAAGAACTGAGCTGTGAGTTGACCACCTGCGACCATTGTCTTGCCATCAGGTGCAATCTGTAAATCCACCAGCGTGTGGGTTGGCCCCTCCAGGTCATGGAACTGCGTGTCCCCCGTCTCCATGTCAATGACTGTTACGCGGTTTTCAGCAAGACTGGCTGAGTAGACGAATCGGCCATTCGGAGCTACTGCCAATGCGTGCGGACGCGGAATGAATACTTCCAGCTCCTCCACCTCCATAGTATTCGTATCGACCTGTCCGATCCGCTGCGGCGGATTGACGGCAGCCATGGAACGGCCGACGTACAGCAGATTGGACGATGGATCGAGCTCCAGCAATCCTGGCACCAGAAACTCGGCCTGACCAACCAGCTCGTTGTCGCGCGTGAACTTCAACACGCGCCCGGCAGAAATCAGGGACACGTACCAGTGTGCGCCATCCGGCTCTACGGCAATATGGTGGGGCTTGGCGCCCGCATCGAATCCAAATTCCTTCAGGTCAACTACTTCAGAAACAGTATTCGTCGAGACGTCGATAACGTTTACCGAAGCGTCTCCCTGATTTGTGACGTAGACAAACTCACGATCATCAGAGGATGCCTCCACTGATCCAGACGAACTGGCACACGCTGATAGAAGCAGCGCGGGCACAACGAACATCACCGTCAACATCAGACGATGGAAAGAAGAAGCGGAACGAGTCACGATCTTGATGGCAGTTGGTTGACAAGAAGACAAAATGGATCCAGATCCCCGATTCAAGAATCTCATGGGGCTATCAGGAAGGCTCGTTGACGTATTCCCGCGAAAAAGGTTCGCCTGCGGCCAGCCGATTGACGCAATTCCATCCACTACCATTCCAATTCACGTACTGCCACGTTTCTGAAGCCGTGAAAGTCACGTGATTACCTCTACTGAGCCTGTCCCACGTGTTCGCTGGAAGCGCTTCCCGGTTATCTTTGACCACTTCACTCAGTACACTCGCCATGATCCTCATTACCGGTGCTTCCGGCCAGATCGGCGTCGACCTGGCCGACGAACTTGTCGCTCGCCACGGACCAGACACGGTCCTGGTTACGGATCTTCGCATGCCAGAGAAACTCCGTCCAAACCGCGTCTACGACGTGCTGGATGTGACCTACATGGAAAGTGTGGAGAAAATCATCCAGCAGCACAGCATCCATACGATCTATCACCTTGCAGGTATCCTTTCGGCAACCGGTGAACGCTACCCCGAGCTGGCATGGAATGTCAACGTAAACGGGGTGCGCAATGTCCTCGAGGCCGCACGCCGATTTGAATGTCGTGTATTCTGGCCCTCCTCCATCGCGGTATTCGGACCTACCACACCCAAGGTGAGCACGCCCCAGTCTACGGTTACCGAACCGGGTACTATGTATGGGGTGACCAAAGTGACGGGAGAATTGCTGTGCAAATTCCACACGACCCACCACGACTTGGATGTGCGATCGGTTCGCTTCCCCGGAATCATTTCCCACGCCGCCCCTCCCGGTGGAGGAACGACGGACTGGGCGGTCGACATGTTCTTCCAGGCTGTTCGTCATCGACATTACACGTGTTTCGTAACCGAAAACACCCGTCTCCCGATGATGTACATGCCTGATGCGGTAAAAAGCGTTCTGGATCTCATGGAGGCCGATGGAGACCGCATTACCATTCGTACGAGCTATAATCTCACGGCATTCTCCTTCACTGCCGGCGAGCTGGCCGCCGCCATTCAAACACATATTCCGGACTTCAGTGTTGACTATCAGCCGGATTTCAGACAGGACATTGCAGATTCCTGGCCAGAGTCCATCGATGATCATCACGCGCGGGATGAATGGGATTGGCAGCCTGAGTATGATCTGGATGCCATGGTCCAGGACATGCTGCATCACGTTCGTATCCGCATCGAGAAGGAAGCAGCCGAAGCCGCAATAGACAGCGACTTGAACGACTGACCAGGCTAACCACCAACCTATTTCCAATTCAGAGATCACATGTTTGAAGCAGCACGCGACCAGCTACAGGAAACGCTCGACGAGATTCGCGAGGCGGGTCTTTTCAAGGACGAGCGAGTCATTACGTCCCAGCAGTCGGCGGAAATAAAAGTGTCCACTGGCGACGAAGTGGTGAACTTCTGCGCCAACAACTATCTCGGTCTGGCCAATCACCCCGACCTCATCGAAGCAGCAAAGGAAGGCGTGGATCAATATGGATTCGGTCTCGCCTCGGTACGATTCATATGCGGTACCCAGGACGTCCACAAGGAGCTCGAGCGCCGTATTGCCGAATTCCTCGGCACAGAAGACACCATCCTGTATGCGGCCTGCTTTGACGCGAACGGTGGCCTTTTCGAAACGCTGCTCGATAAAGAATGCGCCGTCATCTCGGATCAGTTGAATCACGCCTCGATCATTGATGGTATTCGCCTTTCCAAGGCTGCTCGTTACCGCTATTTGCACAATGACATGGCCGATCTGGAGCGCTGCCTGCAGGAATCGCAAGATGCCAAACGTCGGGTGATTGCGACAGACGGCGTGTTCTCGATGGATGGCGCCATTGCCAAGCTGGATCAGATCTGTGATTTGGCAGACAAGTACAATGCGATGGTGATGGTTGATGAATGCCACGCAACGGGCTTTTTTGGTGAGACGGGCCGCGGGTCGATCGAATACTGCAACGTGATGGGCCGCGTGGACATCATCACCTCCACGCTTGGGAAGGCGCTTGGCGGCGCAATGGGCGGCTTCACAACCGGTCGAAAAGAAATCATCGAACTGCTTCGCCAGCGTTCGCGCCCTTACCTCTTCTCCAATTCGCTCGCTCCGGTCATTGCACACACCTCGCTCAAGGTGCTGGACATGCTGGAAGGCTCCACAGCCCTCCGCGACAAGCTGGAAGAAAACACGGTTCGATTCCGCTCGAAAATGACTGAGGCCGGATTCGACATTAAGCCGGGCGTCCACCCCATCGTGCCCATCATGCTCTATGAGGCGCGCCTGGCCCGGGACATGGCCGCCGATCTGCTGGCCGAGGGCATTTACGTCATCGGCTTCTCCTACCCCGTCGTTCCGCAGGGCCAGGCGCGCATCCGCGTCCAGCTCTCCGCAGCACACACGACCGAACAGATTGACCGCTGCGTCGACGCCTTCGTACGCGTTGGCAGGAAGCATGGCGAGCTGACCTGACGCGAAATCTGCTTCGGCCACAACCATAAATGGGCGGGGCGCCCCAGCGCCCCGCCCATCCCGACTCGCGTCGGTTGACTGGTCCCTCTATTGGTGAGTAGCCGGACAGACTATTTCATCAACACCAGCTTTTTAGTGGCCTGGAAGGCCTCGGTTTCCATGCGATAGACGTACAATCCACTCGAGACGCCGGCGCCTGAATTGTCCGTGGCATCCCACTGGACTTGATGCGTGCCCGAGGGCAGCGTGCCATTCACAAGCGTCTTCACAACCTGACCCAGCGCGTTATACACGCGCACCGTCACGCCAGCCGTCTGTGGCATGGTAAACGCAATGGTCGTGGTTGGATTGAACGGGTTTGGATAGTTCTGGCCCAGCGACCATCCTTCCGGCAGCACATCGCGTCCATCCGGGTCATCAGCTCCCGTTGCGAAAGAGCCACCGGAAACAAACGTTCCGACGCTGGACAGCGCCGAGGTCGTTCCATCCGAGGAGTGCGATCGAACCGCCCAGTAATAGCGTCCTGCTTCGAGATCCGACAAGCGATGATGCTTTGTGGTGATGCCCTTAAACACTGTCGCATCCGACAGATCAGGCTGCTGCCCTACATGCAGGTCATAAGTCAGTGTTGACGAGGACGGTGTTGGAAGCACCCAGGACAAGACCGGGGCGTTGGTAGCCACCGCAACAGAGCGGGCGGGGCTACCAATGCGCGGCATCACGGCACTCGCTCCTGCCGCAACGTCAAACGACGCTGGAATGGACCATGCTCCATAAGAGGCTCCTCCGTCCACGGAAATACGGACGCGCCACCAGTATGTGTGGCCAAGAATGAGATCCGTCACATTGTAATTGGCCGTGGCAGTCACGGCTGATTGCGTGACCGAACCGATGGCAGGGAAAGAGCCAGCGTAGCTCCACTGTACCTCATATACCATCGAGTTCGCCAGCATCGCAGCCCCAGTGACGTACCAGCTCAGGTTGGCGCTGGAATCGTAAATGACCAGATTCCCGACCGGGTAGGTCAGTTCCGCCATCAAGGACGCCAGATTACCGGTTACGGTAAAGCTGCCTTGCGAAGCCGGATCGTCCCAATCCGAATCACCACCAGATACATAGCTTGCTTTCACACGCCAGGTCACGACGTCACCGTACGTGAGACCTGTGACTTCATAAGAGGGTGTTGTCAGCCCTCCAGCCTT
>JAURNP010000153.1 GCA_030830105.1 Rhodothermales bacterium | reverse complement strand
TTCGCGGTTTTCCTGGGAAGCAAAACCTGATGCGAGCAGCTCGTCCGCATCGCGATCGTAGTATCCTACCGTTTGGATGGAGCGCGATGGCTTCATCGCCTCCGTTCCAAACTTCAACGTGTACATTTTGTCCGGCATTCCGGCTGCCAGCGGATGGGAGTTGTCCAGAATAGCGCGGAAGGCAGAACCCGAAACCCGGGATACATTGGATGAGTCGCGGCGATTCTCATAGCGGGTGTAGACACGTTCATCTACGGCCGGCTCGTCATCCTCTTCCTGCTCCAGCCGAACGAGTTCTGCAGACGTCAATCCCGTGCGCTCCCCGGTCAGGTAGGACGCAGCGCTCTCAGAGCCGATCAACGTACCTCCCTGTCGAATCCACCGACTCAGCCGAGCCGTCTGGACCGAATCGAGCATTGAACCGACGTTGCCGGGAGGAAAGACGAGCACGTCCACTTCATCCAGATCCAGGGATCCGAAATTGTTGCCTCGCACACGATCAATGCCCCATTCGATACGCTGATCGAACAGGTACCAGATCTGACCAGCTGTTTCCGAGCTGAATGGACTGTCGAGCATCAACACGACACGCGGCTCCTCAATCACCCGTGCATCGGCCGAGGCCAGATCTATGCCCCGATCCATGCGGCTGTCATCATACCCCTCAATCTGAACCCCGGCTTCGGCAGCAATCCGCTGCATGTCGTCGGCAATCCGGTCCATGCGATCCCGGTTGCGGCCGTTCAGGACAATGATGGATCCAACCGGATAATCCCTGTCACCGACACCCAGCGTACGTCGTGCGGATCGGACGTCGTAACCAGCCTCCCACATCATGCCAAGTGCCTTGGGCGCATGACGCTGACGCCAGTCCATGACGTAGCCGTAACGGGCTTCCGGATTCGTGACGCCGGATTCACGTGTCGGTGCTTCCGAAACGTCACGCGTAGCAACTCGAACCGGCTGCTCTGTCCAGGCAGCTCCTTGAAGATTGAAGGCCAGTGGCACTGACCAGGTAGACATGTCATACATGTCGTAAGACTCGATCTCCATCTGGCGCTGCATCAGCGTATTGACCATTACGTGACGGGCTTGATCGGTCCGAACGATCCACGTACCCGCCTCGAAGGAGTGGCGTGCTGAAGAGGCGCTCCAGTAGTCCGAAGCTTCGATGGAGAACGCTTCTTCAGCTTGTTCGACTTCCACGTTGTGCTTCAGGAGCAAGTTGATGACATCGCCCACGTACCCGTGACCGCCATCGTCCGGAATGATGTAGGCGGTCGTAGCACTTTCCGTGCGTTCGGGGTTGAAAAACTCCCTGAAATAGGCCAACAGCTCCTGACGATGCTGAACCGATGATTCAACGATGGCCATGGAGGTGGCAAAGTGGTCCCAGGTCCGCTGACGAAGGGTCAATACGTAACCATCATTCGTCTCGACAGCACGACCACCCCGACTGTGTCCTCCTTGCTCAGTCAGCATTCCGATAGCACCCATGATGCTCGGATAAGAAGAGCCATATCCTGGATAAAAGAATTCGAAGGACTCGCGGGTGAAATAATTAACCTGATTATCGGCCAGCGCTTCGCCGGTCGCACGGCCGAACATGTCGGCCCATGACTCATAGTCCTCCGGCAAGTTCAGATTCCGAGGCGGCTTGCCCGGCATCGTGAAGTAATTGTTGTTGAAGCCCTGTTCGTGGTAATCCACGTGTACCTGGGGCATCCATTCCTGGAACTCGGCAATACGTCCTTGCGACTCCGGATGGACGAGCCACACCCAGTCCCTGTTGAGGTCAAACCAGTAATGATTCGTACGTCCACCGGGCCATGGTTCAGTATGCTCCAGATCATTGGCGCTTGTTCGCAGCTGCTTGGAGCGCATGGACTTGTACCAATAAACATACCGGTCGCGTCCATCTGGATTGAGAACCGGGTCAATCAGGACCACCGACTGATCCAGCAGATCGGTTATCTCCGAACTCTGTCCCGCTGCCAGCAGGTATAGCACTTCCATGGCTGTTTCCGTGCTCGAAGGCTCGTTTCCGTGCACGTTGTAGCTCAGCCACGTGACGATCGGGTTGCTGGCCACCAGTTCGGCGGCTCGTGCAGCATCTGTCTCAGGGTTGGCTAATTCCTTGTTCGCGGCCTGGATCTCGGCAATGCGCGCATGGTTGGCAGGAGAAGTGACGGTAAGCACATGTAGTGGCCGACCTTCATAGGTTCGCCCGTATTCCCGCACGGTCACGCGATCAGAGGCCTCGGCGACGGCATGGATGTAGCGGACCACATCTGCATGCATGGTATAGTATTCACCCGTTTCTCGGTCCAGAAACGACTCAGGAGAAGGCACAGCCGGATCTCGAGGGATCTCTGATGCATAGTCGAAAGCTTCTGGAAGAAGGGTTTCTTGAGCCTGGATGGTAGACGCACCGATCAGAGAGCTGATTGTGATGGCCAGCGCAAGAGCCGAGCGCACAAAGATGGGAGACATGAAATTCGGTTTGAAAAGATGCAGCAGCGTTGAGAACCTCAATCTACCACCTCAGGTGCATCAGTGCATCTTGTTGAACAGAACGGAGTGTGACGAAGGGTAGACCTCAACGCGCAGGCGATATAACCCTGGTGGCAAGTCGTGGGCAGGCACCGACCATCGATGCGCTTTTCCAGTCCTTCCTGTCATTACGACCCGGCCCATGACATCGTGGATGACCCAGGGAGCGTCGGCGTCAGAGACTGCGGTGTCGAGACGCACATTGAGCTTGTGACGGACCGGGTTGGGCCAGACCTGAATATCCCTGCGCTGGCTGGCAGCTGCGGACACCGACTCGGTGGTACCCACGTCGGAAGCCAGCAAGAACCCCCGCTGCTCAAATGCGCGTCGCACCTGCTCACCGACATCCGTCCCGAAACGATCGGTGCCGGAAGTAATAATGTGCTCCAAAGCCGATTGGAAGTCGGTAATCGACGTATGCATCCGTACCGCTTCGACTGCAATGACGTCGGCGACACCTGCACCCACAATCGTTCGAAGATCCCACAGGGAGGCCGCCCACATCATCCCCCAGACATACGGTTTGGCGTTGTTATTCCAGGATGCTTTGCACTTGAGGTCCCCTTCGTGATAGCGCAGGCAGAATCCATATTTCAGGGTATCTGCCGGCTGGCCTTGACGCCAGTTCCATTCCTCGGGGTTCAGAATGAGGGTTCGCAGGTCGGTATCATTTTGCGGTCCGGTGCACTGCTGCCGTGGTGGACAGGTCACGATCCATTCACCTACCCGTGCATCATTGGTCCAGCTGGCCATGAAGTAATCGGCGTAGGCTTCATGGAGCGCCCTCGTCTGATCGGAAACGCCCGTCCCGATCTCAAACCCCAATGACGCCATCAGCAGATGATTGTATTCGTGGAGGATGATGTCGTCGGACAGCGCACTGTTTTTCATGAAGATGTCGCCCACCCTGAGCTTCATGGATCGCGTGTCCCAATCGGCAAATGCGCCATCTCCGGCTATGTGAACCCGTGCTTCCGCCACGAATGAAGGGATGATACTCAGCTTGTCGATCCAAAACTCCCGGACAAAGGTATCCACGTGATGGTAGACGTTGACCGCATCAAAGCGTGCGCATCTCGACTGGTCGGTAATACAATCCGTGACCTTGGTCGTGTCAGGTTGGTAGCGAAAATCTCCGCTGGCACTGAAGGCCAGTGCCCCGGCCCCGTCAAGCCGGTCAGAACCCACACGCACATATTCTCCGTCCAGATGCAATCCGTCCCCTACCAGACCGGAAAGCGTAACTTCGATGGGGCCACCCGACGATGGGTCCGACGCAAACACGTTGGCGGCAGCACTCCGCCGCATAGCTGAAACAGGAGGAATGACAGAGGGCCAACTTTCCGTGGTCGCTGATTCCCACAGAGCCGGGGCATCCATTGCGGCCAGATGGGTGAACACTTCAGCATGACACCAGGCAACCACTTCCTTTCCACCCGTCTGATCCTCG
>JAURNP010000152.1 GCA_030830105.1 Rhodothermales bacterium | reverse complement strand
TGCTTCAGAAGCTGAATGCAGCCGAGGCCTTCGAGACGTTCCTGCACACCAAGTACATCGGACACAAAAGGTTTTCGCTGGAAGGTTCAGAAACGATCATTCCGATGCTGGACCGGATCCTATCCGATTCAGCCGAAAAGGATGTTGACCAGGTTATCATGGGGATGGCCCACCGCGGACGCCTGAACGTCCTGGCCAACATCATGAACAAGCCTTATGAGGTCATTTTCTCTGAGTTCGAGGGAAATATTGATCCCACGACAACCCAGGGTTCGGGTGACGTCAAGTACCACCTGGGATCGACCGGCCAGCATGTCGCACCTGGTGGCCAGGAAGTCACGATCTCCCTGGCTTCCAACCCGAGCCACCTCGAGGCCGTCAACCCTGTGGTTGAGGGCATGGTACGTGCAAAACAGGAATTCCGTACCGAGTCCATCGACAACCCGGATGGTAACTATCTCGACTCGGTCATCCCGGTTCTCATCCACGGCGACGCGGCATTCGCCGGCCAGGGGGTAGTCGCCGAGACGCTGCACATGAGTCAGCTTCCGGGCTATCAGACGGGTGGAACGATCCACGTGGTCATCAACAACCAGATTGGATTCACCACGGGTCCGGAGATGGCTCGAAGCTCTACCTACGCCACGGACTCAGCTCGGATGATCCAGGCTCCCATCTTCCACGTCAATGGAGACGATCCGGAAGCGTGTGTTCGCGTGGCTCGCCTTGCTCTGGAATACCGTCAGACCTTCAACAAGGATGTTGTCATTGACGTGCTTTCTTACCGCGTTCGTGGTCACAACGAAGGCGACGAGCCGACGTACACCCAGCCGACCCTCTATCGCAAGATCGAGGCGAAGCGCTCCCCTCGAAAACTGTACACGGAGCTGCTCCTTCGTCGCGGCGACATGCAGCCGGAGCAAGCCGAGCAGATGCTGCAGGATTACCGCTCTCGCTTGCAGGAAGCCTTTGAACGCACGAAGGAAATCGTGGAGCGCGAGGCGCCTTCGAATGAGGAGCTTCTGAAAAAGCGCGAGCCGGCTCCGCTGCCGGTGGTTCAGACCAACGCATCGGATGAAGCGCTGGAGGCCGTTGTTCAAGCGCTGAATGACCTGCCTGAGTCTCTCAACGTCCACAAGAAGCTGGTCCGCCAGTTCTCGCGGCGCGAAAAGCTCTATTTCGAAGACAAACGCATCGACTGGGGCTTTGCCGAGGCACTCGCCCTTGGGTCCATCCTGCTGGATGGAACACGTATTCGCATCAGCGGACAGGATTCACGGCGAGGTACGTTCAGCCATCGCCATGCAGTGCTGTACGATCAGGAGGACGGTAGCGAGTACATCCCGCTGAATCATATCCGGGACAATCAGGAGCGCCTGTTCATCTACGACTCGCTGCTATCCGAATACGCCGTATGCGGATTCGAATATGGCTATTCCGTAGCCAACCCGGATGCCCTCGTGATCTGGGAAGCACAGTTTGGTGACTTTGCCAACGGAGCGCAGATCGTCTTTGACCAGTTCCTCTCCGCAGCTGAGGAGAAATGGGGGCAGACCAGTAGCATGGTTCTCCTCCTGCCACACGGTTTCGAAGGACAGGGACCTGAACACTCCTCGGCTCGACTGGAGCGCTTCCTTCAGTTGTGTGCCGAGAACAACATGATCGTATGCTCCTTCTCGACGCCAGCCAACCTCTTCCATGGGCTGCGCCGGCAGGCATCCAAAGACATCCATAAACCCATGGTGGTG
Source organism: Rhodothermales bacterium (assembly GCA_030830105.1). Classification (GTDB taxonomy): domain Bacteria; phylum Bacteroidota; class Rhodothermia; order Rhodothermales; family UBA10348; genus JAAZVD01. The sequence goes on along the minus strand of JAURNP010000152.1, from coordinate 17,513 downwards.
ATGTCACCCAAGAGCCTGCTGCGTCACCCTTCGGTCGTATCCACGCCCGAAGAGCTTTCGGGTGGTCAATTCCAGGAAGTTATCCCGGCCGATATCGAATCCGCCGAGCGCGTCGTCTTCTGCAGCGGCAAAGTCTACTACGATCTGGTAGAGAAGCGGGGTGATGCGCCGGTCGCTCTGGTCCGCGTAGAACAGCTCTATCCGTTCCCTGAGGAGGCTATCATCGAAGAATTGAAACGATTCAGTTCAGCCAAAGACGTCCTCTGGGTACAGGAAGAGCCCGAGAACATGGGTGCCTGGCATTATTTGCACCGCCGACTGGACGATGCGATCGAGGCGGCCGGCATGAGCGGCCGGGTCCAGTACGTTGGTCGTAAGGCATCGGCCAGCCCGGCAACAGGTTCGGCGCATATCCATGCTGCCCAACAGGCCGTGATCATGAACGAAGCCCTGAACCTGGACTGACGCTGTCCGCACGGAACACGCCGGACGAGAAAGGAGAAAATAAAAGCAGCGTCCTCCAAGACGGAGGACGCTGCTCTACACCTCTCTGAAGCTTCTGGCAGCAAGGTGGGGTGTGCCAGAAACCGGATGATGTCTACGTCGCAGACGACCGCTTTCTAGTAGCGGGAGCGGCGGCGCGAGTTGCGTGCAGCCTTTTCGCGGGCAAGGCGACGCTCTTCGGAGGGCTTAGTGAAGGCCATGTTGCCACGGTAGATCCGCAAAACGCGGCTACGGTTGACGGCACGCTTGAAACGGCGCAATGCGCGGTCGATGGACTCGTTATCCCTTACTTTGATACCTACAGGCACGTCAGATCACTCCTTGAGTGGTTGATAGTTTTTTAGACAGCCTCGAAATATACGGCGATCCGTCCGTTGATAGCAAAAACCGAATACTCCCGAATGGTCCCAAAACTGCTTGTTTCGACGCGAAACGCGCACAAACTCCGTGAAATTACTGCGATCATGGAGCCACTGGGTGTCGAATTGGTCTCGCTGAACGCGTTTCCAGACGCCCCTGAAGTGGACGAGGACCGCCCCTCACTGGAAGGAAATGCTGCCAAGAAGGCCGAACAACTACACGTTTTCACCGGCCTTCCCACCCTTGCAGACGACACCGGTCTGGAAGTCATGGCCCTGGAAGGCGCGCCGGGCGTCCGTTCGGCACGATTCGCCGGAGAAGACGCCGATGACGCGGCCAACCGAACCCTGCTTTTAGAGCGTCTGCGTGATGCGGACGACCGGCGCGCTCAATTCCGTACCGTCATCGCCTTGACGAACTCCGAGGGCACCCGCCTCTTTGAAGGTATCTGCGCCGGCACCATCATCCAGAACGAGCGCGGTGATGGCGGATTCGGCTACGATCCCATCTTCCAACCCGACGGCCAAGATCGCACGTTTGCTGAGATGCCCGCCGATGCCAAGAACCGCATCAGTCATCGTGGTCGGGCCTTGCAAGCGTTTGCCGAGAAGTTCGAAGCGTCTTGGCTGCAGCACTCAATGGACGGTGATACTGTATGATCGCTCTGGTTCAACGCGTCAAATATGCCCGCGTCACGGTTGACGATCGCGAGACGGGTTCCATTGATGAGGGTCTCCTGATCCTGCTGGGTGTCCACACTACGGATACGGAAGACCTCCTTCCCTGGCTCGCTGCCAAGTGTACCAATCTGCGCATTTTCCCCGATGCGGAGGGTCGTATGAACCGGTCTGTATTGGACCACGGCGGCTCCATCCTGGTCGTCTCCCAGTTTACCTTGTATGGCAACGCCCAGAAGGGTAATCGCCCTTCGTTTATTGAGTCGGCTCGACCTGAACTGGCCGAACCCCTGTACGAAGCCTTTTGTGAGGAAGTCTCAAACCTGCTGGGACACCCCGTCGCCCGAGGTGAGTTCGGGGCCATGATGGACGTCGACCTGCTCAATTGGGGACCTGTTACCCTCTCGATCGAGCGACGAAACCAATAGATGGAACCCGTGGTAGGTCCTGACTCCCATCCACTTCCCTTGCCTGACATGACTCGTCTACTCTCTCTCTTTGCAGCCATCCTCCTGCTGACCGGCTGCGCCTCCGACGACCCTGACGGCTACCTGGTAACGGACGCGGTCATCTATACCATGGACGCTAATGATCCTGCCGTCGAATCCATGGTCGTGATGGACGGAAAAGTGGCTGCAATCGGCCACCCCGAAGATCTCCGGGCTGCCTATCCGGACCTTGCTGAGCACTCAGCCGGAGGAAAGACCATCGTTCCTGGTTTTACGGATTCCCACGGTCACTTCATGGGACTGGGATTGGAAAAGCTCTCCGTCGACCTGCGCGGCACGCGATCGATTGACGAGGTCATCCAGCGCATCAACGACTTCTATTCGGATCTGGAACCAGGTGAGTGGATTCGCGGCCGTGGGTGGAACCAGGAGCTCTGGCCCAGCAGATCTTTCCCGACACGACAGGATCTGGATGCCCACTTTCCTGACAATCCAATCGCTTTCTCCCGCATTGATGGACACGCCGATTGGTATAACACCGCGGCGATGAACATCGCGGGTTTCGAGAGCATCCAGAACGCTGAGGACCCGGTTGGAGGGGCCATCATTCGAACGCCCGACGGTGTTCCAACCGGTGTATTCGTCGACGCTGCGGCCTATCTCGTGGAGCAGCATGTACCCAGCTGGACCGAAGAAGAGTTGGATCGCGCGCTTGTACTCGCAATGGACGAGGCGGCATCAGTCGGCCTGACAGGGATACACGATGCGGGAGTCAACATGACGACCATCGAACGCTATCAGCGGTTCATCGACGAGGATCGATTCTCGGTGCGCATGTATGCCATGATCGGTGGCACCGGTTCTACATTCGACGCATTATGCAACCAGCACATCATCGATTATGGTGATTTTCTGACCGTACGGTCCGTCAAACTCTACCTGGATGGCGCGCTAGGAAGTCGCGGGGCTGCGCTACTCCATGACTATGCCGACGATCCTGGAAATCGCGGACTGTTATTCGTCGAGCCCGAAGAGTTTTCGGGCGTCGTCCAGCGCGCTGTCGAGTGCGGATACCAGGTGAACACACACGCCATTGGTGACCGAGGCAATCGAGTACTTTTGGAAAGCTACGAGCTGGCCGGCATCACCCCGGACATGCGCCCGCGTAATGAGCACACACAGATCATTGCGTTGGAGGATATTCCACGCTTCCAGGATCTGGGCATCATTGCCTCCATGCAGCCAACCCATGCCACGAGTGATTTGAACATGGCCGAAGATCGTCTTGGGCCGCACCGCATCAAGGGCGGATATGCTTGGCGTACTCTCAAGGAAGCCGGGATTCCACTCGCATTCGGTTCTGACTTTCCGGTCGAGCGACCCCATCCGTTGGAGGGCTTCTTCGCCAGCGTCACCCGCCAGACCCGCGACTTGCTCCCGGAAGGTGGATGGTATCCAGAAGAGCGTTTGACCCGAGAGGAGACGCTCGAAGCCTTTACCCAAGGGGGGGCATTCGCCGCATTCCAGGAAGATCAACTCGGATCGCTCACCCCGGGAAAGTGGGCGGACTTCGTTGTCCTTTCGGATGACATCATGCAGATCCCCCCTGCCCAAATTCTTGAAGCCGGCGTGATGTCTACCGTCGTTGGTGGCAAGACTGTTCATGGATCCTTCGGAAGCGAGTGAACCCAGACCAATCTCATAGCAACGTATCGCGCGCACTGACGGACTCCTTTGGCCGCCAGCACACCTATCTGCGTATCTCGCTTACTGAGCGCTGCAACTTGCGCTGTACTTATTGCATGCCCGCCGAGGGGGTCGATCTGAAGCCTCGGGATCACATCCTCTCTTTCGAGGAGATCATGCGGCTGGCTGAATTGCTGGTAGCTCAGGGTGTTTCCAAAATCCGACTTACTGGGGGTGAGCCTCTCATTCGGAAGGAGCTCGTTCAACTGGTCGAGCGCATTGCCGCGCTAAATGGCCTGAAAGAACTGACCATCACCACTAATGGTCTGCTTCTTCCTCGCAAGCTCGAGGACCTGAAGAACGCTGGTGTAACCGGATTCAATATTTCGCTGGACACCCTCCAGCCCGATCGCTTCAAGCACATCACGCGCCGCAAAGGATTAGAAACGGTCCTTGAGGCCATCGACATGACGGTTGAGGCAGGCTATGATCCCGTCAAGGTCAACTGTGTGGTCTTGCGTGACTTCAACGAAGACGAGTTGGGTGACTTTGTTGCCTTCACACAGTCGCGCCCGGTCGAGGTTCGGTTTATCGAGTACATGCCATTCGATGGCAATGCCTGGAATACGGGCAAATTCATGCCCTACAGCGACATGGTATCCGTCATCCAAGAACGGTGGCCGTCGTTTTCCCGTCACAAGGAGGATGATTCGGAGACCGCCAAATTGTGGCGGGTCCCCGGTTTCACAGGTTCAGTCGGGTTCATCTCCTCCATGAGCGACCACTTCTGCTCGGGATGCAATCGAATCCGGATCACGGCCGATGGCAAGCTCAAGGTGTGCCTGTTCGGTTCGAACGAAGTCAATCTGCGCGATATGATGCGGGCCGGGATCAATGACGAGCGGCTCATCGAAACGGTACAGTCTGCTCTATCCCGAAAGGCTGCCTCCCATGCGGGGATGGAAGTCCTCGCGGAAAGCGACAACCGACCGATGATTCTCATTGGAGGCTGAGCCTGCGACACGATCTGCCTCTGATTTGTATCGTTGGAACAGTTCTCCCCCATCAAGACAACAGAGCTTCATGGCTGATTTTACACACGTCCGCGCCGAAGGAGGCGTCCACATGGTCGACGTTTCGGGCAAATCCGATACGCTGCGCACAGCCGTTGCTGTGGGCAAAGTGTCCCTCGGACGGGAAGCGTTCGAGCAGGTTCGGGACAATACCGTTCGCAAGGGCGATGTACTGAGCATTGCCCAAATCGCAGGTATCATGGGTGCCAAGGAAACGCCCCGGTTGATCCCGCTGTGTCATCAGGTGCAAATCCAGGGCGTTGATGTCGATCTGACCCTCGACGAAGAAGCCGAAGCGGTATCCATTCGAGCCTTCGCCAAAAGCATCGGCCCCACAGGTGTCGAAATGGAGGCCTTAACGGCTGTCAGTGTGTCGGCACTGACCATCTATGACATGTGTAAATCGATCACGAAGGATATCCGCATTGAAGACATCCATCTGCTGGCCAAAACGGGAGGAGCGAGCGGTGACTACATGCGGCCTGAATCCCTGGCTGGCAAATCAAACTGATCGGGCACCCGGCACTGCGTGCTGCGTAGCAAGCTGACTCTCCTTTCCACCTCCTCTTTCCCACCTCGTCATGGAATCTCTGATCACTACGTCCGGACTGTTATTGATCGCACTGATCTTCTTCGGGCTCGTCGTTTTCCTGTACTTCGTACCAGTCGGCCTGTGGATAACGGCCTTCTTTTCCGGTGTACGTGTCAAGATGGTACGGGACTTGATGGGTATGCGTCTGCGCAAAGTGCCGCCAGCCGTTATCGTAAAGCCGCTCATTACTGCCCACAAAGCTGGAATCGATGTGGGACCGCCCGAGCTTGAAGCTCATTACCTGGCCGGTGGTCAAGTCCAGAAGGTGGTAAATGCCCTGATCTCGGCAGACAAGGCCAACATCGATCTACCCTTTGAGCGAGCCACAGCCATAGACCTGGCTGGTCGCGACGTGTTCGAGGCCGTGCAGGTATCGGTGAACCCGAAGGTCATCGAAACGCCGCCGGTTTCTGCTGTGGCCAAGGATGGTATCCAGGTGAGAGCCATTGCTCGCGTGACGGTTCGGGCCAACATCGAACGCCTGGTTGGTGGTGCAGGAGAGGAAACCATTATTGCCCGTGTTGGGGAAGGCATCGTTTCCACGATCGGTTCATCTGAGACCCACAAGGCGGTACTCGAGAATCCGGATTCCATTTCCAAGGTCGTGCTCTCGAAGGGCCTCGATTCAGGAACAGCTTTCGAGATTCTCTCCATCGATATCGCCGACGTGGATGTAGGCGAGAACATCGGAGCCAAGCTACAGACAGATCAGGCCGAGGCCGATCTGAAGATTGCCCAAGCAAAAGCCGAGGAACGTCGTGCGGCTGCTGTTGCCCATGAGCAGGAAATGCGTGCAGCCGTCCAGGAGCAGCGAGCGAAAGTGATCGCAGCCGAGGCCGAAGTACCACTGGCCATGGCCGAGGCATTTCGCAATGGCAATCTGGGTGTGATGGACTATTACAACCTCCGCAACGTGGAGGCAGATACACATATGAGACGCTCCATTGGCGGTAGTGAAGGCTCAGACAAGAAGTAACTCCTGCCGATGCAATCTGCCGTATTCACGACCCTGGGACTCTTCTCCGTCAGTCAGGAGCTGAGCGGGATGGTCATGGGTCTTCTCCGGGGAGCCGATCCAGAATTGATCGCTGAGGAAAGCTTGAGCCTTGCGGCCACAGCTACCGCCCGCGCCATCGAAGCCACCTCCTCTGATCAAAAAACGCTCAGCGAGTCGATCCTGGTAGCTCCGTTCCTTTATCGGGACTACCTGGTTGGTACAGCCATGCTGGAAGCCGACGATGCGGCGCAGGCAGATCGAGGCACAGAAATCGGGGAACGACTGGAGCGGAAAATTGCCTTCTATGCCACGCATCTTCCGAAGGAGACCCTGCCAACGGGATCTATTCTGAAGAATGCCATGCTGCTCTGGATGGGTCGAATCAGTCCTCCCGGTATGAGCACGGGACCTGAGCAACGGCTGGACGCTTCGGGAGCTGTCGAGCGACTTGCGGCGCACGTCAGGTTGATCGCTGCCCACATCCGTCACGTGGAGAAGGCCGGCTGATTGTCCCAGGCGCCGCATCCGGGCACAGCATCTGGGCACCGCATCCGAACACAGCATCTGGGGAGCAGGGCGATTAGGCAGGTAGCTCCGCGCGCTCTTCGGGCGGCACCTTAGATATTCGGACCAGATCAATTCGGTTGGCCGTGGCGCGTAGTACCACGAATCGGTGAGCATCGATCTCGAACTCGTCACGCACTTTCGGGATGGTCCCCAAACGCTCCAACAGATATCCAGCGACGGTCTCGTAATCGCCATCAGGTAGCTCAATCTCGCTCTGCTCGGCCAGCTCGTCGATCTCGAGGCGACCGCTGGCAATGACGGCATCATCGCTCAGGACACGTAGCATGTTCTCGTCCACGTCGAACTCGTCCTGAATGTCGCCAAAGATCTCTTCGAGCAAGTCTTCGGATGTCACCAGACCAGCCGTACCGCCATACTCGTCAATTACGATGGCGATGGAGGTGTTCGAGTCCAGGAAATCCTGAAGCAGCTCCTTGGACAGCTTGGTCTCGGGAGCAAACGTAGCGGGCCTGATGATGTCTTCGATCGACTTCGGATTGGAAAACAGATCGTAGGCAAAGGCCACGCCCACAATGTTGTCGATGTTGTCCTGGTAGATGGGAATCTTCGAGTGGCCAGTGGTTACGCAGGCCGTGCGCAGTTCATCAATCGTCGCCGTCTGTTCAAGGGCGATGATCTCGATACGCGGTACCATCGATTCCTTCAATCGGATGGACCCCATGGCGAACACGTTTGATACGAGCGTCGACTCCTCTTCATCCAGGTCCAGCTCTCCCGATCGCTTGCTCTCCTCGATCAATAGTTCGAAATCGCGGCGGATGAAGTCAGAGAACGAATCCGAGTCGATGTTTACTGCCTTCATCAGAGCCGAGGCCGTCCATCGCGAAATCAGGATCAGTGGAAGCAACAGGAAATACGTCAAGCGCAGCGGTAGAGCCAACCAGAACACGGCACGGTTGGCTGTTTCGCGCAGGATCGACTTCGGAATGATCTCCCCGATAATGAGGACCACAACGGATGCGATGATGGTCTGCATGGTCAACGCCAGAACGTCGGCAGCACCCGGCATACCAAGCAGATCTCCGAAGAACATCTGAAGCGGCGCCTCCAGGTAGAGCGCTACGAGCGTCGAGTAGAGAACCAGCGCCAGGTTGTTGCCCACCAGCGTCGTGGTCAGCAGCGTCGCTGGCTTCTCCAGAAAACCGGAGACCAATCGGCCCACCATGCCTCCACGTCGTGCAAATACCTCGACGCGAAGACGGTTGGCGGCTACGAATGCGATCTCGGAGCCGGAAAAGAAAGCGCTGAATGCCAGCGCGACCAGAATGAGGGCGAGTTCCATGGATGGATATGCCTAGCGGCCGGTGAACGAAGCTTTCCGCTTACCCAGAAACGCCTCAACCCCTTCCTTGAAATCCTCTGTATCGCAGGCCTGGCCAAACAAATCAGCCTCTACGTCCAGCCCTTTCGCAAGTGGCTCATCCGAAACACGGAGTGCCTTGAGTGAAAGCTCTACCGCGATGGGAGCCTTGGCCAGAATAGTTGTCATCATCTTGCCTGTGGCTTCCATCAACTCTGAGGCCGGTACCACCAGGTTGGCCAATCCGATTTCAAAGGCACGATCGGCCTTGATCATGGCCCCTGTGAGAATCAATTCAGTCGCGATTCCCAGTCCTACCAATCGAGGCAGGCGCTGTGTACCTCCGTAACCGGGCAGGATACCCAAGTTCACCTCGGGCTGTCCGAACACGGCATTGTCAGCGGCGATTCGAATGTGACAGGCCAGAGCCAGCTCGCTACCACCACCCAATGCAAAGCCATTTACCGCAGCAATGACCGGCTTTGGCATATTCTCGATCCGGTTGAACACCGCTTGTCCACGATCGGCGAAGATGCGTCCGGATTCTCCATCCAGCTCGCGGAACCGAGCGATATCTGCCCCAGCGACAAAGCTCTTCTGCCCGGACCCCGTCAGAATCACGCCCTTGATCGTCGCGTCCGTTTCTGCTCGTGAAAAGAAGGCATCCAGGTCGTCGATGACATCCGCATTGAGGGCATTCAGCTTGTCAGGACGGTTGATGGTTACGGTAGCAATACCGTGGTCATCGACATCAACGAGCAGTGTGGTGTAGGACATGAATCGGGTAGCAAAGATCGGGATTCGCGAACCACAAGATACGTCGAATCCGGGACCGGACGCGTCTATTCCTTGACCTTGTCCTGGAGGGGGTCCGAAACGGCTTGAGTTGGATCCTCAAATGTATCCATTTCACCCAGCAGATCCACCGGATTGGCGAATACCTCTTCCAGTTCTTCCACCGAAGCCTGGGTCTCTTCGACCTCGGTCAGCAAGGTGTCCAGCTGGAAAGAGATCTCTTCCGGATTGCGCAACGTCAGAGACTGTTCGTGGATGTATTTGACAACATCCTCTATCGTCTCCAGCTGAGCTTCGATGATCTCCAGGTTCTCCTGCCCTTTCTTGGAGCGCTCCAGACGCTGCTCCAAAATGCGCAGGCGTCGGGCCTTGATGGAACGTACGCGGGGAGAATCGTCCTCCATGTCCTCGCGAAGCGCCTGGATTGCACGCAGCACTTCGGATTCGACACCCGCCTGGGACGAGAATTCGTACCGCTCCTTCTGATAGAGCAGCTTCATGTACGACTCGAGCAGTCCGTCAATCTTTTTCAGATGCGAGTCCAGCATACCCTGAGAAGCATAACTGAGCTTGCGATAATTCGATCGGATATCCTTCTCCAGCTTCCTCAGGCGGGCATACCTGCGGCGATCCGGTGCGGCAAGCGTCTGGAAAAGCTCTTTCTGGGAAGGTGGCTTCGCATGCTCAGCTGCCCGTCGTGAGCGGATGGCTCGACGAAGGCGATCATTCCGGGGCATCATGCCCAGGTATGCCAGTTCAACGCCCGAGGTAACCAGAAGGGCGACATCGAACGGCCACGAGGCTCCCGTCAACGACACACCGAACGCCACCAGCATCGAAACGATGAGGAAGGTCAGATTCCAAGGATGCAAGAATGCTTCCCGGGTGTAGTTGATATCGAGTTGGTTTGGGCTCACGTACGTTGGAAGGGAGGTCGTTTGGTCGAAGCGGGAGACGCTTTAATCACGCGTCAACGTTTCATCCGACCGATGGTTTTTTCTGGTAGTTCGGACGAGGAATCCTCCCGCGTAGTTGCGTCCGAGCGGGATTCTGCAGAAGTAGGGTCTTCGGGCGTGACGGGCGAAGAAGAAGCCGGCACCCCTTCAGCTGCTTTCATTTGGCGAATCAGCTCTTGGGCACGTGCCTTGCGGAGCGTCTGGTCAGCTTCGAGATCGGCCGCATCCTGTGCTTCCTGAACCGCGTCGTCCATATCGACATTGTCCAACGTCACCTCCATCCGTGCCTCAGATTCAATGGAGTCACGCTGCAGCTTCTCCACCATTTCCCCATGCTCATCGAAGAGTTGGTTCATGCCTTCGGCCATATCGGTCACAGCTCCCGTGACCTTGGCTTTACGCTGGAGCTGCTGATGGGTCTTCTTCAGTTCTCGGAGCTTGCGCAGATGCGCCTTCTCAGCCTCCTTGAACTGTTCGTATTCCTCGGGAGTCATCGCCACAACTGAGCACCGTCTGTTCGATCAATGAACTTACTGAGTCCGCTCGCGACCGATGGTCTTTCCGCCGGTCTCGGCTTCCTTCTCAGGCACGTCCAACTGAGGCTCTTCCGTCGAGCCACTCGTATCGCCAACGCCCATCTCGAGTTTGAATTGCTTGACCAATTCGGAAGCGCGGATCTGTTGAGCATCCTCTTCAATCTTGAGGGCTTCGGAGTCGACCGAGTCGAGGGCGATTTCCATGCGAGCTTCGCTACGCGCCGTCTGCTCCTGCAGACGTGAGATCATTTCATCGTGCGTCTGATCGATACCCGCTACTTCGAAGGACTCCAGCGTATCAGCCACTTTGGCCTGCCACTTGGCGCGCTCATGTGCGCGGAGGGCATCCTTGGCCTCGGCGATCTTGCGCTCTTTCTCACGCATGAACGCTTTCTTGACCTGCAAAGCTTTGTCATATGCGGCCGACGCATACTTGAGTTGCTCTTTCGTACTGCCCAGGTTTTCCCGGACTCCCTCAAGACGCATGGCGTAGCGCTCGGCAATATCATCGCGACCAGCTTGGATACCTGCCTTGATTTTGGCCGTGACATCTGCCAGCTCTTTCTCGTACTTCTTTACTTCCTTCTGAAGCATCATCACGTTGGCCTTAACCGTCGCGATGTTCTCGTTCATTTTCGGAACCTGATCATTCAGCTCCCGGATGTTCTGTTCGAGAATGAGCTTGGGGTCTTCGAGCGCAGAGATGGCGCCTCCGAAGACGGATTTTATGAATCGCGTGAAGCGGGACCAGATCGACATGTCTTTCGAAAAGTTGAGTGGTTGGGAGGAGGGATCCCTATCCGAATATAGTAAAGGTGGTTGGGTCCACCCATTTGAATCCATTCTCGGGAAGGAACGGATGGAAATGCATCTTACGTAGCGAATGCGCGGTAGATTCACTCGGGCTCTCTTTGGCCCAAATGTACCTCCTGGAGGCTACAGTGACCATGGCGCTCAAAGTGACCGTGAGACCTTCAAGGACCATCGGGTCGCGGAGCTAATCTCGAACCGTCTGAATCAGCTATCTGGACCAGGACCCATCGGAGTAGCGATCCTGAACACGAGCCGAAGGGGAATGTGCTTCGTGGGAAAAGGACCACGCATTGGCCAATGACTCCAAGGTTGCTGGCAGTCGCTCCTCCGAAGACGCGTAGACGGTCGCCAGTGATTCGCCGGGCTTTACCGAATCACCCTGTCGCTTGTGCAGGATACATCCCGCCAGCGGATCGACATCGTCTTCCTTCTTCATGCGTCCGGCGCCGAGAGTAATCATGGCCCGGCCGACGTCCAGCGCGTCGACCCGCTCCACGAACCCGACCGCATCGGAAGGCGCGCAGACGTCGGCCGCCACCGCCGTTTCCATGCGCTGACCGGGTTGGTCTATGGCACGCAGGTCACCGCCCTGAGCTGCAACCATCTGCCTGAAGCGGTCCATTGCCTCGCCGGACCGAACAGAGTCACGCGCCATCTCGAGCGCCTCTTCAACGGATCCTGCCTGTGCGCCGGCGACGATCATCTCGGCAGCCAGGGTCATCGTGACTTCTTCCAGATCGTCTGGACCCTCCCCTGTGAGCACATCAATCGACTCAGCAATTTCAGGCCAGTTGCCCACCCCCCTTCCCAGGGGCTGGTCCATATCGGTCAACAGTGCCACGGTCGGCTTGCCGAAGTGCTCGCTCACTTTGACCAGCGTCTCCGCGAGGTGGCGCGCCCGAGATTCCTCTTGCATGAATGCTCCTGAACCGTATTTCACATCCAGGACCAGGGCATCAATACCCTCTGCAAGCTTTTTGGACAGAATGGAGGCGGCAATGAAGGGAACGAATTCCACGGTAGCCGTCACGTCGCGCAACGCATACAGCTTGCGATCGGCCGGCGCGATGTCATCTGTCTGACCGATCATGACGAGCCCGATTTCAGCTAATTGCTGCCGGTACTGCTCGATGGTTAGCTCTGTTGAAAATCCAGGTATCGATTCCAGCTTGTCCAGCGTTCCGCCCGTGTGCCCTAGTCCACGGCCGGAAATCATGGGCACTGGTACGCCACAGGCGGCAACGATGGGAGCCAGAGGTATGGACACCTTATCGCCTACGCCTCCCGTGGAATGCTTATCGACTTTGCGGCCAGGGATATCGGATAAATCCAGAACGCGTCCTGAATTCAGCATCGCATCGGTGAGCGAAAGCATTTCAGCGTCATTCATGCCCTGCAGAAACGCAGCCATTAAAAACGCCGCCGCCTGGTAATCGGGAATGTTGCCAACCGTGTATCCATACACGAATGTTGCAATCTCGTTGCGGGTCAGCGTTCCGCTATCCCGCTTCCGGAGAATGAGATCAACGATATTTATGGAAGGATCGTAGTACATGCCTTGAACCTAGAGTCGATAAAAGGACATTGCAATTCAAGAGTGCATTTCGCAATCCCAAGTGGCCTGCTAAACAGAAAATGCATCGATGATAAAAAAAGGGTCGCCCAGAGAGGCGACCCTTTCTCCAACCTGTAGAGGTTGCAATATACTGGCGGCTGTATGAACGTCGTGAGGGGTGGTTTTTCCGCGACTCAGGCCGGGGCAACCAGACTTCACGCCGTAACGACCGGCTTACTCTTCGGTCGAGGCTGACTTCTTGCCGTAACGACGGTTGAATTTCTCAACGCGTCCAGCCGTATCAACAAACTGGCGCTTGCCAGTGTAGAACGGGTGGTTTGTCGAGTCGACCTCGGATACATACGTATCACTGGACATTGTCGAACGTGTCTGGTACTCCGTTCCGTCGGCCAATTTGACGGTTACGGTGCTATAGTCGGGATGCAGATCCTTTTTCATGCTGATATCCTCCACGGCGCGCTGGGGGGAACGCTACAAGCCGTCGGAGAGGCTGTTTTGTTAACGAGAACCGGAATTCCGGTGAGCCTAGAAATATACGAATCCCCCGAAGTGGGTTCAAGAAGATTCGTTCAATCCAGAACGAGGCGTTTCCGGGTGAAATCCCCCCGAAATGAAGTCAAGAGCGCGATCGATCGGGCCGGAGGACCGACTGAAAGCGGTCCGATCTCTACCCAACCACCCAGGTATCACCTTCGGCCAGCAGATCTTCCAGCGAACCTTTGCCCGAACGTTTGATCACTGACTGTACCTGATCGTTCACTTGCGCATCATACGTCGGACGATCTTCGCGATAGAACACTCCGAACGGCTGAGGCAGGTCCTCTCGCCAGTAAACACGTGCCAAAATCGTGGCCAGCTCGCGTGATGTTTCGTCGTAGACGAGGCAGTCGTCGACACCCCAATCGCCGGATTCCAAATCGATGTTTTCCAGATGGAAGCCATTGAGGCGAAGACCCTTCGTGCCTCCGGCGTACGTCAGTGGTTTACCATGTTCAAAGAAGATGGCACGATCCGACTTGGTGGCCTTTTCCGTGAAGTCGAAAAAGGCACCATCGTTGAAGATATTGCAGTTCTGATAAACTTCCACAAAGCCTGTGCCCTTGAATTCATGGGCCTGCTTCAAGATTGTTTTCATGTGCTTTGGATCCCGATCCATCGTCCGTGCGGCGAAGGCTGAATCCGCGCCCAGAACCAACGCAATTGGATTGAACGGATGGTCTATCGAACCGAATGGCGTCGACTTGGTGACCTTTCCGACCTCTGACGTCGGCGAGTACTGTCCCTTCGTGAGTCCGTAGATCTGGTTGTTGAACATGATGATCTGCAGATCCACGTTGCGACGCATGATGTGGATGATGTGGTTTCCCCCGATAGACAAACTATCCCCATCACCGGTGATCATCCAGACATCCAGATCCGGACGCGACGCTTTGATTCCGGTCGCAATCGTCGGAGCACGACCATGAATGGAGTGCATCCCATACGTGTTCATGTAGTACGGGAATCGACTTGAACACCCGATTCCAGAGATGAAAACGAGATTTTCGCGCGGAACGCCCAACTCTGGCATCAACCGCTGAACCGTCGCCAGAATGGCATAGTCGCCGCAGCCAGGGCACCAGCGCACATCCTGATCGGAAGAAAAGTCGGCGCGCGTCAGTCCGCTGGCACCATCCCCGCTGGGCATCCCTGGAGGCGGTGCTCCACCCGGTGGCTTCATTCCCGGTGGCATGGCCGGCTTGCGGGCAGCCGGTTTGGCGGCTCCCGGAGGAAGGGTTGGCTTGCGGCCAGCAGGTTTACCTGTTCCCGGTGGCAGTGTCGGCTTCTTGCCTGATGGCTGGCCCATTCCGGGCGGTAGCGTAGGCTTGCGGCCTTCAGGCTTGTTTGAATCGTTGTCAGACATGGGTTCTTCGTTGGGTAGCTGATTCTGGATGATCAACCCACCATTTCTGCAATCTTGTTGGCAATCTCCGAAGGACCGAAGGGACGGCCCTGAATCTTTTTCATGGCTTCGAAGGGCAGCAGGAATTCATCGCGCAGGATGCGAACCAGCTGACCATTGTTCAGCTCAGGCACGAGATAGGTCGAGTATCGGCTGAGGACTTCACCCAGATCGGCCGGTAGCGGATGAACCCATCGAATGTGTACGGCTGCGGCCTTGTGACCAGCGTTCAGCGCCCGGGTGACCCCGGCCTCAATGGCTCCGCGCGTGGATCCCCAACCGATGATCAACAGATCCGCGTCCTCGTCTCCGAAGATTTCCAGAGGCTTCATCTCCTGCTGGACACGCTCCACCTTCTCGGCCCGCAGACGCGTCATTTTCTCGTGGTTCTTGGCGTCGTACGAAACGTTGCCTGTACCATCCGCCTTCTCCAGGCCGCCGATGCGGTGCTCCATATTCGGAGTACCCGGCTTGGCCCATGGACGAGCAAGCGTCTTCTCGTCCCGGATGTACGGGTGGAAAACATCTTCGCCGTCCTCCGTTGCGTTGGCCTTCTCGGCAAACGTGACCTCGAAATCATTCAGACTGTCCGGATCAGGGATGAGCCATGGAGCCGAACCATTGGCCAGGTAACCATCGGAGAGAAGGATCACTGGCGTCATGTATTTCACTGCTATACGACAGGCCTCGTAGGCCACCTCGAAGCAGTCTCCGGGTGTTGAAGCTGCGATCACTGGCATCGGTGCATCCCCATTGCGACCAAAGAGCGCCTGCATCAGGTCGGACTGCTCAGTCTTTGTAGGAAGTCCAGTCGATGGTCCGCCCCGCTGCACGTTGACGATTACGAGGGGTAGCTCCATGATGTGGGCCAGTCCCATGGCCTCGCCTTTGAGTGCAATGCCAGGGCCCGACGTGCCTGTGATGCCCAGCGCCCCGCCAAAACTGGCACCGATAGCCATTCCGACGGCAGCAATCTCATCCTCGGCCTGGATGGTCATGATGCCGTGGTTCTTGTACCGGCTGAGTGCATGCAGCACATCAGAGGCCGGTGTAATCGGATAGGATCCATACGTGATGGGGAGGCCGCTCTTGTCGGCCGCCGCCACGATACCCATGGCCAATGCCTGCACGCCTTGTACCGCACGGTAACGACCCGGTGGGAGCGTAGCTGGCGTCACTTCATAGCGTGTGACGAATTGCTCGGTCGTCTCGCCAAAGTGGAAGCCTTTCTTGAGCAGCTCCAGGTTGGCATCACGAATTTCAGGTTTGCGAGCAAATTTGGTCTCCAGCCAACGCTGGGCCGGCTCGATCGGTCGCGAATACAACCACAGTGCCAGACCCAACGCAAACATGTTCTTGGACCGGTCGATCTGCTTCTGATTCAGATCGGTGTCCTTGAGCGTCTCGCGTGTCAGCCGGGTCAGCTCGACCTGGATGACACGGAATCGATCCAGTGATCCATCTTCCAGTGGGTTCGAATCCAGGTTAGCCAGGCTCAGGTCTTTCTTCCCGAATGAATTCGAGTTGACAAGGATGGTACCACCGGCTTTGACGCGATCCAGGTTCACCACCAAAGCGGCCGGATTCATGGAAACCAGCAGGTCGACCTCATCACCCGGAGTGCGGATATCCACCGAACCAAAATGGAGCTGGAATCCGGAGACGCCATAAGTCGTGCCGACGGGCGCGCGAATTTCGGCCGGGAAGTCTGGAAGGGTGGCCAGGTCGTTCATCGCGTGCGCGGTGGCCAACGTGAATTGCGTTCCGGTCAGCTGCATGCCGTCCCCGGAATCTCCTGCGAAAAGCACGGTGGCTTCGGGCAGAGTTTCTACTGTTTTTGAACTCATGTAGTGAGTTGAATAAAGAGGCGAGCAATGATCTTTCAGCTCCCGAAACCATTGGGCCGGGAAAGAAGTCGGCTCAGGGTCGTAATACGAGCGTAATGTAGAGCAAAATGGTTATTTTTGCCTTGCAAGTGGGGCGCTCTCCTTTTTGCTTGCCAGCGCCGTTAAACACCCAGCCGTTAGACCATCAAACGTGTCGCCAGGACCAGCCCACCCCATTGGTCTGAGTTTTCCAGCATGATTCCCTACCACACCATAACACGCGACGTCGAAGTCACTGTAAGACCCGTTTATCTGGACGGGCAGTCCGACGTAATGGACCGCAAGTTCGTCTTCGGGTACTTCATTCGCATTGAAAACCGCGGCCTCGAGGCCATCCAACTGCTTCGCCGCCACTGGTACATCACGGACGAGACGGGCAAAGTACAGGAGGTAGAAGGCGAAGGAGTGATTGGACAGCAGCCCATTATCGAGCCGGGTAGCGCACACCAGTACAACAGCTTCTGTGTGCTGGAAACGTTCACAGGGCACATGCGCGGTCACTACACCATGGAACGGCTTCACGGAGAGCGCTTCAAGGTTGATATCCCGCAATTCGATCTGAAAGCGGCCGTCAACTAGGGCACTCCGGACCTGTCGGCGCGAAGGTTCTGCCGACAGGTCGTTGTCAGATCTTCTTGACTTCGATGGCCAGATCCGCCGTTTTGAAATGGATGGTCTGCCCATCCTCCGAGCGGGAAAACTCCTCAATTGCCGCTGGAATTTCCTCACGAGGAGTCTCCATGTGGAAAAGCGTGTCCGCGACTACGTGCCAGTCTTCGGCCG
>JAURNP010000151.1 GCA_030830105.1 Rhodothermales bacterium | reverse complement strand
TCTTAACATTGTGTTAGGAATTTTGCTGCCATTCTTGATCCCAGCCATTGTGAAAGCTGCATCAAGCTTCATTGATCCGATCTCGATGCAGAATCCGCAAACCTTGATCTGGACGATGACAGCATGGGCCTTTCTTCCTGCCAGTATGATCATGCGTGGTATCGCCATGGGCCGGATCGCCGAGTTGATCGAGGAAAAGCGCAATCGCGCCTACTCAGAAGCCGAAAAAAGCGGATTGCAAACCGCCTCGGCCTGATCGTTTACGCACTCCTGCTCCTCGTCCCAACTGCCTCACCGCTTTGGGCAAAAGACCTACGCATCGCCTTTTATAGCGCGGGCCTCTCCCGCAAAGGCCCGGGCCTCCTCTTACGCGACATCTCGCGCAAAGAGGCGCAGGCCCTTGCCGTCCGAGACGTGATCGCGCGCACAGATCCCGATATCCTCGTTGCATGCGTGGGTGGCGGATCCAACGCCATCGGCCTCTTCCACCCGTTCCTGGATAATCCCGATGTCCGCTGCATCGGTGTCGAGGCCTCCGGAGAAGGGCTCGACGGACGTCACGCCGCAACACTGACGCTTGGCCGCCCGGGCATCCTGCACGGCGCCTTGAGCTATTTGCTGCAGGACAGCGAGGGTCAGGTGGACCTGGCTCATTCGATTTCTGCAGGTCTGGACTATCCTGGCGTCGGTCCGGAGCACGCGTGGCTCAAACAGTCCGGTCGCGTCGAGTACATATCGGCCACGGATGATGAGGCCATGTTCGGGGTAAAGCTATTGTCGGAGACGGAAGGCATCATTCCGGCGCTTGAAACGGCTCATGCCATCGCCGGCCTGGCACGCATTTCCTCAGAAACCACCCCTGATCAGTTGATCGTTCTGAACTGCTCCGGCCGCGGCGATAAGGATATGCAAACGATTGCGGGGGCCTTGTAATGACGGTATCACTTGAAAGCCGTTTGACAGCGCACCTTCGTGCGCTTACTGAGCGTGGTGAAAAGGCCCTCGGTATGTTTGTGACCAGCGGCTTCCCCGATCTGGACGCGACGCCCGACGTATTGCGTGCCATTGATGCCGGGGGAGCTGATTTTATCGAGCTGGGCATGCCTTTCAGCGACCCGTTAGCCGAAGGCGTGCCCATTCAGCGATCCAGTGCCCGCGCTCTGGCGGCGGGCGTCACCATGGAACGCACGCTTGCGTACGCGCGGGAGTTCACCGCCGATTCGGAAACACCGCTCCTGCTGATGGGCTACGGTAATCCTGTTCTGCAGTACGGAATCAGCAACTTTTTTCGTGATGCTCGCTCTTGTGGAGTGCAGGGAGTCATTCTTCCTGACGTGCTCCCAGATCCGGATTCTCCGTTTTTCCGGGCCGCTTCCGAGCACGGCGTTGACACGGTATGTCTCGTTTCGCCCACCACGCCTGATGCCCGACTGGATTTCATTGATCGGCTTTCCTCTGGGTTCGTCTATGCTGTATCCGTCACTGGCGTCACAGGTACAGACAAAGGCGACACAAACCCTGTTCTGGCCTATCTCAGCCATGTCAAAGAGCGTATCTCCCGGAATCCATTGCTCGTCGGATTCGGCATTCGATCGGCGGATGATGTCCGGGCGATGGTTTCCGAGGCCGACGGTGCCATTGTCGGGTCGGCCTTGGTCAATCTGGTCGGCGAATGCTGGGACAATGACGCCATGCCGCGTGAAACCAAACTGGCTGCGATCTCAGCCTTTGTCCGAGAGCTAAAAAGTGGCACCCTCGCCTGATTCGAACCGATTCGGCTTGGATTGTGTTGAACGGCTTCCCCGGTGGAGCCATTAGTACCCCAACTGCATGCGAAAGCGAATCATTCACCCTGTCATGTCCTTCTTCCTCCTGCTGACGATAGCCGTCATGGCAGGCTGTGAGACCCTGGAGTACCGTCCGGAAGCTGTCGGAAAGGAAGGAGACGTGGTTGTTGTCACGGACTCCGCTAGTTGGAGCGGTGAATTGGGAGATGCCATCCGTGGCAACGTAGCTCCTTATTTGGGAACGCTGCCTGCGCCGGAACGGGCATTCCACCTGCAGCGCATGACCCTCACGTCAAACCGGATCATCGAGACCATCCAGAAGCAGAAAAACATCCTGGTTGTAGCTCCGCTTTCCGATTCGACACGAGAGGCTGCATTCCTGCGCGCCCGCCTGGACGCAGAAGCACAGGAAGCCATTCGCAATGGAAGCGTATCGATCATCCCCCGTCGGGATCTGTGGCGCTCCGGGCAGCAGGTGATCTACGTATTTGGGCAGACAGAAGAAGCCATTATTGCCGAGCTTGAGGAGCGTGGTGAAGACATCCAGTACCAATTCAATGACATCACGCGTCAACGGGTTGAGCTGGACATGTTCGAAAAAGGTCGCCAGTTTGACATGGAGCAGGCGCTGCTCGACAAGCACGAGTTTCGTGTCAAGGTGCAGCACGATTACTTCTCGGCCATCGATACCACCAACTTCGTATGGCTCCGCCGTGTGATCGACCAGAATTCCTGGCGCAGCCTTTTCGTCTACTACATCGACGACTTCAATCCGGCCAACCTGAATCCGTCCTGGATCCATGCCGCCCGCGATCGACTGACGAAGACGCATATCCAGGGTAACCTGGATGGATTCGTAACCATTGATTATCGCCGCGAATTGAACACCGAGAATATTGACTTCCTGGGCCGATACGGGTTCGAGACGAGGGGTCTTTGGCACATGGTCGAGCGTCGCGACAATGGTGACCTGGCCGAATGGGGTATGGGCGGACCATTTGTGAACTACGCGTTCTATGATGATGACTCCCGCCGTCTCTACATGATCGACGGGATGGTTTTCGCTCCTGGCTATGACAAACGTGAATTCCTGCGCCACATGGAAACGATTGCGCACACGTTCCAGAATGCGAATCAGGTAATGGCAGAGGAGACGCATTCGAATCAAAAGTCGGCCGACTGACGTGCGCAGCTTACTGACACTGACCCTGCTGAGCGCTGCGATGTTGTCCGCCTGCTCAGCTCCCCCATCGGTGATGGAGATGGCGCTGACCGCGGCCGATTCATCGTTCGCCGAGTTACTGGCCGATCTGCACCATGCTGACGTACAGGCCCTCGACGCGATGGAAGATCGGATATTCCTCCCGGATCATCCGCGACAAGACTCGGTGCTACAAGCCCACGATCTGGACACAGCATTGTACACCGAGCTGGTGGCGTCCTACACTAACGATCCGGATCGCTTGGTTGCTGTCTACAACCGGGCTCTCGACGTCGCCTCCAGCCGCTGAGATAACCGCCTCCTCAGGTCCGGTTCGCAAACGTCACACTGTCCGCATCGATCTGGAGCCACTTCACCGAAATAGCCCAGGAGTCCCCATGTACGGCACGCATCCCGATCCAACCATCGTCGCATTGCCGCGTGCCGATTTCTCGCGCGTCTGCCCCGTACCAATGCCGCTCTGGCTACCCGCGCATCCGGCGTATCGAATGTAATGGCCGTTGCGGGCCGGCCGTCCCGGCCGGCCCGTCCTGCTTCCTGATACCAGCCCTCCAGCGATTCCGGAATGCCCACATGCACTACCAGACGCACGTCGGGCTTGTCAATCCCCATGCCGAATGCATTTGTGGCCACGACGGTGCGCACGGAGCCCCGAAGCCACGCATCCTGGGTACGTTCGCGCGCAAAAGCCGCAATACCTCCGAGGTTGGATCCACGCTCTTGACGACGACGAAGCAGAGATTGGGGCGCCGCAAGGTAGACGTTACGCGGAATGGACGGCGCAAGCGAAGCGATCCCAGGATGTCCCGCGCTACGCGTGGCGTAGCCGTAGCCGTAAAGGCCACACAGGGAATGTGTCGGTCTGATCCAAATTCGTCTCTGAGCGCGGCAATACGTCTATAATCAGGTCGAAAGTCGTGTCCCCACGAAGAAATACAGTGGGCCTCGTCCACGACGATCATTTGGGGCTTGACTCCATGTATCATCCGACGGAACAGACGAGAACCGATGCGCTCAGGAGCCATATATAGAAAGAACGCAGACTCGGATCGAATTCGTCGATTTACGAATCCTGCTACGTCGTACCCCACCCGGCCCGTCATGGCAAAGGCTGGAATTCCAAGCCCCGCCAACCTACCCACTTGATCCTGCATGAGGGATATCAGGGGAGAGATTACGATCGTGAGGCCGCCCTGAACCAGAGCCGGAACCTGGAATGACAGGGACTTCCCTCCTCCCGTGGGCATCAGAACCAGTCCGTCCCTGCTGCCCAGAATCTGTCGCAATGCCGGGATTTGAGCCGGGCGAAATTCTTCAAAGCCCCAAACCGTCCTCAGAACCCTGCGTGCAGGCCCCAGTGAATTATCCGGCGCTGTCGAGTGCGCGTCGGATCTTTTGGACAATCTGGGAAACAGGAATGGCATCAATATCGACGATAATGTGAGCCTGTTCATAGATGTGCACGCGCGAGCCTAGCAGATCTGCCACCCTCTCACGCAAGGCATAGGCTTCCAACTGGCGACCATCAGCATCGTAGAGCAAAGGGCGATCCCGCCGGGACGATGAAAGGCGGCTGGCCAGGAAACCGGCCGTACCCCTCAGGTACACCAATGTCCCATGCTCAAGGCACCAGCGCAGATTTTCGGGATCCACAAGGGTTCCTCCTCCGAGAGATACCACCGTCTTGGCTCCTTTCTCCAGGGATCGCAACATGGCGTTCTCTTCGGCCCGGAACCGCTGTTCTCCATAAAGCTCGAACAATGCAGGAATCGAAAGCCCAGTATGCCTGCTGATCGCGTCGTCGAGATCGAGCCTGGCATACCCTAGACCCCGCGCCAGCCGCGGCGCAACCGTCGACTTGCCCGAACCCATGAATCCCGTCAAATAAATCCTGTCAGTTCGCACGATTCGCTACCTTGGAGTCAATCATCAGCAAGGTACGCAGTAGCAGGAAAGTGGCCACATACCGACTGGATATAGAATACGTCGGAACGGACTGGCACGGCTGGCAGATCCAGCCCGAGCACCCAACCGTTCAAGGTGCGCTCGAAACGGCGCTGAGGACTGCACTTCGGCAGCCCGTCAACATTGTTGGATCCGGTCGAACTGATTCAGGCGTCCATGCCAGCGGGCAAGTTGCCCATGTGGCGATTGAAGGCGAGATCGATTCCAATCGCGTTCTGGGGTCATTGAGAGGTCTTCTCCCACGATCCATCGCCGTGCGATCCATCCGTAGTGTCCAAGACGGATTCCACGCTCGTTTCGATGCCCGTTCACGGCAGTACCGGTATCGCCTCGGTACCATACCATTTGCCATTGACGAGTCCATTCGGTGGTACCTGCGTCCGGCTCCCGACATGGATCGCATGAATGAAGCGGCTGCCCTTCTGCTGGGTACTCACGATTTCGACTCGTTCTGTCGTACCCAATCCGAAACGGAAAATCGAGTCTGTACCGTCGAGGTGGCCTCTTGGGGCCTTGTACCGGATCAAGAGGGAAAAATTGACTTCGTGATCCGGGCAGATCGATTTCTTCATGGAATGGTCCGCGCCATCGTCGGAACGTCGGTGGAAATCGGCCAGGGGAAGCGGGATGTGGCGGACATCACGGCTATTCTGGCTGCGCGAGATCGCACCTACGCCGGTCCTGCAGCTCCCGCTCACGGGCTGATGCTGGAGAGAGTCGTCTATCCTGACAATTCGCAGCCTGAATCGAACCACCCGGCTTGAAGGGCTTCATTCAATCATCCGGGGGCAGTACCCTTAGGTCCCAAAGTGTTTCCCGGAATCACTCAATGAATGTGAGAACATTGCCTGCTACCCTTTTTCTTGTTTTCGCGCTGATCACGTCAGCGTGCGACCGCCCCTTTGCCGATGTCGGCGAGGCGACCGTCGAAGTCGTATCCCCGGACCTTTCGTTTGCAGTCGATGACGATCGGATCAGTCTGGAATTACGGGTCACCAGTGTCCGGGACGTAACGCGGGTCAGTGTCGCGGGAATCGAGCTTGCCTCGGTAGAGTCGGATATTTGGAGAGCGGAATTGGATCTGCAACCCGGTTTGAATCGTCTTCTTGTGGAGTCGGTGGTAGACGATGGTCCAACTTCGATTGATACGCTGGATGTACTTCGGATGAACTGGTCGTTCGAATCGTTGACCTCCTCACGTCCGCTGCTATTTGGATCGGGAGGTCATACGGCCAGCGTTCTATCTGACGGTACGCTTGCTATGATTGGTGGAACCGGCGTTCCAGGAGGTCCAGGTGGGTTCGACATGTGGCAACTACCAGACGGGGGAGACAAGTTCAGCCCGTCCAGGAATCAGACTCTCGCGCCGCGTATAGGTCACACAGCAACGGTCTTGCCGGACAATCGCATACTGATTCTCGGCGGTGGATCCTTCGGAAATATCGAAACCGTGGATGCCCTTATTGAGCAGGCAGAAATGTATGATCCGGTCCAGGATCGGTTCTTGGAAGTGCCCGTAGTCGGAGCTCCCATTCGCCGTATGTATCACACGAGCTTGGTACGAACCATTCAGGACCAACACTTCATCGTTTTACTGGGAGGTCGCGGGGACACTCGTTACACACCCGAGCCATCGCTCGGCATTCGGCAAGACATGCGCACCTTCGAGTTGCGTAATGATTCGCTCATTTCACTCTCACCGGCCGTTGGACCGTTCATCCGATTTGTGGCTGGCCACACCCAGATCGCGTTGGATGGGAATCTGGATGATCAGGCCAATTCATTTCTCGTTACGGGTGTCGACCTGAATGACGGAACGAAGGGGGTGACATTGATGATGGATTTTGCCGCTCCGAGCGGAATCGAAACCTCAGACTGGCCTTCCATGCAGGTCCCGCGCATTCGGCATGCTAGTGTGGCTATCGCACCCGGATACGTAGCACACTTTGGCGGGCGCTCGGTTGAGAATGATACCCCATTGGATTCGGGCGAAATCCATGTAGCCGCCGCTGAGAAGTCATTTCTGTTCCCTTCGGCTCTACAAGCTCGTCTAACGGCCACATTTGGAGGTTCTGCTACTCGGATGCGAGATGGTCGAATCGCCCTGATCGGTGGTTTCGACGAAGCTGGAAACGGTCTTGCGGTCGTGGATTTCGTATCATTGAGGGTGCAATAGAGGCGTCCTCCGAGGAACGCTCTCAGGCCTCCTGTCGCTTTCCACACCTGATCCAACCATCTGCTGCATGCGTCCAGTCACTCTAGGGGTTCAGTCCGAAACTGATCACCTCCGCCAAGTCATTGTCCACACTCCCGGAGCGGAAATGGACATGGTCTCTCCACTGGACCGCGAGGCGCTCCTGTTCGAAGACATTCTATTTCTGAGCCATGCCCGCAAAGAGCATGAGCTCATGTGTGCGGTTTTCGAGAAAGTCATTGGTCAGCAGGACGGTGTGATGCAAATCAGTACCCTCTTGCGGGAATCTTTCGATCTGGAGGAGGCACGATTCAGCTTCATCGACCAACTCTGTGAGGCATCGCAAGGGGCCAACCTCCGTGCTTTCGAAGCAGATCTCAAACGTCTTTCTCCGAATCAGCTTTGCCATTTTGCCCTGACCGGTTCTTCGCCGTTGAAAATCGAAGCCCAGCCCATCCCGAATCTTATGTTCATGCGGGATCTGGCTGCTGTGGTCGGTGATCATATTGTGCTGAGCCATGCAGCCACGTCAGCTCGTGCACGGGAGAGCATCATCATCGACGTTGTGGTTCATCACCATCCAGCATTTGCGGACTGGAGCGATAACATCATCAAACTCCCAAAGGGCGTTACATTCGAGGGAGGCGACCTGCTCGTCGCTTCGGCCGATACGGTTGTGATCGGAAATTCGGAGCGGACTTCTTTCGGGGGCCTTGTCTCCGTGGCGCGCGCCTTGTTTAAGAAAACGAATATCGAGAATGTGATCATGGTCAGCATGCCGCATGAGCGCTCATGCATGCACCTCGACACCGTGTTCACGTTTGCTGCCCCGGATGAATGTGTAGCATTCCCGCCGCTGATCGATCTGAACGGCCTTAACAACGTGGCGACCTTTTCCCGCAACGGAGGCCCGGAGCTGCTGGCTACGAAGATGTGGCACACGCTGCAAGAAGCGCTCGAGCACCATATGGGTCGCGGCATGTCTTTCATGCCGTGCGGAGGGTTGGACCCACTCAGCCAACGGCGCGAGCAATGGACGGACGGTGCAAACCTGTTTGCTGTGGCTCCGGGCGTCGTACTCGGCTACGAGCGTAATGAACGCACTTTTGCAACCATGGCAGAAGCTGGCTATCGCGTTGTCACGGCAGAAGGATTCCTGTCTTTCTACGAGTCGAGTGATTTTGAGCCTGGCGAAAAGATGGCGATCAAACTGGATGGATATGAGCTGTCACGTGGACGAGGTGGCCCGCGATGTATGACCATGCCCATTCACAGGCAGACGACGGGATGAGCGCGCTCGACCAACTCATGATGGATCATCGCCGCTGGATGAAGGCAGCTATCCGAGAGGCAGAGAAGGCCTACGAGGCGGATGAAGTGCCTGTTGGAGCCGTCGTTGTCCGCAACGGTATCATTGTCGGTAAAGGTCATAATCAGGTCGAGCGCCTCTCTGACCCGACCGCGCATGCCGAGATCATCGCAATCACCGCTGCCTGTGACCGACTTGACTCCAAGCATCTTACCGATGCCACGCTATATGTGACGCTGGAACCGTGCCCGATGTGTGCTGGAGCGGTAACGCTGGCTCGCCTCAAGCAAGTGGTATTCGGCGCATTCGATGACAAGGCCGGTGCCGCTTCCACGCTATACAATATTCCCCAGGACCCCCGCCTGAATCATTACGTAGACCTTGTATCAGGCGTTGAGGAACAGCGCTGTGCGGATCTCTTGACGTCTTTCTTCCAGAAAAAGCGCTCGCAGGATCTGCCACAGCAGACGTGGAGTCCCCCATGAAAACGGATATCGTCATTATTGGAGCCGGCCCGGTGGGGCTGGCATGTGCTATCGAAACCCAACGCACAGGTCTGTCCTGCATAACGGTGGATAAGGGTGCCCTGGTCAATTCCTTGACAGGGTATCCGACTAATATGGAGTTCTTCTCCACGCCCGATCTGATTGAAATCGGGGGGCACCCGCTGGTCAGCTCTCGGTACAAACCCATTCGGGAAGAAGCCATCGATTATTACCGAAGGGTCGCCGATCGGGAATCCCTGCAAATGCTGCTTTACGAGCGGGTAGCTGGGCTAGAGGGTACCTCAGGCGCATTCACATTGACTACCGACAAGCGATCCATTGCATGCAAAGCGGTGGTAATCGCTACGGGGTTCTTTGATCAGCCCAACAGGCTGAATGTGCCTGGAGAAGAGCTGCCGAAAGTCACCCACTACTTTCGGGAAGCTTTTACTTACACCGGGCGGGAAGTCTGCATCATTGGCGCAAAGAATTCCGCAGCCCTGGCAGCTCTACAGTGCCACCGGCGAGGAGCACATGTCACCATGGTTATCCGTGGACCGGAGGTTGGTCCCACGGTCAAATACTGGATCCGTCCCGACCTCATCAATCGCATCGAAGAGGGGTCCATAGACGTACTCTTCCAATCCAATGTGACCCGGATTCATGAGGACCGTCTCGATATTGAAACGCCCGAGGGACCGGTCACATTGAAGAATGATGTCGTTCTGGCGCTAACCGGCTATCACCCGGACTATGGGTTCCTGAAGTCCTTCGGAGTGACCATTGCCGAGGATGCTGTCGAAACGCCTGTTTTCGACCCGGACACGCACGAAACGCTTCGAAAAGGTGTCTTTATCGCGGGTACCGTGTGCGGCGGTAGGCATACAAGCCGCTGGTTTATTGAGAACGGACGTCACCACGCAGCATTGATTGCGTCGAAGCTTGCCGATCGCTTCCATGCAGACGTGCCTGCCTAATTGCCTCGAGCTGGTTCCTGGCCTTCGGAAAACGACCATGACGGTTCACCTTTCTGCTTCTCCCAAATCCTTCCTTGTCGTTTTTCTGACGATGTGGTTCTGGGTGATCGAGAGCAAGGCTCAGGTTTTTGAAAACCGGACGTTTGATGCCGGCATTGATGCCATGTGGCAAGGTCACGGCATTGGAACGGCAGATTTTGATGGTGATGGAGACCTGGATGTCTATATCGCATCGCGATGGAAATACGACCCGTTCAATCCGCGATCCTGGAACCGCCTTTACCAAAATAATGGTGATGGGACGTTTTCGGATGTCACGGAAGCCTCCGGCACTCGTGTTGATTTCCTCCCAGAACTTCCGACAAAGGTATTCGGCAACAAGTTCAGTGTAGCTTGGGCAGATTACGATCGGGATGGAGATCCTGATCTCCTTCTCACGAATGTTGGACCGGAAGTTCTCTTCAGAAACAACGGTGACGGCACCTTTACGGATGTGGCTACACAGGCTGGTCTCAATCCGGTCGATGGAACCACCGATGACTTCGAGACGGCTGGTGTGACCTGGTTCGACTTTGATCTCGACGGCTACCTGGACGTGTATCTGAGCTCCTGGAACGGTCCGAATCGATTCTATCGAAACCGGGGGGACGGCACGTTTGAGAATATCGGAGAGGAAACAGGCCTCGACCTAATCGACCGGACGTGGATGACCATGGCTTGGGATGTTGATGGCGATAATCTCACCGACCTCTACCTGGCCAACGACTTCGGTCCGAACAAGCTATTCCTTAACGAAGGTGACGGGTCGTTTCGCGATGGTACTGCAGAATGGGGACTGGGTGATTCAGGTGAAAGTATGGGACTGGCGCTAGGTGATGCCTCAGGTGACGGCTTCCTGGATCTGTACATCACCAACAATGCCGTTCGAGGGGGAAACTCGATGCTCAATACGTTCTTTCTCGGCAAGGGGCAAGGGCCCCTGCAGGATGAAGCCCAAGCCTTTGGAATCGCCAATACTGATTGGGCCTGGGGTACAGAGTTTTTTGACGGAGATCTCGATGGCGATCTGGATCTGCTGGTCGTCAATGGTGCGTTGATTGCGCGCGGCACCGCCAATCGGTACTTCCGAAACGTATACCAGGAAACGGGCCAACTTGATTGGCAGGACATCTCGGCAGCCAGTAATACGGATGGCACCGCCGAATCTCACAGCCTCCTTGTCTTCGATGCCAATGACGATGGATCCCCAGATGTGATCATTACCAACTGGGATGAGCCCCTCTATTACTTGGAGCACCCAGGAACGCCGTTTTCCTGGCTGAAGGTGGCATTGGAAGGGACTGCTTCAAACTTGAATGGCGTTGGCGCCAAGGTCTTCTTGTTCTCACCGACAGGGACACAGATGCGTCATAACAACGGTGTCGATTTTCTGGGTCAGAATGTACAGCCTGTCATGTTCGGTCTTGGATTGGATGCAGGATATGACAGGATCGAGGTAATCTGGCCTGGAGGAATGCATGAACAATGGGATGGCGGTCTTGCTCGGCAAACCATCACACTTAGACAGGGCACCGGAACCTTGCTCGCCACTAATGTGGGATCTCTGACGCCATCCCGGCAAAAAGACGCAGGTTCAGTCGAAGTATATCCGATACCTGCTAAAGACCGCCTTATTGTGAACGCTGCAGGTGACACAAATTGGATTGCTCACGATGCACTCGGGCGCAAAGTAGCCTCAGGAAACGCGGAGCACGACGCACACTTCACAATTGACGTAAGTGGTTGGCCTCCGGGTTTTTATCTGCTTCGAGTGTTCGACCCGATTACCGGCAAGTCAGAGTCCCGAACCTTGGTTGTTGCTCGGTAGCTGGCGCAATCAGTGCTGCCAGTCAGGCAGCGTCAAAGGGCCAGCATAATCTGCTGTGCCAGGGATTCATTCGGATCGATGGCCAAGGCTTGTTGTGCACTCCGCTGCGCCTCGGAATAGCGCTCCAACCGGAAGTATGCAAGGGCCAATTTGGCGTGTATTCCGGCTGCGTATGGCCGGACCTCCGTGGCACGCTTCAGATAGGTAACAGCCTCTTCTTCTACCTCAAGATTGAGGTACAACGAACCAAGATTATCGAGGGCCTCTGGAAGCTCCGGATCACGTTCGACAGCTGTCTCCAGCAATCTGCGGGCTTCAGCAATCTTGTTTTTTTGCAAATGAACCAGCCCCAGGTTTGTCAACGTAGCGCCGGAAAGCGGGTCCAACGTCAGCGATTGACCAAGTTGCTCCTCAGCCTCTTCCAGATTCCCTTCCAATAGCGCCAAGGTCCCCAGGTTATAGTACCCGAGGGCATTCCAGGATTCGTCTTCAACGACCTGGCGGTACTGTCCTCTGGCGTCATCTATCCTTCCTCTGGACTGCAGAAACCGTCCCAGATTAAGCCGGATATCCGCCAGTTTAGGCTGCACACGAAGGGCTTCACGATACAAGCGCTCAATTCGGACCGGGTCACGATCACCGGCATATTCATAGGCCTGAGCCAACGCATTCAGTCGTTCTGCTTTGTTCGGTTCCAAACGAACCGACTCCTCTAATGACGGGATAGCCTCGTCGAATCGCTTGAGGATCAGCAGTGCATATCCATGCAGGTAAACAGCCTCGCTGAACTGATGTCCACTCTCAAAAACCTCATCAAGAATGTCGACTCCCTGATTGAGATACTCAATATCCCCTCCCTGGTAACCACGGGTGATATAAGCCATTCCCTCATACAGTCGGGCTTCGGGGTTCTTGATACGATCTCGATTGAAGTGAGCCATCAAGGCGTCCGTCTCAGTGGACTTTTCTGGCTCGAGCTCATCCTGGTCCACCACTCGAATGTAATGGTCTGTAAATGCCGAATGAGGAGCCTCAATCAAGTCAGTTGGCGGCATGTGGCATTCAACACAATTAGCCGACGTAGTATGCACCGCCAATGGCTGGCCTGCATCAATGGAGCTCAAATCTTCACCTACATGACAACTCATACAGGTGACATTGAAATAGGCATCTCCTTGGTCCCTGAACCCTTCATGGGGATCGTGACAGGTAGTGCATTCTAGCGGTCTCAGGGTGTCCAAAGTTTCGGTATAACAGGCACTCTGCTTCATACGGTCCGCGTGGGAGATGACCGATATACCTTCCCCCTCCCCTTCAATGAATTCAAGGCCCGTGTACAAGGCTACATATTCCTCCAGAGGTTGTGAAGGCCGGTACGAATAGGGATCCTCGTCATCACGAAGCAGGGAAACGGTTCCGTTGAGATGACATTGCTGGCAAACGTCCAGTCTCAGATCCAACGAAAGATGAGCGGGATTGACGATGGTCACATCGGGCTGGCCTTCAGGTGGATCCGACACCAATCGAGCTTCTACATGATCTGAGCCGGGCCCATGGCACCGCTCGCAACCAATCCCGGTTGGCATTTCGGTAAACATTCCGTTGGTCTGTTCTACCGGCTCCGGATAGCTGTTGTGACACACAACGCAGCGGTCAGCAATTTTACGATTGAACCGTTTGTTGGCGACCCGATACCCCGGACTAAAATCCCAGCGCCCTTGTTGCGTATACCAAGTCACGGGCATCTCATAGAACCACCCATCCTGCTCAGCCAAATACGTTCTCGCCGTCGTCCCCGAGCCGACAACCCATTTCATGGTCCTTGCCAGTTCATGAGTACGTTCTCCCCTCTCATCCAGCAGGAATTCTATCTGGATGTATCCGGAGTCTGCCTCAACCATTTCATAGTGCAACCCCGTTGTTGAATCGACAACAATCTCACTACCAAATGCCTCAACAGCATTGTCCTTGGTCAGGAGATACATGGAGTTTGCCATTCCATGCTCATAAAAGCCCTGATACTGATCCTCGTGACAATCAAAGCAAACAGTATCGCCAACATATTCTGAGGTCGAGCCCAGATTACTGAAGACGATCTCTGGCGAGGCAGTTGCAGATGAGGTTTCAACTTCGCCCGTTGAGCATCCCAAGGCTATAGCCAAAGGAAGTAAAGCGAAGCCAAGAGCCAGCAGCGTTCGAGACATGGAAAAGTGCTCTGTGTGAAAAGCTTTCGGGAAGGCTACCGGATCTGGGATTGCATGAGCATTACCAAATCCGCCAAATACAAAGCGGGGTGGATCTTATGCGATCACTGATCGCAAGATCCACCCCGCAGTGCTTAATCGGCAACTGTCGGCCGATTACAGCTTTCTGTTATCGATCTACAGATCGATAGCGGCTGTAATCATAGAGACATTGCTGAAGTAGTCGGTTGAACGCAAGGCGTAGTCAACCTGCAGGCGAGTGCCTGACAGATCCAGGTCTACACCAGCACCAAAGTTGGTACCCGTGAAGAAGGACAGATCATTGTCTCCAATAATGTCCATGCCACCACGCAGGTAGACCATGTCAAACAGACCGAGCTCAACACCGCCTGAGTACTGATCCTGATCGAACGAGTTCGAACGGAAGTTACCCAGTACCGTCACGACTGCGCCTTCAGACATCTGGCGCGTGTAAGCGACACCAAAGTTGAGGAGCGATGGCAGCGATACGCCTTCGCTCTCGAAGACGAGAGCGTTGTTCGTCGCGTTGCCAGGCTGGCTTGGGAGCCGAACCTGCTGCGTGAGACCAACACCCGAATACTGCATGTCGGTACCGATATTTTTGAGCGCAACGCCCAGACGCAAACCCGTCTCACCAACGACATAGGTCATACCCATATCGACAGCAACGGCTGAGGCTGAGAGATCGTCAATGTTCTCTGAGACCACCTTGAAGGTGGCACCAGCAGAGATACGATCGGTAAAGGCACGAGCGTACGTAAGTCCGGCCGTGATGAAAGACGCAGTGTATGTCACCGAGGTGATCTCAGGCGACAGCTCCGTCTGTACAGGAATGTCACCGAAGTCCCATGAGTTAACATGGAATGCGATGTTGTTATTACCGAAGCTCTGTGCAACACCGAAGTAGTTGACACCGATGTCGGCAACGTAATCCATGCGGCTGAAGAGAGCCGCAGTTCCCTGGTTCGTGGCCAGACCGGCGGGGTTCGAGATGAGTGCTTCCAGGCCGTTAAGACCAGAAAGACCACTCGTCATCGAAGCGCCAAGCGAAGCGCTACGTGCCGTAACCGGCACTAGCAGCTGGGAGGCGCCAGCCGTACCACGACGACGGTCATCTCCAGCATTCGCGTCCAGCGCACTCATGCCGAGCATAGCCACGACCAAGAATGCGTTCAGAAAAATTCTGGACAGCTTGTTCATATCCAATTTCCTCCTTGTAATAATCAAGTTTGTCATCATAGGTATTCAGCGGACGATCCGGTCCCGGCCGAGGAGGCCGGGACCTTCCGTCCTGATCAATTACCAAGTATTGAGCTGAATACGCTTCTTGACCACACCAAACTTGAGAACCTTCTCGCCCCACTCTGAATCGACGTGGATGATATACATACCACTGGCGACGGGGAGTCCTTCTTCCGTGGTGAGATCCCAGGGGAAGCTTGCGCTTGCACTGTTCTTCTCGAGCGTACGAACGAGCGTACCTGCCACGGTGAAGATGCGAATGGTTGCCTGGTTAGGCATGTTCGTGAAACGAACCTGATCAACAAGCTGGCTAACTTCATAGGATGAAGCGCCTTTGTATGGGTTCGGAGTGATGCCGATGTCATCGACTGCGTCACGGTTTTCTGCTTCCGTACGTGCACGTGAGCCAAGACCATCCGTTGACATGGAGAACATGTCCCCTGGCTGGTTAGGCTTCGTTGTTTCGATGCGGAATACCGTACCGTCTTCTGGCATACATTCGCCAGCAGAACAGTCAACTGCATCTAGGGTGCCGTCAGAGACGTCACCACCGTTCCAGTTCACAAATACCGTACGAGAGAATGGAGCTGCACCTGTGGTGGCTAAATCGTAGCCGTTAGCGACTTCCGCAGCATAGTCACACTCGTACCAGTAGATCCAATCTGTGTATGGATCATTTGATGCGCCGGAGACCGGGTGGTCAACTGCGTTCAGATTCCATACACCGTTTCCATCATTATCCAGAAGGAGAGCACAGAGACGGACGTCGTCAGAAGGATCGTCAAACGTTCCGATACCTACGTTCCAAAGCTGGAAAGGAACATCGATGACTGCACCGTCGCCCCAGTAGTTCAGACCCGTGTTGCCGGTACCGAGACCTGTGAAGCGGACCTCGTAGTCGTAAGCTCCGTAAATCGGGCCGTTACGTGCCCAACGTGACAAGAACTGCTCATAAGGACCCGTACCGCCACCGGCCTGGATCATCCATGCGCCGCCGCCCACCTGCTGATCAGCAGAAGGACGACCGAGGCCTGGGAATCCGTACCAGTCAGCAGCGGCTCCTACAGGCGTTGCAAGCGGACCGTTAGCGTTGGCAACAACACTGAAGTTGGTGAAGCCAGGCTCTGGACCGAGAACGTTCAGAGAGACACCGTCAAATGACAGCACGTTGTTACCGATCGGAACACTGTGCGTGGAGGCGTAAGCATCTGTGCCATTGAAGACGATCGATCCTGCGCCATTCTTGACGTCATATACGGTCACATCGGCTGACGCAGACTTGGCTGCTGTCGGAGCTGGGTTGTTGATCTCATGCGCATCTTCATCAGCGCGCTTGTGACCGTCCTCAACTTCGATCGAGTAGAACTCAACCGAGTAGTTATCTCCCGTGACAGCATGCGGGTTAACGATAGAAGCCGAAACGCTACCGTTACCAACGTTTTCTGTTGATCCTTCAGCTTCGAGATCAACGTCAGCAGAAGCGGCTGCGGTTACAGCATCCTCGCTTACGATGGTCTCAGAAATCTGAGGCGTTACGGAGAAACGCGTGATCGGACCGGCATACACTTTCTGACCGGAGGTAGCGTTGTAGGCATATGCCTGCACACCAAACTCGTAGTCCGTGTAGTTCGTCAGACCATTCACTTTGTGGAAGGTCTGGACACCAGCGTCCGTTCCATCAGCTGTGATGAACGTCAGATCCGTTCCTTCGATCACACGAGTTATACCGTTTTCAACGTCATACACAGCAAGGAGTTTGCCTTCCTGATCTGAGCTGTTCGCGTACGAGAACACGTTGTAGCCTTCGAAAATGTAGTCGTTGTCAGTAACATCGTCGGAGAGCAGCGGATCGATAACGGAGTAGCTGTTCAGATAGTTGTTATCAGATGGGTTGTATCCCCACTCGATAAGAACAGAACCGTTGTCAACCGTGGTCGTGACCCGAGGGCCAGCGGGTGGTGACGGCAGCTCGAAGTTGATGTCGAAGACGGCCTGTGCAAGGGCGTCATCGGACTTCATCTTCTGAACTGAATCGAGGTTGTCATCACCAAAGCTCGTCACGATACCGAAAACGAGCACCTGCTCATCATTCGGCTTCACCGTGAACGGACCAGTGGCCATAACAAAACGACGGTCAGCCGGTGCAATCGCCGAACCCTGTCCGTCAGAGTCAAACTCTGACCAGAACTCAGGAGGGTTGCCAGGAAACATGAATGACGTCGGAATATTCGAGAATCCGAGTCCGTTTCCACCAAGCGTAAAGCGCTGCCCATCTTTCCAGCGTCCCTTCATGTAGTTGTACATGTCGGCACCGTTACCTGGGTCACCCTGAACACCACCACCGTTGTTGTAAAACGCGAAGGCGGTCATTTTCAGACGCTCATTGTCCTCGTCGATTTCGCCATCGCCATCATCATCGATGCCGTTGTCACTAACGAGAGGACCCTGGAAGAAGTCATAACCGGAAGCTGGAGGAGCATCACCGTAGCCTTCACCACCTTCGTCATCGTTATCGGAGTTGTAAACAAAACCGAGACCGAGCGTAGTGTCAGAGCCTACGTAGTCATCCTGATAGTTTCCGAGATCCGGATCTGAGAAAAGACCCATGTAGGTGTTTTCCAGTGGTACCGAACCTTTGTACATGATGCGGTACTTGTAGAACGTCGTGTTACCAATAGCACCTGCCGTGTTGAAGGCAAATGCTGTACCGTGAACTTCAACGCCCATTGGAGGCGTATCGGTGCGCGTGTGCTGGTTACCACGATCGTTCATGATCCACCATAGCATCTGGTCACCCAGAATAGCTGGACGCTCGCCGGCTCCGAGGTTGACCTTACGGTCAATACGGCTTGCAAGCGGCTGGTCGGTGAGATCAATCATCTCGCCATTGGCATCGAGAGTAGGCGCGCCGAGACCAGTTGGCCAGTCAGCGAGGTCAGGAGTGGCCAGGCCACTTCCTTCATACCCAACGACGTCTTCCTTCGAGACCTTGTAGACTCGGTCATAAACGGAACAGTCGGCAGGAGCCGTACCGTCGTCGTTCAGTGGACCAGCCCAGAACTCGTAAGGACCGTAAGTAGAACCGGCAAGACGAAGCTGGCCATTTACCTGACCACCCATCCAGATACCGGATGCGAAGATTGCGTTCGACGGGCCGCCCTTAGGGATGTTGTAAACATGCGGGCTACCGCGCCAGAACAGGTTTCCGTTATTGAGAATACGAGCACGCACATTGTTGATGTCCAAATAGGCTTCACCAATGGCCTGCTCACACGATCCAACGCTCTGGGCCTGAGTCGCCGGAGCGCTCATCAGGCCTACGGCGAGGACCGCGAGTAGTAGACTGATTTTTCTTATGTAGTGCATAGTCATCCGTGCATTTCTGTCTATAACAACTGCTTGAATTCCTAGGAAGCGATTGTAGCACTTATCGGGGGCGAACCGAAGTTCGCCCCCGAACTAGCCACAATCAGTTCAATCAGAAGTCAAGACGAACACCGATTCGTGTCAAACGTGGGATTCCGAAGTTGCCCAGCTGGCGGTTGCGGTGACGATAAATCGTCTCTGCAACAGGCACACTGGAACTCAGGAACTGCTGACCACCGGACGTTGCCAGGAAGCCATCATCATCTGGGAGACCCGTGTAGTCCCATGTACCCTGCTGGTTGACCTGATCAAGCAGGTTCTGGACCCACAGGAATGCAGACAGCGTGGAGCGTTCGCCTACGGCAAACTTGCGATCGACGCGAAGGTCAATACGGCTGCTCCAAGGCATACGGGCTGAGTTCACGCCACCGGCTGGTACCGGAGCTTTGGACTCGATCTGGCTGAATGGCTCGACCTGAGGTGTGTAAGGCTGGCCTGAACGAGCGTTCATGAGCACGTTAACACCAAAGTTTTCGAACAGGTTGGTTCCGCCAAGAGTCGGACCTTCTCCCTCACCAAGACGATAGTCCAGAGACACGTTGAACGTGTGGCGCTGGTCAAAGTCCAGAGGTGAAATGAAGTTCGGAGGAGTCTCATCGATCCACACGATCAGGCTCGTTGAGGACGCGTTGGAACCCGTACCTGCAGCGAATGACATCGTGTAGTTGACTTTCGCTGCGACGTTGTTCGTGCGACGAAGGTCAAAGTCGAGTTCGAATCCTTTAACCGTACCGAAGTCCTTGTTACCGTACGTGGAGTATCCCTGAGGGAATGCTTCACGAAGGTCGTCCAACTGGATCAGGTTCTCGATCTGACGGAAGAACCCGGAGAGCGTGAGTGCCGAACGCGTCGTCAGGCGCTGACGGAAACCGATTTCATATTCGGTTGTCCGCTCTGGCTCGAGAGCGTTGTTGCTGATACGACCCGTAGAACGAGACATACCATCAAGCGACGTGAACGAGTTGGAAGAAGGACGCTGGGCCACTGAACCGTAGCGAGCAAAGAAGAGCGCCTGGTCCGTAACAGGGAACGAAACACCAATACGTGGCATGATCGTTACCTGAGGCTCATAGTCCACGAAGGACTCTTCGGTGACCTTACCGCTTTTCGAAACCGGCTTAGCACCCGTCAGGAGGATGTCTCCACCAGGTACCTGGTTACCGCTATTGTCGTACCAGTTACCATCACGATCGCGATATCCTTGGATATTGCCACCGTTGTAGTAAGGCACGAAGTCGGATCCGATGGTGCTAGGATGGGTACCGCCAACGTCAGAGATCCGCTCGAGCGGAAGACGTGAGTACCGATCGAAAAGCGTACGGGTATTGTTGTCGAAAACGTCAATACGAACGCCAGCGTTCAGAACGATATCGCGGAATTCGATTTTGTCCTGAAGATATCCACCGTAGTAGATCGGCTTGTGCGGAGCCACATTGTAAGCTTCGTCGCCACCGATGTCATTTACGTAGGCATCCAGGTTTTCCGTATCGGCTTCCGAGCCGCGGAAGTTGTAACCGGTGTAGCCAGTAACGCCTTCAAGCTGCTCCCACGACAGCTGGTCAAAACTGGTAACAGCTTCGTCCAGGTTTTCGTTGGAAACGCCCTCTGGGCCTGGTGAATACGGATCCGTGGACGTGTCATCGACGAAACGATGCAGCGAGTATCCGCTGATACCGTAGTTACGACGCGTCTGCTGCTCAAACTCGCCACCGAACTCGAGCTGGTGGAGACCAACCTGAGTCGTTGCCGTAGCCTGGAAGCGTACCTGCGAGTTGTGGAACTCGCTGTAACCGTTTGGTCCGTTACCACCTGCCGTAAAGATCATGCGAGCAGCCGTTTCCGATGTTGGGAAACGACCATCCTGCCAGCGATAGCTGTAGGTAGGTGCATTGACCGTTGCTACTTCCTGCGTGTCATCCGAAGGATCGCCAGGCGTACCATGATCGTCGGTGTAAGGTACCTCTACGCTCGTGAACGAGAGGTTCTTGTAACCACGAGTGGTTGCCCATGCATCCTGGCTGATGTCACCCTGGTACAGGGCACTCTGGATGGAGCAATCGAACCGCTCATCACAGCCGTCGCCAGTACGATCCGTGTAGTCGAACTGTAGCTGGTAGAACGTTGAATTCGACAGGTAGTGCGTCCATGTCGTAAAGAACTGCATGTCGCGATTCGTCGAAACGCTAGCATCCTCTGGAGAGAACACTGCAAACGTCGACATTCCCTGATTTTCACTCGTCACGTAGCGAGCACCCACACGCATGCGGATGTTGTCCATGACGTTGAAGTTCAGGTTACCGTTGAGGGCCAGGCGGTTGTAGTTGTTCTGCCGCTTGGCTTTGTCAACAGAGAATGCAGACTCAGGCAGGTAATCAGAGCTGAGAACCATATCAGGCTGGATAGAAGAAGCAACAACGCCTGCTGGGACGTTGATGACCGTTCCGTCACTTGCCGTAATTGTGTTATCAGCACCGACTGCAATGTCACCAAAGCGATCCACAGGCATTGTGGCTTCGCCCAATGACGCAGGGACAGGAATCAGAACCTGATTTCCGTCGCCGTCCATTGCCATGAGAGACGTTGGAGCAGTACGCAGAGCGTCTAGCGTTGCGTCAGAGACGCGAAGCTGACCTGCAGCACGTGGACCGCTGTCTGCCTGATCCAAATACTCAGCTGCAAAGAAGAAATTGACACTTTCTCCCAGGAGTGGACCACCGATGGCCAGAGAGGCCAGGTTATATCCAAAATCATCGAGAGATTCAGAAGTCACACCCTCGACCGAACCGAAGAAATTCGGGGAACCGGACTTGGTTGTGATACTGATGATGCCAGACATGGCGTCGCCGTAGCGAGCTGAGATGTTACCAATAATCATCTCCTGCTCCTGCACGGCGGACTGAGGAAGGGCCGCGGTACCGACAACCTTCACACCGTCAATGTAATACGTGACTTCGCTGCCTCGGCCACCTCGGACGTTAAGCGTCCCAGAGCCTTCTTCAGAAACAACACCAGCCTGAATCGAGGCTACTGCTGCTGCACCGCGAACCGGAAGGTTCACGATCTCTTCTGCGTCGACGATCTTAGGAACACCAACGGCGTCCTTCTGAATCAGCGGACGTTCGTATTCAACGATGATTTCGCCAAGCTCAACGCCTTCCCGGAGTGAAAAGTTGAGTTCCGCGGTGTAACCCGAAGAAATCTGCACCCCTGAAATGGTTTGAGCTTGGTAACCGACGAATCGAGCTTCTACGTCATGCTCGCCGACCGGAACACCGATGATGAAGTAATTCCCATCGACGTCCGTAATGGCACCGAGCGTTGTACCTACTACTACGACCTGCGCGCCCGGGATGGTATCACCCGTATCCGCGTCGGTCACTACCCCGGAGATCTTACCCGTATTCTGGGCGAGAACCAGTGCCGGAGTAGCTAGCAGCATGAGTACAATCATGCCCCATTTACGTAACATAAGCTACCTCCTCTAGTGAATTGATGTGTGGCTTAATAAGTGCTGCGCGTCATTCCCACATCGGAATGAGCGCATGTTTGCTTGCAGGAAGAACCTGCAACAGTCGTTTGCAAGGCCATCCTTGCAATGGTGTCGTGCTTCGCACGTGTGGTTTGCATAATGCAAATCTGCATCGAACAATTCGCTTCAAGCAGTCGGGATGACTCCGTCATGCTGTCGGCAGTTTTGCATCGAGCGCGCCACGCGCGCTTTCAGCGTTTCCCGTGCCAAGCACGAAAAAATGGGTCGGATGGGATTGTACAGCCCGGGGGGACCGGATCTGGTTGACGTCCTGCATACTAGTGTATGCCCACGAAATCGACTTCACAGCTCCAACAGGCGCAGTCGCGCGCGCTGGGCGCTCGCGACAGATTTCAGGTTTCGCTTGAAAGGTGGTGGTTGAAATGCTGTAACGAAGTTCCAAAAGCGGTCCTTTCCTGGTTGAACAATCCGTGTTTCCGAAACGATTACCGAATATAGAGGGACGTATTCCGTTTGTCAAGCCGTGGTGAGCCCATGAGTTTTGCACATGCTGACCCCCGGGAATGGCTCCTTTATGTTCGGGAAATCATCTGATGACAAGCGTACGCATGCGTTGAAACGAATTCAAGGCATGAATTCGAGCATGCTCACCCGATGGACCCCGTCCAGGTTCGAGACGGCTTCCAGCGTATCGGCTGGAATAGGCTCATCCACGGCAATGACCGTCAGCGCCTCAGACCCAGGTTCATTGCGTCCCAGCGCCATGCTACCAATGTTGACTGACTTCTCCGCAAGCAACGAACCCACGGCAGCAAGCATCCCTGGACGGTCCTGATTACGATAGAGCAACATTCGCCCGTGTAGCGGTAGTTCGAGGGCATACCCATCAATAGATACCACGCGGCCTTCTCGGTCGCCAAACAGGGTTCCTGCCATGGTGAATGCTCCAGCCTCGGTTTGCAGCTGTAGTTCCACCAGATTTGTATGACTGGTCTCTGCGTGGAACGTCTCGACGTCCACCGCGATACCGGCCTCTTCAGCGATAACCGGAGCATTGACCAGGTTGACCGGATCACTCCAGCCCGACTGCAGATATCCTTTCAGCGCGGCAACCTGGATCACGTCCATGTATTTGCGGGGCACTTCGCCGTGACAACGCACCTTGATACTGGAACAGCGCCCCGGAGCCAATTGACCCGTTGCACTACCGAGGTGCTCTGCAAGGGACAGGTAGGGCTTGACCTCGGACTTCGCAGCCAGTCTGACGGCCATTGCATTCACAGCCGTCAGCACCGGCTCGGAGGTCAGCGCCCGAATAACTTGATCCGTCACCTGACGGGCAACTTTCTCCTGAGCTTCCTCCGTCGAGGCTGCGATATGTGGTGTACATACCACGGCCGGATGATCGATGAGCGGACGAAGTGAGTTCGGCGGTGGCTCGCTCGAGTAGACATCCATCCCGGCACCACCCACCTGACCCGACTCGAGTCCTCGCAAGAGAGCTCCCTCGTCTACGATACCTCCGCGCGCGCAGTTGAGAATAAACACGCCCTTTTTGCAGCGTGCGACTGTCTGATCATTTATCAGGTCTCGGGTCGAGGCAACCAACGGAGTATGGAAAGTGATGACGTC
The DNA here is from genome assembly GCA_030830105.1 of Rhodothermales bacterium. Lineage (GTDB taxonomy): Bacteria > Bacteroidota > Rhodothermia > Rhodothermales > UBA10348 > JAAZVD01. The sequence goes on along the minus strand of JAURNP010000151.1, from coordinate 15,435 downwards.
AGCGCGTTCGAAGATGGTATCCACATCAACCAGCTCGATGCCGATACGCTCGGCGGCTTCGCTCGTCATCATGGGATCACTTCCAATCACATCCATGCCGAATGCGGCAGCTCGTGAAGCGACTTCTTTTCCGATCTTCCCCAGCCCGACTACACCAAGGGTCTTTCCAAAAAGCTCCGTTCCCATGAATGCTTTTCGGTTCCAGGCACCTTCTTTCATCGAGGCAACGGCACCGGGAACGTTCCGAACGACGCTCATCATGAGTGCCATGGTGTGCTCTGCCGTCGACAGCGTATTTCCTGCGGGAGCGTTGAGGACCAGAATGCCGCGCTTTGTGGCGGCTTCAAGGTTCACATTGTCAACGCCCACCCCTGCACGACCGACAACTTTAAGTTTCGTTGCCTGCTCGATCCAATCAGCCGTAATGGTCGTCCCACTTCGGACGATCCAGGCATCAAAGCCATCACACTCATTCGTGATGCGCTCATCATCCCACTTCGAGGCGTCAACCGCCTCCATTCCTGCTGCTTCTAGCAATTCATAACAGACCGGGTGTAGAGAGTCGGTCAGAAGAACGCGATACGACATAGTAAATGTGATGCTATATATAAAGGTGTGTCAGTAGCCGGTTATCAAAGTGCGGTCAACCAGGTGTCCATCCAATCGAGGATGTCCCCCCTTCCGCGACCATCATTTGCACTGGTAAGGATGACGGGCTTTTCCTGACCCAATGCAGCCAGCGCTTTCTTCACCCGGGCGATGGCCTTGTTTCGCTGGTTGCCAGACAACTTGTCTCCTTTCGTCAGCAGGATCACGTGCTCAGCCGAGGATTCACTCATAAGCATCATCAATTCCTTATCGAGCGCGGTAGGCTCGTGCCGAGAGTCGATGAGTTGAAAGACAGCTACCAGCTGCTGACGATGCAGGAGATAGGATCCGATGAGCTTTTGCCACTTGGCGCGCTGCACCTTGGAAACCTTCGCGTAGCCGAATCCAGGGAGGTCAACCACATGGAAGGAATCGTTGACCAGATAGAAATTGATCTCCTGAGTCTTTCCCGGCGTGGAGGACGTCCGCGCAAGGTTTCGACGCTCGAACAAGCGATTGATCAGCGAGCTCTTGCCCACATTGGATCTCCCGACGAAAGCGAACTCTGCGACGGGTTCCTCTGGCATCTGACCGAGCTTGGTCGATCCCTTTACGAATGTTACCTGGTCGATCGTCATTGGTCGATCGGTTTGGCTTCTAGAATCTGGAGGGACCCTGCTCGGATATCCTCGTTCAGGCCATGCTGAAGTGTGCCTTGACGGTTTCCCCGATGGCGGCCGGGTTCTTGACGATCACGGCACCGGCTTCTTCGAGCGCAGCAAATTTGTCTTCTGCCGTGCCCTTGCCTCCTGAGATGATGGCACCCGCATGGCCCATGCGACGTCCCGGAGGCGCCGTCTGGCCTGCGATGAACACGAAGACCGGCTTGGACATGTGATCCTTGATGTATTCAGCCGCTTCCTCCTCCGCCGTTCCACCGATTTCGCCAATCATTACTACGGCTTCCGTGGAAGCGTCGGCTTCGAAACGTTTGAGCACGTCGATGAACCGGGAACCGATTATTGGATCACCACCAATACCGACGGCTGTGGATTGACCCAGATTCTGACGCGTAAGCTGATCAACTGCTTCGTACGTCAGGGTTCCACTACGGGAAACGACACCGACCGGACCTTCTGAGAAGATCATGGCTGGCATGATGCCCACTTTGGCCTGTCCAGGAGTCAAGACGCCAGGGCAGTTGGGGCCAACAAGGGCGGCACCCTTGTCTCTCACGTAGCGGTAAACAGGAATCATGTCCTTCACAGGAATGCCTTCCGTGATGCAGACAATGGTCTTGATTCCCGCATCAGCGGCCTCGAGCACGGCATCAGCAGCGAATGGAGGCGGAACGAAAATCACAGAGGCGTTTGCGCCTTCATGCTCCACGGCCTCTGACACGGTATTGAAGACAGGACGGTCCAGATGTGAAGTGCCTCCCTTGCCCGGTGTGACACCGGCAACGAGGGGCGTTCCGTATTCCATCATCTGCTGGGAGTGGAAGGATCCTTCCTTTCCCGTAAAGCCCTGAACAACAAGGCGGGTATTGCGATCAACCAGAATGGCCATGTTCCGTGAAGTTGGGTGATTCGATGGGGCGAGCCCGATAACGTGCGATCGGATTGGAACGCACCGAAACCAGAGTTTACGGGAGAGGCCCTCCCGCTTCAATCACGGTTGTGTAAACACCTGTCGAAAATTAGGTGCTTGGACCGATCCGCCCTGGAATCGTGCGCGACCACTCCACGTAGTGAAAGAGGGGGAGGTATCGGGATCAAGGCCGGGCTGCTAACCGGAGTGAAACCGCCTACTGGGGATGGGCGCCTTCGTTGGCATCCGGCTGTTGCTCGGGCTGACGCGGAGCGGTTTGGCCTTGCTGAGGTGGCGTGGGATGAATCCGGTTGGCCGGCTCATTCACGTTCAACTCGCGGGAGATCTCATTTGTAGCCGACTTGAACTCCTTTATTCCCTTGCCCAGCCCTCGAGCGATTTCAGGGATACGCTTGGCGCCAAAGATGAGCAGAATGGCCAAGAATATTAATACGAGTTCGAAAGGTCCCAGGCTTCCCATAACAGTGCGGGTTAGAGTCGGTCAGATGTGCATTCGGTCTGCGATCACACAACGATACGACTTATTTCGGGTTCCTCCGCCAGAGTCTGCAAAAATGGTTAGGGCGCGGTTCGGCAGATGCCTATTTTCTAAAGATGGAACTCCGCTCAAAACTGACCCCATCCCTGATCCACAGCTGGCCGAAGGCCGAGCTGCACTCGCACCTTGATGGTGCGATGCGATTGGAAACCATGCTGGAAGAGGCCGACCGGCAGGGCCGCATGGACTTGCTGCCAGCCACAGACCTTGACGGCCTGAAGGTTGAACTGAAAAAAGTCGACGATTCCTCCGACCTGTGGGAATACCTGGCCTGGTTCAAATACACGATCGGCCTGATGCAATCCGAGGAGGTTCTCTCGCGCATCGCTTACGAAATGGCTGCAGATTTCGCGGCAGAGAATGTCCGATGGCTCGAGGTCCGTTTTGGCCCCGTGCTGCATACCGCCGACGGCCTCTCCATGGAAGCCGTCATGGATGCGGTTCTGGATGGTCTGGCCCGCGCTGAATCAGAATTCGGCATACGCTCAGGCGTAATAGTATGCGCCCTACGTGACCGCTTCGTCGAAGCATCAGTTGCGCAGGCCGAGTTGGCCGAACGCTATCTGGGTCGCGGCGTGATCGGATTTGACCTGGCGGGTGGTGAAGCAGGAAATCCGGCCAAACAACACCTGAATGCCTTCTATCATGCACGGAATCGGCTATTGAACCTAACGGTCCATGCAGGTGAATCCTGGGGTCCAGAATCCATCCGACAGGCGCTCTTTTTCTGCGGGGCTCACCGTATTGGTCATGGTGTAACCCTGGTAGACGATCCGGAATTGCTTCGTTTCGTTGTGGACAGACAGATCGCGCTCGAAATATGCCCGACCAGTAACGTTCAGACCCACGTTGTTCCGTCGTACGAGGGCCACCCTCTAAAACAGTTGGCCGATGCCGGTGTCGCGGTGACCATCAACACCGACAGCCGTCTTTTCAGCCACACGACTACAACGGGCGAAATCTGGCTGGCGCATACTCGCTGCGGTCTTGATGCTGCGCAGACTCGGGAAGCAGTGTTGAACGCATTTCGGTATGCATTCCTCGAGCACGGCGAGAAGAAGCGCATGCTCGCCGAGGCTGAATCCGTGATCCGGCGGACTTCTGCGTAGGCGGAAGGCGAAAAACTGCAACAGGCCGTATGAATCCATCCGATACTCAGACCATTCTGCCAGCAGACGCCCTCGTAGGCACGGTCGAAGTGCCCGCTGACAAGTCGATTGCTCATCGCAGCGCCCTCTTTTCAGCTATTTCCGATGGTTCGTCACGTATTGTCGGATTTCCGTCTGCTGCGGACCCCCAATCTACCCTCGCCTGCATACGGGCCCTGGGTATTCGAGTCGAGCAGGTCGACGATGCACTGGTAGTTCACGGCCAGGGTCTTCGCGGACTGAAGGCACCTGAGGCACCGCTTGACTGTGGGAATTCCGGAACGACCATGCGACTGCTCTCGGGTATCCTGGCCGGTCAATCGTTTGCCAGTACGCTGATTGGAGATGCCTCCCTGTCGGTGCGACCCATGGGCCGCATCATGAATCCACTTCGCGAGATGGGAGCAGCGATCGATGGAGAAGATGGTCACGCCCCCCTCACTATTCAGGCTGATTCAGGCCTCCTGACTCCCATATCGTACCGACTCCCGGTGGCCTCAGCGCAGGTCAAGTCCTGCGTACTGCTCGCTGGGCTGTATGCCCATGGAGAGACCTCTGTCATCGAGACCAAACCATCCCGCGACCACACGGAGCGAATGCTCGGGTTGAGTCGCGTCGAAATGGGTGACGAATCCATCATCAGCGTCGTTGGCGGCCAGGCCCCGTTTGCCCGCATGTGGAGCATTCCGAGCGATTTTTCGGCGGCTGCTTTCTTGCTGGTGGCCGCGAGCATTCTGGACGGATCTCTCATCCGTATGCCACGCGTCGGGTTGAACCCTTCGAGAACCGGATTGCTGGATGTTCTTCGCGCCATGGGTGCCAGCATTCGCATTGAGAATGAGCGAGATGTGAGTGGCGAGCCAATTGGCGACCTGATCGTCAAGTCCGCACCCCTGTCAGGTATTCGCGTGGAAGGTCCGATCATCCCGAACCTGATTGATGAAATCCCGATTTTGGCAGTTGCTGGCGTGTTCGCTGATGGCGTGACCGAAATCAGGGGAGCCGCTGAACTGCGTCATAAGGAGTCGGACCGCATTGCTGCCGTTGTATCAGGATTGCGAGCAATGGGAGCCAATGTAGAGGAATTTGACGACGGCATGGCCATAACGGGCGGAACTGGACTCAAGGGTGCAGAGATTGCGACACACCACGATCATCGTATCGCCATGGCCTTCGCCGTGGCCGGCCTTGCGGCAACGGGATCAACGCTGATCCACGATGCCTCCATCGCCAACGTTTCCTTCCCGGGTTTCTACGATACCATCGAGGTGCTGCGCTGAGTTCGCCGACGGCATCGTCGAATTCAATGGTCAAGAAAAGCGGCTTTTCCTGCCACAGGCAGATCAGTGCCCCGGCACCCATAAGTGCTGGTTGATATCCACGCACGGGACTTCGTCGTCCCCTTCCACGAAAGTGACCCCTTCGCTACGCAGTAGATCTTCCATCACGTGTGGACCACCGAAGGCTGCATGTCCACTCAACCCGCCGTATCGATTGACAACGCGGTGACACGGCAAGCCACTCTGGGCTGCTGCGCGCAGCGCCCACCCTACGGTGCGCGCTGCGCGCTTTGAGCCCAAATAAGCGGCGATATGGCCATACGTGGTAACACGCCCGAGCGGGATGTCAGCAACCACTCCCCAGACCCGTTCGAAAAAATCGGACGCTTCCCGCTCGCTCATGCTACTGGTTGCCGAGGATCAGAGGCAGGCCATCACTGCCGCTACCTATAACCACGGTTTTGGAGTTCGGCGAGTTCGCCAGATTCTGCGTGGCTTCAATGCCTTTGAAACGCAGGAACTGATTTGACAGACTCTGGGTGATGATGCGCTGATATTCGGCCTGGCCGGTAGCTTCAATCTCCTTTCGCTGTGCTTCCAGACGTTCCTTTTCAATGGTGAACTGGTAGCGCTCTGCTTCCTGCTCTTCTTTCAGCTTGTTCTCAATGGCACCACGAATCTGCTCAGGCAGTGAAATGTCACGTATCAAGATGGCATCCACGGTCACGTTCTCTCCGGAAACGGCATCTCGAACCTGCTGGAAGATTCTTTCCTGCAGCTCTGTTCTGCGAGAAGAGTAAAGCTCCTCTGGCGTGAACTGTCCAACGATTTCGCGTACGGCGCTTCTGAGTTCGGGCTGAACGAGCTTTCGGTAATAATCTTCACCGTAGGTCACATGCAACGAAGGAAGTGCACCGGCCTCCGGGCGCCAGCGAATGGAGGCATCCATTCCGATGGACAGTCCATTTGAGGACAGTGCATCGATGTCTTCCATCTGCTCCTGCACCCGGACGTCGTATCGAATCAGATTGACCCAAGGTGCATGGATCTGCAATCCTTCACCGTAGCGTTTCTCGAGGTCTGTCCCGCCAAATACGCTGTACTTGACGGCGCCCTCACCGGATCCGATGCTCGTGGTCATGCAGCCACCCGCAAGGGAAGCCACCAGGATGAATACAAAAGCCCCGCCAAGAAGGCGTAAGGCTGCTTGGGACAAGTTGGGATATTGTTGTTGCGCCATGTTCTTTGAATGCTCTTCCGTAGGAGTAGAAAATGTGGGGTATCTTCCTGCAACGGGGAGTAGGGTTCGGTGTTGCGGGACCCACCCTGAAACAGCCGGAATACCCGATGAATACGCATTCTTGATCCGAATGAGCCAACCGAGCAGTTCACCCGACCAAACTCTTCAACCGAATCAAATCGCTACTCTCGAATCAGCGATGGGAGAAGGGCGGATTGAACGCAATCATGATCTGGCACCTTATACCACCTTTCAGATCGGTGGGCCCGCGGATGCGTTCTTCGAAGCCCGCTCGGCAGACGAACTCGCCTCAGCGTTACTGTTCGCCCGAAAAAACAACCTTTCGCACTTCGTACTTGGACTGGGAGCCAATATCCTGGTCGGTGACAAGGGCTTCCGAGGACTCGTCATCCGCAATGCTGCAAACGGGATGGATATTTCCGAGGATGGCATTCTGACGGCTGAAAGCGGCGCTATCGTTTGGCCAGATCTTATCGAGTATGCCGTAGCTCGTGGTTATTCCGGAATCGAACATTACGCCGGTATCCCTTCCACCGTAGGCGGCGCATTATGGCAGAATCTGCACTTCCTGTCCCCCGCTCCGGCACGTGAACGAACCATGTTCATAGACGAGGTAGTGTTGGACGCACGACTGATCCACCCAGACGGCTCTATTTCAGACCAGAATCGCGACTACTTCAATTTTGGCTACGATCAATCCATCCTGCATCATTCAGGCGACATCGTACTCAGCGCTCGATTCAAGCTAACCAGAGAATCGACGGACTACATGCGTCGCATTATCCGGGAAAACCTGGCCTGGCGATCTGAGCGGCATCCCCCACTCGATTCGGAGCCAAGCGCCGGCTCGATATTCAAGAAGATCGAAGGCATCGGTGCGGGACGACTGATCGATCAGTGTGGCATGAAGGGCACGCGGATCGGCGGCATTGAAATCACTCAACGCCACGCCAACATCATGATCAATCGCGGTGGCGGGACGGCCGCTGACGTACGGGCCATGATCGACCTGGTAGTAAAGACCGTGGAGCGGGACACTGGGTATCGGCTTGAGCCCGAGATAGCCTTCGTTGGCGAATTTTGAGCGTTTCCCGACCAAGAGACTGTATCTTCGCGACATGAACTGGATTCAAGGTAGCTGGGCAGTCCTACAGAAGGACCTGAAACTGGAGATGCGCAACCGGTATGCGCTGAACATGCTCCTGATGTTCGTCCTGTCTTCCCTTCTCTTGATTGCATTCGCCATCGGTCAAGAATCCGTCAGCGAGCGGATGCAATCCGCGCTGCTCTGGATCGTCATCCTTTTTTCCGCCTCCATTGGCCTTGGTCGCAGCTTCGTAGCCGAGGAAGAACGTGGAACGGTTCTACTGCTGCAGCTGAATGTCCCGGGTAGCCAGGTTTTCGCCGGCAAACTGATATTCAACTTCCTGCTGCTACTCGCCGTCGACATAGTGGCTCTTGTCGTGTTCGCATTGCTGCTCAATATGGTGATCGAGAATTGGGGATTGCTTATCGCTTCCCTCCTGCTTGGATCTGTGGGACTGGCAGGGGCTACCACCTTGCTGGCAGCGATCATCGCGCGAGCCTCCAACAAGGGACCGCTTCTTCCCGCCCTGCTGTTCCCGTTGCTGATCCCTCTGCTGCTGTCCGTAGTGCGTGCTTCGCGGGCCGCTCTATCAGGAGGCCTTGGAGTCAGCGGAGCCATGGGAGACCTGCAAACCATCATATTGTTCAGCGGCGTTGTCATTACGGCAGCGGTCCTGCTTTTCGACTATGTATGGCAGGACTGATGCTTGGATTCGCATTGGAAACGAAGCTTGGCAAGGGGCGTGGAAGGACCCAGTGTTATTGTTTTGGGATCCTGAGTATTTCGGTATCCAGAGCGCTTCGACATCTTTGATGGCGCCCCTATTAAATCCGCGTCCGCACAATCCCAGCTGATCGTGATCAATCTCCGTCGGTACACCCTCGTCCGGAACACCATCCTTGTTTGGATGACGGTGGTGCTGTTCGCAGCCTTCCTACTGAACATCCCTAAAATCAACATCCTCGAGCACACGGCGCGCAACCTGTATTTCCACGTGCCGATGTGGTTCACCTTGATGGCAGCCGTCTTTGTATCGGCCTATCATTCGTTTCAGGTCCTTCGATCGGGCGACATCGTACGCGACATCCGCGCGCTGCAAGCAGCGCGCGTCGGTGCCTTTTTCGGCATCCTGGGCCTGTTGACAGGCATCATTTGGTCCAAGTTCACCTGGTATGTCGGGACGGATGTCTGGTGGAATTTCGACCCCCGGCAATCGATGGTCTCCTTGCAGTTGCTCATTTACGGAGCGTATTTCGTGCTGCGTGGAGCTTTGGATGATCCGAACAAACGAGCCCGTATTGCCGCCGTCTACAATCTTTTTGCCGCCACGACGACGCCATTCCTGCTATATGTGATACCTCGTCAGATGGAAAGTCTGCATCCCGGCGCCGAAGGCAACCCGGCATTCAGCGAAATCACCCATCCGATCATGCGCCTGATCTTCTATCCGGCCATAATCGGCTTCATTGGCCTCTTCTGGATCATGTACACACAGCGAGTCCGGACGGCCCTTCTCAAGAACCGCGTTTCCCACGACCCCGAACTGTAATGGCCCTTTCTACAACCTTTATCCAGGACGCCCAGGATCAGGCCCAGCAGTCAACGGCCTACGACAGTGTATGGGCTGGCAGCGACGTCCCTACCCAGACCCTTTCCGGCCTGGAGCAGGTCATGCTCTCAAACGATAAGCTGTATGTCGTCCTGGCCGTTGTTCTCATCATCTGGTTTGGAATTGTGATCCTCCTGTTGAGAAACGATGCCCGGCTTAAATCCGTGGAACGAACGATGGAAGAGCAGGGTACTTCTTTTGATGACGGTCTGTGACACACCAATCGGGGTTTCCTGCGGGTTTCCCTGAAAAATCGTGGCAACATTAATCCCGACATTGCACGTAGAATCTTGCTTCAGCGCGCTGCCAGAGATATTTCGAGATCAGCCTGCGTGATAATCGACGGCGCGCCCCCAATCTCCAACCCATCGGTATCCCGTTCGAAGACATGCGACCCAAAACAATCGTTGGCCTCGTACTTATCGTGTCTTTCACCTCCATGCTGTTCCTCAATTTTGGGCAGCAGGTAGGTGGCTATATGAACTTCGCCGAGGCAGAGGCCTCGGGCAACAAGGCGCATGTCGTGGGCATGTGGGTTGATGCAGACCAGTTCCGATACGATGCAACCAGCAACGTCTTCTCATTCCGCATGGAAGACGAGGAAGGCAATGTGCGCATGGTGCGGTACAACAATCCCAAACCGGCCAATTTCGAAGATGCCGAAAAAGTGGTGATTGATGGATACGCCGAGGGAGACCATTTCGTCGCCGAGAATATCCTGGTCAAGTGCCCATCGAAGTACAACGATGCGAGCGGTCTGAATCAGGTTCCGGAAGGCATGTCGGTAGAAACGACGGCTCTCAGCAACTAAAACCAGGGGCGAGCTCAGGGACAGCTGCTATGGCCCCAGGCTGGAGAGAGCAGGGTTAGAGATACAGCCAGTCTGCCAGCAGGAAGAACACCAGGATCCCCAGGATATCATTACTGGTCGTGATGAACGGGCCCGTGGCAATAGCCGGATCTATGTTCATTTTGTCCAGAAGCAAGGGAGTCATGGCACCGATGGTGGTGGCGATCACGATGACCAGAAGCAGAGCCAGGGACGACGTGTAGGCCAGTTTCACCGGGTCGCCAAGTCGTTCAGCAAATACTCCACCCAGGATGATGATGGCCACTCCCAGCACCAGGGACGTCGCGAGGCCATTGAGCATGGCCACCGAAAACTCCTTGCCCAGCCGACGCTTGATATCAGACGCCCACACGTCCCCACTTGCCAGGCCCTGCACGGCAATGGCCGAACTCTGAATCCCCGCATTTCCAGCCGTAGCCATGACGATGGGAATGAAGCCGGCCAGGATGGACGCGGCCGCCAAGGACTCCTCAAAGGAAATGATGACCAGAGCAGCAAGGGAAGCTCCTGCCAATCCAACCAGCAGCCACGGAAGGCGGCCGCGTGTGATGCGCAGAACAGTGTCTGTTGCCTCTTCTCCACCCGCCACACCTGACATGCGCTGGATGTCTTCTTCGGCCTCATCACGGATGACGTCGACGATATCGTCAACCGTAATCCGACCCACCATGCAGCCAACCTCATCCACGACAGGCATAGTCACGAGGTCGTAGCGTTCCATGAGACGCGCGACTTCCTCCTGGTCCATGGAGGTGGGCACCGAGACGATCTCCTCCTTCATGATGTCGGAGATGATCGCATGCGCGGGCGAGAGCAGAAGCCGCTTCATGGTCACAATGCCGACAAGACGATCATCATTGTCCACTACGAAGAGGGCGAAGATATCTCTGATTTCATCGGCGTGAGTCCGGACCACTTCGGTCGCCTGCGCTACCGTTTGCTTGCGCAGTACGGACACGAACTCGGTGGCCATGAGCCCCCCGGCCGAATCCTCGTCGTAGGCCAGGAGCTCTTTGACATCTTCGGCATCTTCCAGCTCAGGGATGATCTGGTGAGCCAGCTCCTGTGGAAGGTCGGCGAGCACGTCCACGGCGTCATCCGTGTCCAGCTCATCGATCATGGCCGTCAGGCGCTCATTGGGAATGGCGTCTGCCAGATCCGCGCGGTAATCGTCATCCAGTTCGGCCAGCACTTCGGCCGCCGTTTCAACCGGCAACCAGTGCAGCACCTGACGCGCCAGATCCTTGTTGATATGCGATACGATGATCGCGAGATCAGCCGGGTGTAGGTCCGCTATGATATTCATCACCATTGCCTGCTGACCGGACTCGATCAAGGTCGAGATATCGGAAACCAGAGCAGAATCGACATCAATCACACCTGCCGGGCGTGACGTGTCAATGGCGTTATCGGAAAGAATGGGTTCCATGCAAGAGGTGAATCAGATTCTACCGAGTAAGGTGCGGTCGGGCTCCGGGCCTGGAGGTTTCGATCCGAAGATCGGTCAACGGTGTATCCTGCGGACTATCGAGCAGTTTCGCACTCAGGCAGAACGTCCGAGAAGATAGTCTGCGAGTCGGACAAAATCGTCCGGCGTCAATTCTTCCGCTCGCGCGCCGGACAAATCCTCTGGAAGCGGAGGCATATTTTCCGTGAGTATCCGGGAGAGGCTATTGCGCAGCGTCTTGCGCCGTTGATTGAACGCTGTTCGGATAAGCGTACGCAAAAACGCTGGATCTCCAGCTGAATGCGGGGGCTCTTGCGGAAAGCGCAAATGAACCATGGCGCTTCGAACATCCGGTTTGGGGTAGAACACGTTTCGCGACACCGGAAACAGGATCCGGACATCGCATGCAAGTTGCAAAGCAACCGACAAGATGCCGTAGGATTTGGTCCGCGGCTGGGCTACCAAACGCTCAGCCACCTCATACTGCATCATAATTACCGCCTCTTCGATGAGCGGAGCGGCGTCCAGGAGGGAAAACAGGATTTGGGAAGTGATGTAGTACGGAAGATTCCCGATCACATGCAGGCGATCAGCACCTATCTCTCCAGCCAATGAGGACCAGTCAGTTTGCAGGATGTCCTGTCTTATGATGCGGGCTTCGGGTAAATCCCGTTCCAGGAGATCGGCGGCCCGGTCGTCTATTTCGATGGCCGCGAAGCGGGAATACTTATTGGACAACAGTCCTGTCAGAGCTCCTGTGCCTGGCCCAATCTCAACGACCGCGTCTTCAGGACCTGCGTCCAGCGCATCCACAATCCTGCGGATCGTATTGGGATCCTGCAGGAAATTCTGCCCGAGGCGTTTTATTGGAGTGAGCATCGCGAATCAGACGCGGCTCGTAATGCGGCTATTTCTTGCCGAACAGCGAGCGGCTTCCCTGATAGAGAAGGGCTACGGCCAGAATCTTGGCCAGATCGACCGGCGCAAATCGCAGCCAGCCTTTGTCAATGGACTCGAACCATGTGACGTGATCGGCGGCATAGTGTAGCCAGGTGACACCCAAGGTGAAGAGTACGAGCGATCCAGCAATCATCGATACCACGCTTCCAGTGAGGCCGTTGAACCGTTTGGAAATGAACCCGACGAGTGCTGCCGAAAGCGGATATGCCAGCAGGTATCCGGCAGAAACAGCTCCGAACAGGTAGGCCGGACCGAAGCTGTCTCCTGCGTACACCGGAAGGAACAGGCCAAGGATCAGATACAGTCCCTGGGCGAGCAGTCCATTACGCCATCCCAGATAAAGGCCGCTTCCATAGACGGCAAACGTCTGGAGCGTGAAGGGAACCTCCCACAGATACAGACGGAATTGGGCACCAAGCGCCGTCAATAGCGCAAAGCCGACAATGCCGGCCACTTGAATGCCGGCCGAGGCCGAACCGCTTCGCAGATCATCAAGCGTGGAAACGCGGGTGGTGCGCAAGCCGAGAATCGAATCCATAGGTCCTGTCTGGGTTGGAATGTCTGATCGGAACGAGCCGAAGATAGGCAGCGAGTAGCATTCCATCACACGGCGGTTGCGAAGAAAGGACAAGATTGATGTGACTCAAGTGCCCTGAAGTACCTGTTGCAACCCGTTTGAGCTCAATTGGCTGGTTCGTAGCCGAGACGTGACTGCAACCAGCGTTCCATGTCTGCTACGCTTCTTCCCTTACGTTCCGCATAGTCAGCAACCTGATCAGCCGCCAACTGACCCAAGTTGAAATATTCCGAGGCCGGATGACTGAAAATCAATCCGCAAACAGAGGCGGCCGGTTTCATCGCCAGATGTTCGGTAAGACTGACCCCGGTTTTTTCTTCGATACCGAAGCAGTCCCAAAGGATCTCTTTTTCTGTATGGTCAGGTTGCGCAGGATATCCCGGAGCCGGACGAATGCCACGGTACACCTCGGCTATGAGATCTTCGCTCGAATGAGGATCTCCTTTCTCGTACCCCCAGTATCCGCGCCGCACGTCCTGATGGACTTTTTCTGCGAATGCCTCAGCCAGTCGGTCGGCGATGGCTTTAAGCAGGATGGCGCGGTAGTCGTCGTGATCTGCTTCGGCAGCAGCTACCAGGGGCGCCAGCCCATCTCCTGCTGAAACGGCGAAAATGCCCAGATGGCTCTGAACACCGGATGAGGCCGGCGCGATAAAGTCAGACAGTGCTCGATTGGGTTTTCCGGGCGTCTTTTTTGTTTGCTGTCGCAGAGTATGCAGCATGACCGGTCCACCCGGAGTGTCCAGTTGGATATCATCTCCTTCACGCGTCGCAGGATGAAGCGCTACGAATGCCCGCGGCATCAGCGCTCGGCTTTCTTCCAATTCGTCGAGCAACGCCTGTGCATCGGCCAGCAAGGACGATGCTTCCTCCCCTTTCTCCGGATGATCCAGAATGGCCGGGTACTTCCCACGCATTTCCCAGGCCTGGAAAAACGGTGTCCAGTCGATGAAGGGACGTAGCTCTGCCACGCCGACTTCATCTATGACCCAGGATCCCGTTTGCGCCGGCGTGGGATCTGTCTGAGCCGTGAATGAAAGTCGGAGCGCGTTCTCACGTGCCTGTTCCAGGCTCAGGAATTCGATTTTTCGGTGCCTCTCCGCGTGGCGCTCCCGCATTACATCATATCGCTCTTTCGTCTGACTGACGAATTCATCCACCTGTCCAGGTGTCAGTAATTGGCCGGCAACGGTGACACTGCGTGAGGCATCGAGCACGTGCACAACCGGACCACTACGGGCCGGCTCGATCTTCACGGCCGTATGCATCTCCGAGGTCGTAGCGCCCCCGATCAATAGAGGTTGTGTCATTCCACGACGCTCCATCTCGGACGCTACATACACCATCTCATCCAGGGAAGGCGTGATGAGGCCGCTCAATCCAACGATATCCACCTCGTGCTCCTCGGCCGCATCCAGAATCTGATCGGCGGGGACCATTACACCGAGGTCCACGATGTCGTAGTTGTTGCAGCCTAGGACTACGCCGACGATGTTTTTCCCGATATCGTGAACGTCTCCTTTCACTGTCGCGAGCAGCACACGAGCGGGACGCCCGGCTTCCTCCGAATCGGCTTTTTCCTCTTCGATGTAAGGAATCAGCCAAGCCACGGCCTTCTTCATGACACGGGCGCTCTTGACAACCTGGGGCAAGAACATCTTGCCGGCCCCAAAAAGGTCGCCGACACGATTCATGCCTGCCATCAAGGGCCCTTCAATCACTTCAATCGCCCGACTGTATTGCTGCCGTGCCTCTTCCGTATCGGCGTCGATGTAGTCCACGATGCCCTTGACAAGGGCATGCCCGAGCCGCTCTTCCACCGTGCCTTCCCGCCAGGCCTCATCCTTGACATCATCGCCTCCCTCCTTCTGGACGACTCGCTCTGCAAGGTCCACAAGGCGCTCGGTTGCGTCTGGCCGGCGGTCAAATAGAACGTCTTCAACGGCCACCCGAAGGTCGTCGGGAATCTCATCCAGAACCTCTATCTGCGCGGCATTGACGATACCCATGTCCATACCGGCCTGGATGGCGTGGTACAGGAAAATGGTATGCATCGCCTCGCGGACGCGATCATTGCCCCGGAAGGAGAAAGAGAGGTTGGAAACACCACCAGATACGCGGGCACCTGGCAGGTTTTCCTTGATCCAGCGCGTCGCTTCGAGGAAGTCAATGGCATAGCGGTTATGCTCGGGAATCCCTGTAGCAACCGCGAAAATGTTGGGATCGAAAATGATGTCATCGGCGGGGAATCCAATTTCCTCTGTGAGTATGCGATGGGCCCGCTCACAGATCTGGGTACGGCGTTCAAAGGACTCCGCCTGTCCGTCCTCGTCGAAGGCCATGACAATGACCGCCGCGCCGTAGCTCACGTCTCGTTTGACTTTATCCCTGAACTGCTCCTCGCCCTCCTTGAGACTAATCGATTTGACAACAGATTTCCCCTACAAGCAACGAAGCCCAGCTTCAAACACTTCCCAGC
>JAURNP010000150.1 GCA_030830105.1 Rhodothermales bacterium | reverse complement strand
TACCATCACCGGGAACGGCCTGAACGAGCGGCTTGTCCGGAGGACGTGCAAAGTTGTAGTTACGATCGTAGATCTCCTGTACCGTGATCACGTTGTTCGTGATCGTGGCCAGCTTCTGCGCGAAGTCTTCCCCGTTTCCGAAGACAAGTGCCATTGAGAAGCGATGGGTCTGTCCAGGTTCCAGGCGGAAATATCCCGATCCGTAAATGAAGTCACCGTCTACCCCGCCCTGACTCTGCTGCTGGACGAGCTCCTCGTTCGTGGTGAAAAACCCGGGCGTCAGGGCTTCCCACAGCCGGTTGTCGTCATTCATGCGGACGGCGCCCGGCGGGGTGAAGTAGAAGAAGGAAGACAGACCGACCTGATCGGTTTCGGTCACATCAAGATTTTCAAAGTTTGGCTCTCCGGAACTGGGGACCCCATCGCCTTCCCCCCTATCACCGGTTCCCGCGCGCCCGTCCGCTCCGACATCATCGGTGAATACATCCCAGTCACCATCATTGTCGACACCGTCCCGGTTGTCCTCATCGATCATCAAATTGAGCAGTCCGTGCACCAGCGAATCCTGGCGGGTCGCGGTGCGTCCGCGGATGTCGTTGGCAAACCCAACGAAATTCTTGAATCGGACAGCCGGCAACTCTTCGATTTGTCCCTGGAAGTTCTGCTTGCGACGCTGGAAGTGAAGCAGCTGATCCTCGTCGATCAGGCCATCCAGATCGTTGTCCACAAGGTCCTTCTCTACGACCTCCTGAGAGCCAATCTGGCTTCGGATTGTAATCCGTGTTTCTTCCAGGACACTTCCCGGGCCAACGGTGAACTCTTCGCCTTGAGATGTGACCGTAATAGTCGAGCCATCGTTCGGGACGTAGGTAATCGTACGCTCAAAGGTCTCCCCATCAATCAGGATAAGCGGATCGCCAGCCTGCAGCGTCCTCGTCTGAAAATCGGTGGGGTTGAATACGTTGCCTGTGCCCTCGGTACCGTCCGAGACGTACGGGAAGCCGTCGATGTCACGACCCGGCTCTTCCAATGGGTCACCGTCGCCATCGTTGTCGATGCCGTCAAGCGCATTGCCCGGACTCTCCATGAAGGCATATCCAACAATACCCACGTTCTGCCCCTCATTGCCCGTGAATGGCGGGGAATCGTAGGAGTAGACAATGCGGTTGAGCTGATCAAAGAAGGCCAGGTCATCCTGAGAGTCGCCATCGCCACCGGCCAGTGTACCAGCTGCCATTCCGACTGCTACACGAGGGTAGGTCGTCGTTCCGGTATTGGTCACCTCGTAGATCATGAAAAGGGCATCCTGCGCAAGAAATTGAGTCCACTGTAGGGCCCGAATCTTTACGGCCAAACCGAGACCATCACGAGAAGTATTGGTCGTGTCCGGATTGAAGAAGGGGAAACGCGACTGCATTTCCTTGTCCGGATGATCATCGGCCCAGTAATAGGACTCCAGGTCTGCATTGAAAATGTCGCGACCAAAGAATCCATTCCAATCGGCGCCTCCCGTTTCGGAGTCGACCCAGTTTGGCTGATCCGGCCAGCGATCAGGCCACGTGGTCGGGTCGGTAGAAATTGCCGGGCTCTCGTTGTCTTCGGAATCATTCGCGAACCCGCTCATGGGCTCGAGACCCCAGAAGATGGACGGGTTTTCCGGGTTGTTGTTCGAGCCAGCGCGCGGGTGACGAGGTGTAAGCGCCTTGACGACATTCGTGTCCGGACGGGCATCCCCATCCAGATCGACCGGGACTTCGGCTACGATGACCGGCACGACATCCCCGATGTAAAAATCGCGCGTTCCCTTGGGCCAATTACCTCGGGTCTCACCCACACCCGCCCAGAGACCGGTATTGAAGAACGTGATGGCAATCTGGTTGCCGTCGTGGATGTTCTTCTTCTCGTTGTCACGGCTACCCCAATACTGGGACTCAAACAAGAACTGCGGAAGATCCGAGCGACTCTGTGCCTTGGCCGTATCCACCGACACCACGCCTGAAAACACCAGTGTCATCAGGAGTACACCGACCGTGCCGAGTGAGACCGCGTTGCTACGCTTCATCGCTGCAATCATTGGATACTTGCTCATAGGAACAGCTTAGAATCGGTATTGAATGCCCATCGTCACGCGTCGCGGTTCGGCGTAAAAATTGGGGCGAGTGTACCAGCGATCGAGGAAAGCCGTGTTGCCTTGGAAGGAGGCCTCATCCACGTTCCGCTGCAGCGAATAGGTCGCGCGACCCGTATCGCCAAAGACACCATACTCGTTCTGACGATCGAACAGGTTATCGATCTTGGTAAAAATCTGAAGGTCAGCTTCACCCAGGTCGAAGGACTTGTAGGCCGTCAAATCCACATCCCAGGTTGTTGGCTTGGCCTGACTGTTCAGTTGGATCGTAGTTGGAAGGATGACGCCCGTCTGCTGCGTGGTCTGCTGCGGCGTGTACGGAAGACCGGAGCCCATCGAGGAGATGATGCTCATACCCCAGTTCTTCGTGCGATCGGCATATGTCATGCTCACGTTGGCCGTATGCAGCTGATCCCAATCCAGGGAGACAATCTGCTGCTCGCGCTCCTGCTTGGCAGCAGCTGCGTTGTAGACCGAAGCAGGGTCGGAGGCGTTGCCCTTGGCTACCTGATAGGTATAGTCGAGGTTTACGGACAGTTTGTCCCCTACCCGCTGATTCATCCGGAGAATGATGCCGCGCACGAATCCGAAGTCGGAGTTGACAAATTTGCCGTACCGAGCAGACGTACCCCGAACCAGAATAGGATCGGTGGCCGTGCCGGCCAGATCATTGATATCGCGGAAGTAGGCCGTTATCTCGACGCTGGTATCATTGGAGAGTGCCTGCTTGAGACCGATTTCTCCGTTGATCGTCTTCTGTGGTTTCAGGTCCGCGTTGCCGATCAGACCGATGAGGCCGGATCCGGACGTTCCAAGGCGGAAGTCAGGGTTCCGGTAAAGCAACTCGAAGTTGGGAATCTGGAAAAACCAGCCGTACGAGAAATGGACCACTCCGCCTTCCGAGATCGGGAAAGAAACGCCTAGGCGTGGGCTCAGCTGCGATTTGGTCGAGGCGTCGGCAAAGATCTGGTCTTCTGACAGGTTTTGGCGCCGCTCCTGAAATACAATGTCGGGGTCGCTTTCATCGGCAAGGACCGGACCGTCGCTATCAAAGTAGTCCCAGCGAAGACCGATGTTCACAATCAGCCCATCGAATTCAATCTTGTCCTGGATGTAGGCCGAGGCCTCGATCGGCTTGCGATGGTAGTAGCCGTTCGTGATCAGGCTTGTTTCAAAATCGTTTCCAACCGGGAAGACGGCCGTGAACTGGTCGTTGAATACGAGGTCGTGACGACGGAACTCAATGCCGGCCTTGACCATGTTGCGCTGATTGACCTGACTTGTAAGGTCGACCTTCCCGAGATAGGTCTCGGTCGAGCGATTGAAACGGGAATTGTCGGTTCCGCCAATGCGGAAGTTCGATGTCTTGATACCGTCCGTGAATCCCAGGTACGTGTTATCGACATAGCGCGGATCGAAAGGATCCTCAAACAGGAAGCTGTCGAAGGTGGTCTTCGTACGCGTTATACCGAACTCGTAGAAGGTTGAAGCGGATAGCGTATGTGTCAGCTTGAAGAATGTGGTGAACGCGTCCTTGGTCTCTTCGCGACGTCCCTGCGGCATGAAGAAGAAGTCCTGCGTATCGCCACCACCCTGGAAGTCCTCACGAGAAGCAATACCGGTCAGGGCAAATTTCATGTTGCCCATTTTGTATGTCAGCTTCGCCTGGCCCGATACCTTTTCGTACGGATTCAAGGAAGAAAAGGTGGAGTCTCCCGATCCACCCGGATTGAGCAGGGTCAGTCGGCCCGTTTGATCGATCCCGACATCCTCTGACTCAAAAACACGGCGGCCGTAAATATGGCCATCATTGGCAAAAAAGCGCGCCGAGGTATTGAAGAACAGTTTTTCCCTGATGATTGGACCAGAAAAATCCCCCTCGATGTTCCGTACCGCTGTGGGGCTGACCGAATCCAGATTCCAGAAGATGTCGTCATGGCCGGTGAGGTAATCGCCAAAGAAGGTGCGCAGACCACCCGAAAAATTGTTGTTGCCGTCACGTGTGACAATGTTGACGATTCCGGACATCGCCTGACCATACTCGGCATTGAAGGCTCCTGTGACCACCTGTAGTTCGTCGACCATGTTGTTCTCGACCGATACACCCAGGCTACCGTCAAACACATCAGTCACAGGCATACCATCTACCCAATAGCCAACCTCACCGATACGCCCACCACGAAAGTGACCGTCTACGACTCCAGCCTGAAGACCCAGGACCTGACCGAAGTTCTCGACCGGCAGGGAGCGAATTTCATCGCCCGAAATAATCGCCGTCGTCGCCGTCAGATCTTTCTGGACGAGTGGCCTTTCAGCAACCACCACTATTTCCTCACCCTCAAACACTTCCTCGCGCAGTTGGAAATCGACTTCAACGGTCAATCCCGCGTTTACAATCACGTTTTCGGTCTTTTGTGTAGCGAACCCGATGTAAGAGGCGACGACGGTATAGGTCCCTGGCGGTACTCCGATGATGGAGTATGAACCTTCCACGTTGGTGGCCGTGCCTTGCGTCGTGCCTTCGATGAATACGTTTACGCCCGGCAGACCACTACCGAAATCAAGGTCTGTCACGACGCCAGCAATTTTCCCGGTGGTCTGGGCCGTAGCGACTGATCCTGCAGAAAGAAACAGCAGAATCAGACCCAACCCTGTCATGCGTTGAAGCAGGGCAACGATCCCGGAAGAAATGGGGCTCGAAGATCTCATATGCTCGATCCGATTTTAGCCTCAGCTGATAGTGGAAAGGGAGCTCGAATGGGACGGGGTGCTTGGTGGGCTCGCAATCGATACTCTTTCCGGTGCACTCTTGTCGGAAGCGGTTCCAGCCCTGAACAAACAGAAACCGCCCTGACGACCGAATTCAGCCGATAAGGACGATAGCGTTCAATCAGGAGCTGTGTAAGCGCTTTCATGGTGCGACAGAATGGTACGTTACACGGAAGAAAACGTCAAGGCGGGAATCACCCCACAGGACGAGATCTGCTCCCCGTCAAAGGCAAATCCCCCCATATGTTGTTCAAATCGAATGATGGAGCCGTGTGGATTACTGATGGAGAACTATGGACTTCGTCTCTGATCCATCTGGCCCAGTGTACCGGACCATGTAGACGCCGCCACTGAGAGACCCCAGATTGACGGACTCCGAATAGGCACCAGGAGCAGCAAAGCCTGCGTGAACCGAGATCACTTTCCTTCCCAACATGTCGAAGAGATCCACATCCACGCGGCCCGGCGTACTCACCGACCACGCAAAACGAATGGCCCCGGCGGACGGATTCGGCCATGGCGGCTGCAACATTTCACTATCTGGCTGCTCATGGGCGCGTTCAGAGCCGGTGTAGATCCCCGAAAAAGGAAGCGAAGGAAGAGGACCGAGGTTCAGCGAGGCATCTCCGGAGGTTATGTAGGTGACCACTTCATAGGCATCCAGGGTGACCGAAAAAGCGTCCAGATACGTCGCCGAGGTATCGGCAGCCACGTCGAAATATGGAATGGGCCCATCGGTGGACATCAGAACGGCTTGTGATGGATCAACGGTAATCGCCTGCGGTGAACCGGCAAAGTTGATCAGAACCAGTGCGTTTTCGTCCAGATATGGACGCACAAACGCCATCGCGCTTCCTGGGGCATTCAAAAAGGTGACGTCCTGCGTTCCGAAAGCTGGAAATCGAGAGCGTGTACTTGCCCACAGACGATGCCACTGCGCCCACTGACCATTGTTTGTCGTCGTCCAATTCACAGGCAGACGGCGACGGTCCCCGGATCCTTCTCCGTAGCCAACCTCCTGTCCCTGAAAAACCATGGGAATACCTGGGCCTGTCATCAGCAGTCCCGTCAAAGTTCGAACTCGACCTGGACTCGATCGATGTACCTGCTGGATGCGCGACTCGTCGTGATTCTCGAGAAACCTGAATACGCGGGCATTGGGGCCGGGCGAGAACCCGTAATTCGTCATACGGGTCTGGTAGTCGGAAACGCGGGCGTAGTAGACGGGATTGCGCAGAAAGGACGAATAGGTCCAATCATATCCGCTATCCAGGCCTCCTACGTAAGGCCGACCATTCACCGCATCGGCATAATAGACCTCCGTGTCATTCCCCGTCCCTTCGATCTCACCGAGGAGCCAGCTGTCTGGGCGGATATGACGAATCAACTCCCGGACCGGACGGCCAAATCGCTCGGCACCATACCGGCGCCATGGCCCCCAGTAGGCGTCGAACCGGAATCCGTCGACTTTGAATTCAGTGAGCCACCAGGAAATGACATCCAGCATTTCAGCCTGCAGATCATCATTGTCCCAATTCAGATTCGCCAGCTGTCCGAATCCGTCGTAGACCCTGTATTGACCATTATCGCTCCACTGC
>JAURNP010000149.1 GCA_030830105.1 Rhodothermales bacterium | reverse complement strand
GCCTCCTAGAATTGGACGTTTGAGCACATCTTGGGCCGTTGCAAACCCATTCTGAACTACTGCGGAGGAACGGAGGTCTCGGGAGGATATGTGTGCGGCAACTTCCTACAGCCACTCAAGCCCTGTTCGTTCAGCGGACCGGTACCCGGTATGGCTACCGACATCCTCAATGAAAACGGTGAGTCCATTCGCGAGGCCGTCGGAGAGGTCGTCATCCGTAAGCCATGGATCGGGATGACACGTGGATTCTGGAAAGATCCGGATCGCTACCTCGAAAGCTACTGGAATCGATTCCCCGACGTCTGGGTGCACGGTGACTTCGCTGCCGTAGACAAGGACGGATGTTGGTTCATCCTGGGACGCAGCGATGACACCATCAAAGTGGCTGGAAAACGGCTTGGACCTGCGGAGGTAGAGGCAATTGTAAACGCCCACGATGCGGTCATCGAGTCCGCAGCTGTGGGAGTTCCCCACCCTGTCAAGGGCCAGGAAGTTGGGCTTTTTGTGGTACCAGATGATCATTTTCCGTGGCCTGTTTCATCAGAGAACCACGCGGAAAGCATTAACGCACTGAGAGCCGACCTCTACGAAGCCGTCATGGCCGAGTTGGGTAAGCCTCTGAAGCCGGCCTTCGTCCGGTTTACGAAAGCACTGCCCAAAACGCGTAATGCCAAGGTAATGCGCCGATTGATTCAAGCAATTTATGAGGACCGCGACCTCGGCGATATATCCAGTCTCGAAAATCCGGCTACACTGGAAGCTATCCGGGACGCCATCTGACCAGATGATTTGTCTGGGTAACCTCTGCTTGAATGTTGCCATGCCTGGTTGAATGTTGCCATTTGCCTACACCATCCTCGCATGTGGCCGCTCCACTGGTCAGTCACGAATGGCCTGTTGGGAGCAAGACCACCAGCGCCTTGTCCAGAACGGTGATTCAGGCCCTTGAAGCTACCGTTCGTGTGCTCTCGCGAGCATTCCGTGATATGCGGATCAATCTTTGCAGTCAATCGGTCATCATTTATCGCATCGCTGACCATTCAACATCATGATTCGATTCTTCCGTCCTCGCCTTTTTTGCGTCCTGCTCGTTCTGACAGCCATGGCTGTAGGGACTTCCTCCTCGGTCGAGGCACGGCAAGGGGTGCGCGTCACCCTATCCGGAACCGTAATCGACGCCGAAACAGGGGTTCCTCTTACAGGCGCACATGTTTTCATTGCGTCGTCCATGATCGGAACAACCACTGACCGCGAGGGACAGTACGTCTTGAATAATGTCCCCCTCGGAGCCCACCGTTTATATGTATCCAGCCTCGGCTTTGAGGATGATTTTCTGGATATCCTGCTTCGCTCGGAGCAGCCTCAGACCCTCGATTTCCAGATGGTCCCTGATATCATTGACATCGGGGAGATTGTAGTCGAAGCAGAGAGGGATCGCCGCTGGGCAAGGCGCCTGAAGCGATTCACCAAGGAATTTATTGGAGAAACACCCAATGCCGCGCAGACTACGATCATGAATCCAGAGGTACTGGACTTTGAAGTTTCTGGTGGGACGTTCACGGCACGGGCCGCTGAGCCGCTCATCATTGAGAACACCGCACTTGGATACCGTGTCCAGTATTTCCTGAGCGACTTCCAGAGTTCTCCGGGGCGCGTTCGCTACGACGGAGAAGGTCTCTATGACGAATTGACGCCGGCGAACGAGGAGCAATCCCGCCTGTGGGAAGAGAAGCGGCGTGCCTCGTTCATGGGCTCCTTCCGCCACTTCATGTTGGCTCTCGTTGCCGGTCGTTCGGAAAGTCAGGGGTTCCGCACCTTTTCTCGGCCTTCAGCCGGTAGGGTCCAGGGTGATGCCTTTGCTGCTGCTTCGGCCATCTCCAATCAACGCTTTCCTATCAAGCCGGAAACCCTGATCGGACCGGGTGAGGCACCCAACGAGTATGTTTTCGAATTCGAGGGCCACCTTGAGATCGTCTACATGGGTGAACAAGAGGATCCAGCCTACTTGGACTGGTCCATGCGTCCTGAGCGATCAAACCCCCGATTTCAGACATCCTGGACCTATCTCGATCACGGTCCCGCGGCAGTGGATTACAAGGGCGATACCGTAGACCCGTATGCCGTGGTCTTCATGGGATACTGGGCCTTTGAACGCGTGGCTGACGATCCGCCACGCGAATTCCGTCCGGGCAATTCAGCCCCACGCTAAAGGTGCCTTCAGGCATAGAATGCGGATTCAAAATGCTCTAGACGCAGGTCATCACCACTTCCAAGAATGGCCACGACGTCGAAGCGACACGGCGTACCCTCGAGCTTTCGCTCGTGTAGAAAGGCCTCTGCGGCCATGATCATCTTCTGACGCTTGGCATCATCGACGGCAGCTTCGGGTGCGGCAAACGAGTCGTCCGCCCGCCATTTTACTTCTACAAAGACCAGATCTCCTCCCCGCTCGTACTGCTTGGCCGGAAGAAATGCGATCAAATCCACCTCCGCTTTCATGAATCGGTAATTTCGTTCCATGATCATGTATCCGCGTTCTTCCAAGAATCGGGCGGCAATGGCCTCTCCTGCTGCTCCTTTTTCCTGACGTGGTGATGGCATGATCTACAAGGGGAAATGGTGGAAATGCGGCGGCTTTGTGCTACCCTCAGATACAGCCAGAGGATCCGGCCACTTCCGAACGCGCTCAGTCCATCGAAGGCGAGTATCAGGTGCGGGTGAGTTTCAGACGCAGGCGGGAATCAGGTGCAGGTGAGTGTCAGTGATCAGATATGAGACCAACCGTGCGTTTCTCTCGCGCGTCGCCCTATCTTCAGACGCCACCTGATAGACCCATCTACCCACACTTCGCACCCTCGTGTTCGCTACCAACGGCATTCTAACGCTCACGACCGATTTCGGGACTCAGGATGGGTATGTCGCCGCCATGAAAGGCGTGATGCTGGGTATCAACCCGGATTTGAAACTCGTGGACGTATCACACGATGTGGCGCCGCACGACATCATGGAAGGAGCTTTTGTCCTGCGAAACGTAGCCGAAGCCTTTCCGAATGGCACTGTACACCTCGCTGTTGTGGATCCGGGCGTTGGTTCGAACCGCAAGGCCATCGCCATGAAATACCGCAATCAACTGTTCGTTGGGCCGGACAATGGCCTATTTTCGCTGTTGTTGACGGGTAATGCCGCGGAGCAGGTTGTCGAACTCGATCAGCCCCGATTTTGGCGGGATACGAAAGTGAGCAGCACGTTCCATGGCAGAGATATTTTTGCTCCTATTGCAGCACGACTTGCTTCCGGATTGTCTCTCTCTTCTGCCGGAACACCTATTACCGAGATGAAATCGCTACACTGGGCCCTTCCAATTTCCGACGAGCAAGGAATTCAAGGATGGGTAGTTCATATCGATCGATTTGGTAATTGCATCACCAACATTGACAGCAATCACTTCGAATCGCATCAGCGTGGGCGCCTTTTCAAGTGCTATGCTGGCAGCTCCATCATAACCTCGAACAGCGAGACCTATTCGGACGCTGAACCCGGTGAGGCAACGGTATTGTTCAACAGCCAGGACAACCTGGAAATTGCGATCCATAAAGGCTCCGCGAGCAGCATGCTGGATATCCGCAAAGGCGCTCCTGTCAATATCCTATTCATGGACGAAAAAACGTGAGATCACATTCGCAGACAGACATAGACGATCTGTACCTCTTCGCCCAATTGGTTGCAGAAGACGCGGAGGAAGCCTCGGATTTACTCGTACGCGCCCTCGAGGCGCGCAAAAAGGGAAACCGGCTCCTTCCTTCGGATCTCATTCAGTCGTTATCAGGAGATCGACTGGCAGGGGGTGGTGCTTGGCTTGCGCGCCGTCAGGTACCTGATGTCCTGGAAGAGCTTCTCCCTAGATTGCTGACCCGCTTTCGACCTTCACGACGTATTGCATTGGTCAGAGCGTTCAGGGACACAGAAGGTGGTGCCTCTGACCGGCAAGTATTCTTGATATCCGTGCGCAGGGCTCTCGAATCCGACGGTCTGACATCAGTGGCCCATCGTCTCACCCTGGAGACTCTGGAAGAATCCATGCGGCGCTACCTCAACACCCAAATGGCTGACGTCCCAGAGGCGATTCGAGATAGTTGGATAGAGGCGAACCAACCAGCAGAGGCTCCATCGCAACCTCGGCAAAGACGATTTCCCTTACCAGCGCGTATTGCCGCCGGGATACTGGTTATCCTTCTTTCGGCCGCCATCGGATCCTGGATCACGTCTCCAGACAAGACATCCAATACAGTGCGCTCAGAGCTTTTTGATACGCTATCCAATCTGGATGCAGGCACTCCGGAATTCCGCGCCGCAGATGCGGAGCAGATAGAACGCTACCTCGCTGATCGACTGGACTGGCGCCTTGCGATACCCGTTCTACAGGAGGGACTGATCGAAGGCGTCTCGGTTGCTGAGTTGGAAGGCGACCTCTCCGTCCCGGTGATCCACTACCTGGATCAGAGTATGGAAACGGAAGCGCACATATTTGTCTTGGACTACCGCTTCCTTGATTCGGCCCGCCAACTCTATGCTGTGGATGCTGGCATTCTGAATCAGATTGCCGAATCAGGGAACGCTGACGTTCGGAATGCACCCGACTTTTTCCGGGTAACTTGGCGCTTTAGCGACGATATTTACGTCGCTGTCAGCTCGCAGGCAGATCCTGAGATGCGGTCCAGATTCCGATTCGAGTAACGAATGAGCCGGGATGAACGCGCCACTTCTCAGTGCAGCGGAATCTCAATGCGGAATGTGGTTCCTTCACCCGGACGAGAGGCGGCGAGCGTCAGCGAGCCGCCGTGATAGTCTTCCACAATGCGCTTGGCAAGACTCAACCCAAGGCCCCAACCCCTTTTCTTTGTGCTGTATCCAGGCCGGAATACATGCTTCCAGTCACGCCGGTCAATTCCCTTTCCGGTATCGGACACATCAATCCGCACCCGATCGCTGACCCGGGATGCCTCAATCTGAATGCGGCCCCTTCCATCCTCCATAGCATCCAGTGCGTTTTTGAGCAGGTTTTCGATCACCCATTCAAATAAATCAGTATTCAGGGGCGCCTCCAGCCGGGCATCTGCCGTCACTTCAACCCGAATGAATTGTCCACTGTGAGGAATACGGCGACGGATGTAATCGGCCGTCGCCTCGAGCACAGGGGCAACGGGTTGTCGATCCAGCTTGGGCAAACTTCCGATATCGGAGAATCGGGCTGTGACACGTTCCAGACGATTGATATCCTTTTCGATCTCACTGAACGCATCCAGATCGTGTTCTTCCCCAAGTCCCTCCTGCCGATTCAGTCGCAGCATCTCCACCCATCCCATCAAACTGGAGATGGGCGTACCCAGTTGGTGCGCTGCCTCTTTGGCCATTCCGACCCATAGGCCACTCTGCTCACTGCGACGGATGTAGGAAAAGCCGAAATAGCCGACCAACACAAACAGAGCTACAAAAAGAAGTTGGATATAGGGAAACCATCTCAGGCGAGCAACGAGCTCCGATTCCCCGTAGTAAAGCATCTGGACGAATCGCGTGGCCGGAAATAAATCGGTCTCCGGAAAGTTGACTACGATCGGGATTGGCGCGTTTACGGCAGCCATGGCATCCGCTGCGCGAAGCAGCTCCTCCACAGTGGATGTTCGCCTGTCCTCTGACAGCTCCGAGAGTGATTCTGGAATACCCACATTCCGCCAGATTCCTGGAGCGCCCGAAGAAGAGTCGACGACGATAGCAGGAATGCCGGAGAAGAGATCGGTATTCCGGACAATGACTTCCTGAAGGAAGTTGATATCCACGTTTTCCGGGTGAGCCTGTGCCCAGACCAGGGCATCCCGGTACCGGTCGAAATCGGCCTCGTTCAGACCCTCATACTGGCTTGAGAGCATCGTGCGCCATCCCTCCAGCAGCGACTCCATCTCCGCAAACTCGGCCGGAAATGGATGATTGGCAGCCTGTTGCTCAACCAGCGGAATCTGCTCCAGAGCCTGTGCACACAACTGAACAACTG
>JAURNP010000148.1 GCA_030830105.1 Rhodothermales bacterium | reverse complement strand
ATTTCTATTTGCCCGAGGAAAAACAGGATCGCTTGACCGTTGTCTACTCTCTTTCGGAGGAAGGGCTTGTACGTGCTCCCGAAGAAAGCGACATGATTGCTCAGGGTGGATATGACGTGGGACCCCGAGCCAGTTTTTCCGGTGGAGCTGGCCTGTTATCGACTGCTCGGGATTATGGCCGCTTCATGCAGATGATGTTGAATGGCGGGCACCTCAACGGTCAACGTGTCCTGGCTCCGTCAACGGTGAAATTGATGACTGTCAATCATCTCGACCGGATTGAGTATACCTGGAGTCGAGGCGTCGGATTTGGATTGGGCTTCATGGTCCTGGAGGATATAGGAGCGTTTGGTGCCCCGGGTTCACCCGGTCAGTATGGATGGGGTGGGGCGTACCACTCCACGTATTGGGCCGATCCTGAAGAGGAGCTGGTGGTGATTTACTTCACCCAGGTAATCCCAGCCACTGGACTGGACGATCACGATAAGTTGCGCGCCGTAGTTCACGCCGCGATTCTTGAGTAACCAGCAGCAAGACACCTTCTCGGAAACGAAAGCGCATTCTCGAATGGCGGTGCGGTAGTGCCTCCGCTTGAATCGCATATGCGTGGGTACTCGGTTGGAGCATTATGCAAGAGTGCTGGTTTTGACACGCTCTTCGTTGACCAGAGCGCGCGATAGGCGTATTTTCGGCCTCCCGCATCGGCTCTGCCAGTGCTCTAGATGCTTTGCATCCGCCCGGAGAGGTGGGTGAGTGGCTGAAACCACCGGTTTGCTAAACCGGCATACGCTTTAAAGGCGTATCGGGGGTTCGAATCCCCCCCTCTCCGCATGCAGAAAGCCCCGCTCACGAACGAAGTGAGTGGGGCTTTCGCGTTCTGGCCGGAAGGAAGCTTGCTTCCGCACGGATGGGACGTAAAAGGCCGCAGGACGCGTAGCGTCCGGAGCGGGGTGTGCTTTGGTAACGAGTACTCCGGGATGCACGCGAGCTCAGCAAGCGTAATCCCCCCTCTCGGCAACACAGAAGTCTTGCTCACGTTTGAAGTGAGTAGGGCTTTCATGTGTGTGGACCTTGCGATCCATGCTGCCCCGAATGCCGAAACCCAAAGTCAGGCAGGTTTTACTTTGGGAACGAACCCGGTAATGTCATGTCCTTGACCTCCTGCGAAATTCGTTGGTTCGTTCGCCAATGCCCATTCGCGCTCGATGAAATGTTTGACCAGCCGGCGGCTGAGCGGACTGACTGGTATGCTCCGGTCGCAGAATCGACGACAGGGATCAAGATCAGGGAGGGACGGATCGAGGCCAAGTTGATGACGCAAGAGATGGGACTCGCTGCGATCTCGGGATGTCAGGGTAGCATGCATCGATGGGAAAAATGGTCGGCCGTCGTCGACACTCCTTTGCCGACTGAGCGCCAGCTTCGAGAGGCCGGTTGGGTAGCGGTAAAGAAGCGCCGTTACATCACGGTCTGGTCCACCGAAACGACGCCTCTGCGAATGACCCACGACCGCGTTGCGCAAGGGGCCCAGTTCGAAGTAACCGAACTGCATGTTCATGATCAGAGATGGTGGACGATCGGTTTCGAGTCTTTCGGGCCCGAGAGAACCCAGGCAGGGTCGCTTGAAGCGCTCATCACTCATGTGCTCGGTGAGTACTCAAGCAAAGAAGCATTGACCGCTGCGGATTCCATGGCCTATCCTGAATGGCTTCAATCGCTCTGAGTCACCTTCCAATGTTCACGGAACGCACGCTACCGGCATCTGGTACATCGCCCTATGCTCACACGCCGCATCATACCCTGCCTGGACATCAAGGATGGTCGTACCGTGAAAGGGATCAACTTCGTCTCGTTGCGCGACGCCGGAGATCCTGTTGAGCTCTCCCGTTCCTACGTGGAGCAAGGTGCTGACGAGCTGGTTTTCCTGGATATCACCGCAACGCTCGATGCGCGTGGGACGCTCCTTGATCTGGTGACCCGCATCGCAGAAGTGGTGAACATTCCATTCACTGTTGGTGGAGGCGTCCGGACCGTCGAGGATGTGAAGCAGTTGCTGCAAGCTGGGGCAGACAAGGTGGCTGTCAACTCGGCGGCCATTGCACGCCCCGGGCTGGTCCGCGAACTGGCCAATGAATTTGGAAGCCAATGTGTCGTAGTTGCCATCGATATCAAGGAAGTGGATGGTAGCTGGTATGTCCATTCACACGGCGGTACGCGGCCAACAGATCTGGAAGCCGTTGCATGGGCTCGCAAAATGGATGGGCTGGGAGCTGGCGAAATCCTGCTGACGTCCATGGACCATGATGGAACGAAAGCCGGTTTTGCTATTGACATCACGCGAACCATCTCGCGGAACGTTTCCATTCCTGTTATCGCCTCCGGCGGGGCAGGTAGCGCTCAACACTTCACCGATGTGTTCGAGGCGAATGCTGCTGATGCCGCGCTGGCTGCCAGCATTTTCCACTTCGGCGAAGTCCCTATCCCGTCTCTCAAATCTGACCTTCAACACGCGGGAATCCCCGTTCGCATGTCATGAGCACCTCATTTCCAGGAATTCTTGAGCCGGCCGATACTCTTGACGCCTTGACCTTTGATGAGCAAGGACTCATCCCTGCCATCATCCAGGATGAAGAGACCAACCGTGTCCTGATGCTGGGCTATATGAATGCAGCCTCCGTCCAACGGACTTTTGAGACCGGTCGCGTCACGTTCTTCAGTCGCTCCCGCCAACAGCTGTGGGAGAAGGGGGAAACGTCTGGCAACACCCTGAACTTTCGCGAGATGCGCATCGATTGTGATGGTGATGCCCTCTTGATAAAGGCGGCTCCAAAGGGACCGACGTGTCATACGGGTGCCGATACGTGCTGGGATGAGTCCAATGAGGATCCAGCCGCTTTCCTACGCCTTCTGGAGCAGGTCATTGCGACCCGCGAAACGGAAGACGATGATGCTTCCTACACCGTGAAGCTCTTGAATGCCGGCGCCAAGAAGATCTCCCAGAAAGTTGGAGAGGAAGGAGTTGAAACAGCGCTGGAGGGTGCCGCCGGAACGGAAGAGAAGCTCGCTGAGGAAACGGCAGATCTGTTCTATCATGTTCTTGTGCTCCTGCGTTCGAGGGGTATCTCGCTGAAGCACGTCACCGATGTATTGCGGACGCGACACGGCGGATAGGGTGCTGCGGGTCCCATTCAAGGCCCATGCGTATCGACTGACAAGGCGACCTGCACCGCTCAGGTGAGAGGCCGTCCTCGTTTGGAGGAGATCCGGTACTTTCCGTCTCCTTCCCGCCTTCCCAGAAACGCTTATGAGAGCCTTCCGATACGGGCTAGTCCTTCTATTGCTTTCAGTCTCCCAGGATGTTTTGGCCCAGCAGGCCATCCTGCGAGGATTTGTGACGGACGCCACCAACGAACAGCCTTTGCAAGGCGCTACTGTGGCATTAAGATCCGGCGACACACTCGTAGCTGGTTCCGCCACCGATGGCGATGGTTATTTCGTCATGAACCGTGTCTCCCCGGGCAATTACGACCTGGTCGTTTCGTTCGTCGGATTCGAGTCTTGGATGGAATCAGTCTCCCTTTCTCTCGGCGATGTTCGGGACTTCCGCATAGCGCTGGAAATGAGAGCGTCGGAAATCGACGAACTGGTGGTGGAGGCTGAAGCGATTGGTGGAATCACCACGGTTGCCGCCGGGCTTGAAACGGTTGTCCCAGCAGCCATCAATCGCGTCCCTGTACCTGGAGTGTCCGGTGACCTGGCCTCTTATCTGCAGACGATTCCTGGCGTTACGGTTCAGGGAGACCGCGGAGGGCAGTTTTTCGTTCGAGGTGGCGCGGTCGATCAGAATCTTGCGTTGCTCGATGGTCTTCCCGTCTACATGCCTTTTCACGTGCTGAGTTTTTACTCGGCCTTTCCGGAGGAACTGGTCGACCGCGCCAGCTTCTATACCGGTGGATTTGGAGCGCAATACGGGGGGCGGACGTCATCCATCCTGGATGTCACCGCACGAAATGGTAATAAGCAGAATGTGGCTGGGTCTGTTTCGGTGGCTCCTTTCCTGAGTTCAGCGACCATTGAAGGTCCGATTATCGATGGCCGTGTTTCGGCCATTTTCAGCGCGCGCCAGTCGTTCGTAGAGGAATTGATTCCAGACTTGTTTGGCCAGCGGATGCCCTATCGATTCGGCGATCGCTTTGGCAAGATTCACGCCCTGCTTGGTGGAAGCCATGAACTATCATTGACCTTCCTTGATACGGACGACCGCGGTGATATCGCCGGATCCAAGAAGTCGGTCTTTGGTGATGCCGAAGCGTCTGAAATAAACGACAGTACCGAAGTGGCTTGGGAAAACCGGGTGTTCGGCGGTACCTGGATATACCGCTCCAACAAGGTGCCACTGGTTTCCCGAGTGACAGCCGGTCGGTCCGAAATGACCAACACCTTCGGACCTGAGGGAAGCCCTGAGAGGGAGGCCACCGTTGAAAGTATCGAAGCGAGTATGCGCCTCAGTTGGCTTCTCGACCGCGGCGATATTTCGATCGGTTCGACTTTGCGCAGAACCGACCTGGGCTACACATTGGATGATCTGTTTACCGAGTTCACCACGTCGGCCGAAGAGCTCACAGAGCTTCAGGCCTACGGGGAAACCACTCTGGATTTGTTCGGCGATCACGCCATGATCAATTCGGGTCTCCATCTCTACATGCTGCCAGATCGCTCTCAATCCTGGTTGGAGCCCCGCTTGCGCGTTTCAGTTTGGCCAACAGGTAAAGAAGGGCGTCATCAGATCAACGCGGCTTGGGGGATGTATCATCAGGCGCTCACGGGTTTGACCGACGAGCGGGACCTGGGCAATCTTTTCACGGCCTGGATCACCACGCCCGAAGGACAGGAAGCCATGCAGTCCATGCATGGAATCCTGGGTTGGAATGTCAAGATTCAGCCTTGGTTGAGCGGTGCCGTGGAAACGTTTTACAAAGACTACGACCACATCTCAGCGCCAATTTTCAGTGCGTTCCCGCAATTCACGACCACGCTGCAGGAAGCCAGCGGTATGGCCTACGGTGCAGACGTTCGCCTGAACCTGGAAAACCGTCCTTTCT
>JAURNP010000147.1 GCA_030830105.1 Rhodothermales bacterium | reverse complement strand
TCAAACCGAATAGAGCCGGGGGCCACTGTGTTCACCCGTATACCATGTGCTCCCAGCTCGATAGCCATGATCTTTGCGGCGCTGATCAGTGCTGATTTTGTGGAGTTGTAGATCGACAAACCTGCCCCTCCCGCTTCTCGACCAAAGATGGAAGAGATGAATACCATGGATCCAGCGTCCGATTCCTTGAGCGATGGTATCACAGCACGAGCCGTGCGTAGATGGGCTTTCAGATTCAAATCAAGAATATCATCCCAGTCCTGATCACTTGTTTCCTCAAACTGTCCGCGCCGATTACCTCCTGCGTTGGCTACCAGGATATCGATACCCCCGTACAGCTCGATCGCCTTCTCAGCCAGCTGGTCTCCGGCAACTGGATCGGTCACATCCAACGCCACACCGTGCACTGCCGAGCCATGACTTTTGAGCTCCTCAACTGCCTTTTCCAGCGCTTCTGCTCCACGGGCACAGACTAACAAACGGCAGCCTTCCTTGGCTAGACCGTGGGCGATGGCCAAGCCGATTCCGCGACTGGCTCCACTTACAATGGCAACCTTTCCGTTCAATTCGAGATCCATGACTCAGGAGGATGATTGAAGAGAGAATGATGTTGAGATTCGTTGCCGAGTATAGCGATCTTTCGGAGCCCGAATGCGTTTGTAGCAACGATTTGACACGAACTCCGACAGAAGGCTCGCATTCACCAGGAAAACGAACGCGAGTCCGTATCCAGTGCTTCCTGATTCGTGCGTCCGAGACCATTAATTCCATATGCTCGACACCTTCGATCATCTGCCTGACAGTACAGATTGCTGGCTTTATGCTACGGATCGCCCCCTCACCGAGGAAGAAGTAGCCTTTCTGGAATCGCTTTTCGATTCTTTCCAGCGGGAATGGTCCTCGCACGGTCGAAATGTAATCGGTGCGTGTACAGTATTCGATCAACGCATTGTGGTGGTCGCAGCGCACATCGAAAATGGCGACATCAGCGGATGCGGCATAGACAAGTCGCTGCACCTGCTCCAGGACGCGGCCATTTCGCGGTCCTTTGACTGGGTGTCTGCGCTTAATATCATTTTCGAAGACGACGATGCTGAGCTGCAGGTTGTGTCACGTACGCAGTTCAAGATGCTTGCGTCCAAAGGAGCTGTGAATGCTAATACGAAGGTAGTCGATCTCTCGCTCCGTTCCCTTGGAGGACTGCGGGAAAGTGGCCTTCTGAGACCTGCATCCACATCCTGGCACGCAAGACTCCTTCCGCAAGCTGAAGAAGCCGTAGGCTGAATCCTTCCTCACTCCCAATGACATCTCGGCGCACAACAACCTCCAACAGGAATGTCTTCATGAGCCGAGAGCTCGTGGTAGCAAATCTGTTTTTGGCCAGTGTTTTGGTGGTAGGCACCATAGGATATGCGCTGATCGAGGGGTGGTCGTGGGGCGATAGCCTGTACATGACCTTCATTACGCTGACGACCATTGGATTCAGGGAGGTACACTCCCTGTCTGAAACAGGCCGCTTTTTTACCATCCTGATCGGATTGACCGGCATTGGTAGCGTAGCATTCATAGCCACACGTACCGCTCAGGTTCTTTTGAACACGCAGGCATTCCGCTATAGAACTATGATGAGATCCATCAATGCCACCTCGGACCACTATATCGTTGCGGGTCATGGCCGCATCGGGCAACGTATTGCTAGTGATCTAGATCGCGCCGGTAAGCCATTCGTGATCATCGAACTGGAGGAGGATCGTGAAGACGAATTGGAGGCGCAGGGATATAAATACCTGATTGGGGATGCGGAGAAGGAGGATGTTCTGGAGGAAGCCGGCATCGAAAGAGCTAAAGGGCTCATTCTTACGCTTCCTGAGGACCGGGCAAACGTTTTTGCCACATTGGTCGCTCGCGAACTGAATCCGGATATTTTCATCATGGTTCGTACTGACACCAACGCCAATCGACGTAAACTCATTCGGTCCGGGGCGGACAAAGTGGTGGCTCCCTACGAGATTGGTGCCGATCGGATGGCTCAAGTCCTGCTTCGTCCTTCTGTGGAGCGTTTCATGGAGCGAATCATGCAATCGGATGCTCTGGCCCATTCAATAGACTAGGTCCTGGTGGAAGCCGGGTCTGAACTAGCGGGCAAGACGCTTCGGGAGGCTCAGTTTCGCGAGCGTTTCGAAGCCATTGTCGTAGCCCTTATGGACGGAGTCACCAGGGATATGACGTTCAACCCAGGTCCTGCTGAAGTGATCAAGAAAAGAGATATCTTGATTGTCATGGGCAGCAATGAGATGATTTCGAGACTCAGATCTGAAGGCTGCAGTGCCTGAGAGTCTCTAATTGGTGCTTTTTCAGGAACATGGGTATGGGCACGATTATTGGTGTCCTATCGAATGAGAGTTTCTGACTTTTTCCCCTGAACTGATCCCATTTATTCCATGCCGTCTCTGCGTATTCGACATGTCGCTGGACTCCTTGTCCTTTCCCTCTTCCTGATCACGCCTGTTCAGGCACAGTTCTACCTCAATCAGGGTGAATTGGCCGAGATCATGCACGAATGCACTCCTGAGCTCGAACGCTTGCCCAACGTTCGATACACCTACAAGGTGCTCTATAACTCCCGGGACAACAATGTTCTGGCCAGGAATACCTTCTACAAGATCATCGGAGATGGAGACGTGAATGTAGGGCGGAGTCGTTCGCTTCTTGTGGGTCTACTCAACCGAAAGTTGATACACCAGACCTCCATTGGGGATACCCTGTTTGTTCCTGATAAGTGGGACCTAGATTTCTGTGCCTATTCGCCCTTTCCTCGCTTTTATGCTGGAGGACTGAGCTTTGAAAAACTCTTTGTTATCGACAAATCAATTCAGGCCTGGGCCGCATATGAGTCAGGGCGCCTCGCTCGATGGGGTATCGTAAACACCGGGGATCCAAAACACCGCACGCCAAACGGCCGTTTCAATTTCAATTGGAAGACCGAATATCGGGTTTCCTCCCACAGTCCGCCCGGTGAACCTTGGGAGATGTACTGGGTGATCAATTTTGTCGAATCGCGCGGTATCCATATTCATCAGTACCCGATGCCAAGCGGTGGTCCTATGAGCCATGGCTGCGTACGGCTGGTGGACGAAGATGCTCAATGGATATACGACTGGGCAGACGGATGGGAAAAAGGATCACGCGGATATCGGACAGGCTTCGGTACAATCGCAAAGCCGGGCACCACCTTTCTCGTAATTGGAGAAGACCCCCTGGGGCCACCTTCCACCTTTTCCAGAGAAGGCCGCATGCCCGTCTTGAACATGGTCTCACTACCGACACATCCATACGATGTGCCTCCAGGTACGGATCAGCAGCGCTACTTCGACCGGATCAGGGGAACGTCTCCCTGACGCTGCTCACCGGAAATGATTGATCAGTTGATGATCGAGAAAAGCCGTCCAAATCGTGGCAGCATACTGTCCTTGTCCCACGAGAAGTAGACAAGGAGAGCTTTTCCAACGACGTGATCCATGGGAACGAATCCCCAGAAGCGACTATCCTCAGAGTTGTCGCGATTGTCACCCATGACGAAGTAATAGTCCTGCTCAAAGGTGTACTCCGAGGCGGGCTGGCCATCAATCAGGAAACGACCATCCACGGCTCGTCCTGTGTCGTGACCCTCGAAATGCGAAATAACGCGCTGGTAGACGGGCCAATTCTCGTCGTTCAGCGTCACGCTCATTCCCATACCAGGCACTGTGACAGGGCCATAGTTGTCTGGCGTCCATCCGCGTCCGGCTGGGTACATGGCCGCATCGTAGACCGAATTTGACGTGGCGACAGCAGGTTGCACCTGATCTACCCACGGCCAGTTTGCAATGATATCCGCAGAGGGTTCAGTAGCAATCAAGCGTACCACGACTGGGTCTGCCGTCTGGATGACATCAGTGATGCCCAGTTCCTCAAGCGCTGATCGGTTCAGCTGAACACGTGGATCCGTCTTGGTCACATTCCAGTATTGCTGCATCCCTTCCATCAGTGGAATCTCCTCACCATCGACAATGACCTGCTTGTCCTCGATGGCGATCGCTTCTCCGGGCAGCCCCACAACCCGCTTTATATAGTGCATCCTGCGCTCGATGACCTCTACATCGTCATCGGGCCAGTTGAAGACGACAGCATCGCCACGTTTCACTTCCGAAAAACCGGGTATGCGTGTGTAAGGGAAAGTCAGTCCTGGCAGATAGATCTGAGTAAACGGCACTCCGATCGTCATCGGAGTACGGGTTCCGTAGTGGAGTTTGGAAACGAACAAATAGTCGCCGACCAGCAGATTCTTCTCCATGGACGGAGACGGAATCCGGAACAGATCAAAGAATAGCGTTCTGAGGATGACCATGACGACGATGGCAAATACCATCGCATCCACCCATTCGCGGATCTTGCCTTTTTGCGGCGCGCCAGAGCCGGCCTTGTCGTTGCCGTCCCGGGGTCTGGTTCTATTTGCCTTGCGCCGTTTGCGTTCTTCACGGCGCGCCTCTGTTAGGCTCTTTGCCACGGAATTACTCCTGTTCGTTGGGGTCGTCGAGAGGTATCGGATCCGGTCCTCGGATCGGAGAAGGTCTCCCCTCACTCATATCGGGGCGCTCAATACGCCTATCGAAAAAAGATGCTCCGTCAAAACCTGTCAAATACCAGGTTTGTTGGTCAATGTTGTAGTAATAGTCAGCAAACGGTGTACGGTCAGCCTCTGGAATGAGTTGCTCGAGAAATTCTCTCTTTATAACCGGTAAATAGGCCCGGTAGTCCTGATCCGCTGCAAGTACTACCCCACGATCCCAGGGCCCATTCACGTCCAGCACCACAACACGGACGGAATCGTTCAGCAAGAACCAGTACTCGAATTCCACAATCTGCTCACGTTGCAGGGAATCTGGAGCAGGAGTTTCCACCAGCGTCACCGTGGGGGCGCCGAAAACAGTCTGAAATCGGCTTCGCAGATCCGCAGTACGCATCGTATCAATTGAACTTCGCGAATTACTGCCCGTGAAGGCCCACTGGGTATCGTCGAAGACTTCCTCGAATGCGGCGCTACGCAGATTACTGATCTTCTCCCAGTCGTCAATGCTGAATAGGGCAATTGGCTCAGGCAGCATGGCCAGTAGCCTTTGATGCTGCAGGCCTTCCAACCAAACGCGCATGGTATCTCCAGGCAGGTAAAGGGTCTCTGGTCCCCGGAATTCCAAAAGGTTGAAGGGGTGCGCGGATTCCCGCTCAGCCAAGAACGCCGTCCTGGCATGCAGGTATTGCCTCAACAGTTCAGAGGACGAAAGACGCTGCGCACGGGCGTCGGTGACCTGAAAAGCCGAGAAGGCAATCAAGAAAGCCAGGCAAAATGCGCGTAAGAGGGCCATTGAGAAGAGTCGGTTTCCCGATTGATACACGTCTCCATTGTCCCGGTTGCAGCGGTATGGCTGCGGGGGTTGGTTACAGCCGTTTTGTTGCAGGGGTCCTGGAGCAGCGTTCCGGATCAGTCTTCCATCGAAAGCACTGCCAAGAATGCTTCCTGAGGCACCTCTACGCTTCCAACTTGCTTCATACGCTTCTTCCCTGCTTTCTGCTTTTCTAGCAGCTTGCGTTTTCTGGAGATATCACCACCGTAACACTTGGCGGTCACATCCTTGCGCATGGCTTTAACCGTCTCGCGAGAAATGATTCGCGATCCAACGGCAGCTTGAAGGGCTACATCAAACATCTGCCTCGGAATTAGTTCACGAAGTTTCTTCACCAGTTTCCGACCCATTTCATAAGCCTTATCACGGTGAACGATCGTGGAGAGCGCATCAACCGGATCGCCATTGATCATTACGTCGAGTTTGACGAGATGGCTTTCACGATAATCAATGTACTCGTAGTCGAGTGAGGCATAACCGCGACTGATGCTCTTCAGCTTGTCGTAGAAATCGAAAACGATTTCGGCGAGGGGCAGCTGGTATTCCAGGCTCACCCGCTCGGAATCGAGGTAATTCGTATTGATGTAGGTACCACGCCGATCCTGACACAACTGCATCAGACCACCGATGTACTCGGTAGGCGTGATGATTTCTGCCTTTACATAGGGCTCTGAAATCGAATCTATTTTCCCGACATCTGGCATGTTGGACGGATTCTCGACCGTAATCTGCGACGTATCGGTCTGCAGAACCCGGTACTTCACGTTCGGCACCGTCGTGATGATATCCAGGTTGAATTCCCTATCGAGACGCTCCTGGATGATTTCCATATGCAGGAGCCCCAGGAAGCCTACTCGGAAGCCGAATCCGAGCGCTGCCGAGGTTTCCGGTTCGAAAGTGAGAGCTGCATCGTTGAGTTGCAGTTTCTCGAGCGAGGTACGTAGGTCCTCAAAATCCTCGGCGTTCGTCGGATAGACGCCAGAGAAAACCATGGGTTTGGCTTCGCGGAAGCCGGAAATGGGAGCGTCGGCAGGCCGGGCCTGTGTCGTGACGGTATCTCCTACTTGAGTTTCCTTTACATCTTTGATCGAGCCGATGATATATCCAACTTCGCCGGCCGAAAGCTTTTTGACCGGCTGGAGCTTCATGCGCATGAAGCCAATCTCTTCCGCATCTACCTCAGCACCGGTGGCCATGAACTTGATCCCTTCGCGCTTTTCCAACGATCCATCAAATACTCGCGCATAGACGATCGACCCCCGATAGGTGTCAAAGACCGAATCGAAAATCAAGGCCTTGAGAGGCGCATCGGGGTCACCTGATGGCGCAGGAACGCGGTCTACGATCTTTTCGAGTAGCTCGTGGACTCCCTCACCTGTTTTCGCACTGATGCGAAGGACATCCTCGGCTGGCTCGCCGATCAAATTCTCGATGGACTGAGCAACCGCATCCGGGTTTGCACCCGGTAAGTCCAGCTTGTTCAGAACCGGAATGATCTCGAGATCCTGCTCCATGGCCAGAAGCAGATTGGAGATGGTTTGCGCTTCGATACCTTGTGCGGCATCGACTACAAGGATGGCGCCCTCACAAGCCTCCAGTGCACGGGATACTTCATAAGTGAAATCGACGTGACCGGGCGTATCAATCAGGTTGAGCACGTAGGACTCACCGTCATCCGATTCGTAATCCATTCTGATGGCATGACTCTTGATCGTGATCCCGCGTTCTCGCTCAAGATCCATGGAATCTAGAACCTGTTCCTGCAATTCACGTTTGGACAACGTGCCTGTCAATTCCAATAGTCGATCAGCGAGCGTACTTTTCCCGTGATCGATGTGGGCAATGATGCAGAAGTTGCGGATGCGGCGCTGTTCGAAGGCCATTCAGAAATAGTCCGTGCAATGATGGGCGTCCTGGGGGCTGCTCTGTAATTGCTGGTTCATACCCCGGTTCCTCCTAGATCAGTGAGACCGTCGCATTCAATGCATATTTTGCAGTACCTGCCACAAACGA
Organism: Rhodothermales bacterium; assembly: GCA_030830105.1. Classification (GTDB taxonomy): domain Bacteria; phylum Bacteroidota; class Rhodothermia; order Rhodothermales; family UBA10348; genus JAAZVD01. The sequence goes on along the minus strand of JAURNP010000147.1, from coordinate 1,002 downwards.
AGCGAAACGTATTGCTCCACTTAAAGTGCTACATCAACTCCTGCAGCCCATTTTTGCGCAACTTTTTTTCTCCTTTTCCCGGAGCAGCGAGTGCATGCACCTTATGAGCCACCACCTAATGCATAGTGCCCCTTACCGTTACTCCTATTGCCTAAGGTTCCTTGTGAAGCCTGGTCCAAATTTGGGTAGTGAAGCGTTTCTCCGTGTAATAAATGCGATTGAGGCATAGTCGACATGCGATCCATCCCGGATGAGCAGTTTCGCAGCTGGAGTCACGGTCTTTTACGTTCTGACGAGAAGTCCTACGCAGCGCTTTTCGATGCGAGTTACGACGCGTTGTTCAGATACGCGCTCTACATCACGCATGATCAAGCTGCCGCCTCGGACATTTTGCAGGATGTATACCTGAAACTCTGGCAGGTCCGCGAAACCATCGATCCTGAACGTTCTCTTAGAGCGTTGATGTATCAGATGGTGCGGAACTACTCCCTCAATCATGAACGGCAGAGGAAACGGCACGCCGCCGAGGCCATCGAAGATGATCACCCCTCTGTCCGCTTTGACACATTGAACGACGATGAGTTGGACGCAGCCCAGCTGAAGGAAAATCTTCAACTGTGGATCAACGAGATGCCCCAGCGACGACGCGAAGCTTTCATGCTGAGCCGATTCGAGGGCCTTAGCCATGAAGAGATAGCAGCTCTGATGGATCTCGCTCCCAAGACTGTCAACAACCACATCGTTCTGGCACTCCAGCATATTCGGAAGAAGCTGGATGCCTTCAGGGAGATGGAATCATCCTTCGAGTGAACTCGGGGTTTCCTCCACCCGCTTACAAGCGATCTTGAAAAGCGAAAACACATATAACCTTCCATCGACGGCTCTAGAGGGCCTGAACGAAGCGCAACAGCGCGACGCTCAGGACGTGTGGGAGCTCTGCAGATCTTTCGTACCGGTTTGTCCGGTCGAAACAGGTAAAGCCAAGGTCAGGGCTCACCTGTT
>JAURNP010000146.1 GCA_030830105.1 Rhodothermales bacterium | reverse complement strand
TCCACCGGATAGCGCGCATCCCATTCTCCGACTTGCTCTCGGGCGGTGTAAGTCGTAGCGAGGGTGTCGAATTCGATATCATACCGCCACCAGCGTCCCAAGGATGGGGACATGACAAGGCGATCGCGCGGGGAGACCTCGGCGCTCCAAGCATCACGCTTGAAAGCCGGAATGTAATCCCAGACCAAGGCGGAATCAGGGACGAAGAGGGAATCAACCAGCAGACTATCGACGTCGAGTGTATCGATATCCAAGGTGTCAATCGCTACCGAATCGGTGTCTGCAAGTGCGATATATCCTGACTGGCTCCTCCAGCTCTCAAAGTCGGGATCTGTTGCAGCAGAACTCACCCATACCATCGACACTACGAACAGCGCGATGATGCCCGCAAACCACCTTCGCAGACGAGAAGGGGATTCCGCATCCGTGCGGCTTTCCTTGGACCTTACCGGTTCGTGACGCAAAACAGTGACGGGACCGTTCCTGATTACTCAAACGCGAATCCGGCCCGAGGGAACGGATTCACGATGATCGACTTTCGAATTCGTAACGATACGGCGTATAGGACGTTTTAGGGCTGATTTTGCAGATTGAAGAGGCCGTGTCTGGCCAAGGATGGGACGTATGCAGCAGGCGCCGATAGGTTCTCCCAATTCCGGTGTTTCTGCTACCTTGTCGTAAGGCCTCCCGTAATCCCTGTGACCCCTCCGCTGAGAAGGGCGCTCAACAGGAATGCCGGTCTAACTTCCTTACGCTAAATATGATGCAGCATACTATGGTACCCAACGAAATGAAGGGCATTTTTCGTGCCACTCTGGTGGTAATTACCCTCGGTACGGTCGTCCTGGGATGTTCAACGGACATGCAAGAGCCCGATACCCTTGATGAGGTGGCTGAACGTGCGGTAATCCGTGATGTCCTGATGGGGCAGCAGGCTGCCTGGAATGCAGGCGATATCGAGCTGTTCATGGACGACTACGTCAAATCTGACACGCTCCGATTCACATCGGGAGCCTCGGTGCGTTACGGCTGGGAGGCAGCGCTTGATCGGTATTACACCACTTATCCTGACCGTGGCGCCATGGGACAGCTTACTTTCAGCGATCTTACCATCGACATCCTTTCCGAGGAGTGGGCTACGGTCTTTGGCGCATGGAATCTGAAACGGGAGGGAGAATACGGAGACATAGGAGGGCGATACACGCTTTTGATGCACCGCGGTACCGAAGGCTGGAAGGTTCTTTACGACCACACATCCCAGGCAGACTAATGAACGAAGTTGAACCCCTTGCTATCATCACAGGCGGATCAGGCCGGCTTGGCTCCGTCACCATGCAAGGATTCCTTAATGCGGGATACCGGGTAGTAGGTCTGGACCGCTCGGCGTCTGATGATGGCGTCGCACCCGTCCTGGCTATTGATGCCACCAACGAATCGTCCGTGGCCGAGGTGTTCGGCGGCATTCAGAAAGCGTACGGCACGCCATCCGTGATCGTGCATACGATCGGAATGTGGGCTATAGCGCCCTTCGCCGAGACGGACCTGGGCGCTTGGCGCACCATGATGGATGTCAACTTGACCAGCTCCTTCCTGATTTTTCGCGAAGGAGCCCGAATGATGGCCGAAGATGGAGGTGCCCTGATTGGGATCAGCTCACAGCAGGGAAGTGTGAGGGGAGCCGCACAGCAAGCGGCCTATTCAGCCTCCAAGGCTGGCGTGAAGCGGCTGGTCGAAGCGATCGCAGCCGAATATGCGGGGTCAGGCCTTAACGCGCATGCTGTGGCCCCATCGATGATCCTTTTCGATGGACAGGATGCGAAGGGAGTCGCGGCGGAAGATCTGGTAGAGCACTTCCTGTATCTGGCCTCACCGGCCGGTGATAGTTTGAACGGTGCTACGCTACACGCATTCGGTGATTGATCTGTCCGCTCGCGGTGGTTCGTCGCGACCGAGACGGGCCTTCTTATAGGACAGGATTGAATGCCTTCCTCGACTGGAGAGTGGTATATGGGACTATCCCTGCGTAAACGCCGGGGGTTCCCGGTTGACCCGGCGGCCTTCCTGCCTTTACTTCAGACGTCCTTCGGGTCAGTGACCCGTGAGCTCCGAAACGCGCGGACGACCTTAAAGCGTCTGCGCAGTGCATTCATCCTGAGTACGACCAAAATGACTTCTTATAAAGGTACCATCGGTATTCTTACAGGCGGCGGCGACGTCCCTGGACTCAATCCGGCTATTCGTGCCGTCACCATCCGAGCCGTTCGCGAAGGATATCGCGTCATTGGTATTCGACGCGGTTGGGCAGGGCTTGTCGAAATCGTACGGGATCCAGAAGCAGACAACAGCCACTGTTACTCTGTATTGACCGAGGATGTCGTGAATCGCGCGGGTCGGACAGGTGGAACGTTCCTGCATTCATCACGCACCCGGCCGAGCCATCTCCCACAGGCCATGGTTCCTCCACATCTGAAGGATGCGTATTCGGATGAAATCAACGACATGACGCCGGACATCCTGAAAAACATCGAGTTCATGGGGTTGGACTATCTCATTCCAATCGGCGGTGACGATACGCTCAGTTATGGCCATCGGCTGTACAAAGAAGGCGTAAAGGTGATCGCCATTCCGAAGACCATGGATAATGATGTGCCGGGTACCGACTATTGCATCGGATTCGGTACGTGCGTAACCCGCACCATCGAGCTTGCCCACACTCTTCGTACGTCGGCCGGCTCGCACGAGCGCTACCTCGTGATCGAGGTTTTCGGCCGGTATGCCGGATTCACGGCACTCCTGCCCACCATGGCAGGTGCAGCGGACCGATGCATTATTCCGGAGCATCCATTCGACCCGGAGCAACTGACTGAAATCCTGTCTTACGATCGCAACCGGCATCCAAGTAAATATGCCGTTGTTCTGGTGTCCGAAGGGGCCACGATGGCACATCACGACGGCATGTCGTTCGAAGGAAATGAAGCCGACCAGTATGGCCACAAAAAGCTGGGTGGCATCGGGGATAAGGTCGCGGCAGATCTGAAGCGACTCTCTCCCAAGTACAACAACGGCAAGCGTGTCAACGTCGTCAGTCAGCGCCTCGGTTACCTTGTTCGTTGTGGTGATCCCGATGCCCTGGACTCCATTGTCCCGATGGCATTCGGAAACCTGGCACTGGATCTCATCCTGAATCGCTCAAACGGCCGATTGGTGAGCGTTCGCAATGGGACATACGACAACGTTCCGCTGGATGTCGTGGTGGGCACGAAGAAGGTGGTCGATGTGTCCAAGTATTACAACGTGGATCGTTTCCGTCCCTACTACCACTCCTTTGCACAGCGTCCAACGTTCATCATGACGTCGGACGTCTAGTCTTTGGCCGTCCGGATGCTGGTGACTGCACCTTTGACCATCGCACCTTTGGTCATGGCGCCTCTCGTCGCTGCGCCTCTGGCTGTCGGGCCTCTGGTCGTCGGGCCTGTTTCGAAGAGACGGCGCCTGTTTCGAATGGACGGCTAGATTGACAGTGCGCCGGATCGGCCGCCCGAGTAGCGGCCGGTCAGCCACGTGGCGATTCCGATCAGAATCATCAGGAAGACGGAATAGGCGGCGGCAGCCCCGAAATCATTCAGGCGCAGTTGGGACAAAATCTCGACGGATATTGGCCGGTTGTCGAACACGTAAAGCAGAATCGAGGAGACGAACTCTCCGAGCGCTGTCACGAAGGTGAGGAGGCTTCCGGCCAGGATTCCAGGAAGGATGGATGGAAGCATGACTTGTCGAAAGGTGCGCCAACGTGAAGCTCCCAGGTCAATCGATGCGTCTGTCAGCCGATCGTCGTATGTCTCGAGGGCGGCCGTGGTAGAACGGACCACCAGCGGAATATGCCGGATGAAGTAGGCCAGGGGGAGGATCCAGAACGTCCCGACCAGGATCGCGCCTCCCGAGAGGGCAGATGACTGACTGAAGGTGATGATCAGGTTGATGGCGATGACCGTGCCTGGAATGGCAAATGGGAGGACCGACAGCAGGCGGATCAAGGCCCGTCCGCGGACACGCCCTTTCACGATCAGTAGGGCTACCATTACACCGAAAAGGACGTTGGCGACGGAGGCCATGGTGGCCATACGCAGGGAATTCAGGATCGGCTGGGCGACATCCGGCTGCCTCAGCAGATTGAGATAGTTATCCAGCGTGTAGGCCTGGGGGAGAACTTGGTAGGTCCAGCTTCCTTCTTTGACAAAGGATATCAGAATGACCGTGAGCACGGGAAGCGCCAAAAACACTATGATCGCGCCGGCTCCCAGCAATGCCAGGATGCGGGCTGGACCGGAGGACACCGGGCTGGGAGCCGGCGCCGAACCCTTGGAGGCTGTAGATACCCTGCCGCTGCGTCGCTCCATCTCGATCAGGAGCAGGAAGATGAGACATATCACGGTCAGCACTACGGAAACGGCGGCGGAGTACTCCAGATTGCCGTTCATCTTGTAGTTGTAAATCTGCAGCGTCAGGAAATTTTTGGTACCGGCGAACAAGAGTGGCGCCGTGAAAGAGGCCATCGAGATCATGAAGACCAGCAAGGAGGCGCTGACCATGGACGGGCGAAGGTGCGGAAGTATCACTGTCCGGAAGGAGCGCCATGCACTGGCCCCCATGTCGGCGGCGGCTTCGAGCAGGCTCTGGTCTACCGTTTTCAATGATGCCGAGCAGAACAAGTAGAAGAACACGTACATCGAGTAGACGTGAACGAGCCATACAGCCCACAGCCCGGAAAAGGCGAACGGGACTTCATCCAGTCCCAGCACGGTCTGTAATCCGCGTGGGAGTATGCCGCTTTCCCCATAGAGGAACAGAAACGCCAGAACGCCAACAAGGGGAGGGAGTGCGAGGGGGAGCGCCGCGAGAGCCGTCAGCGAACTCTTCAGCGGGAAATCGTAGCGGAAGAGCAGCCAGGCCATGGACGTACCCAGTATGCCGGCTCCAACAACGGTCCAGACTGAGATCCAGACCGAGTTGAATAGGGCGCGGGTGTTCGCCGAATTAATGGACCGGAATATGTCAGTAAGGATGGCCGGGTCCAGTCCCGTGGTAAAGACGCGCAGCATGGGCCATAGGACGTACCCAAGCAGGATCAACAGACTGAATGCTGCGAATCCCCAACCCGCGCGAGGAGACAGAATGCCGGTAGTGGCGGCACCGGCCGAATCGGATGTGAGGCCGAATCGAAGCCTGCGACGCTGATGCCCTCCTATACCCATTTCAGACTGTTTCTCGCGCTTCGATCGCGCGTGTCAGCGTGGCTTCGTCGGTGAACTCGAGGTCGCTTCCAATAGGAATACCGCGAGCCAATCGCGTGACCTGCACCTTAAAAGGAGCCAGCAACTGGGTGATGTAATAGGCGGTCGTATCGCCTTCGACCGAAGGGTTGACGGCCAAGATGATCTCTTCGACGGCCGGTCGGTCTGTTGGGGCTGCGACGCGCGCTACCAACTCTTTGATGCGCAGATCTTCGGGGCCAATACCATCGAGCGGGGAAATCGCGCCACCCAGGACGTGATACGCACCCGTATATCCGCCTGTCCGTTCGATAGCCATCAGGTCACTGGGCTCCTCGACAACACAGATGGTTTGCTGATTGCGGCGATCAGACGTGCATACGGGACACGGATCATGATCAGCTACATTGAAGCAGATCGAGCAGAAGAGCACTTTATCCTTGACTGCAATCAACGCCGTCGCCATTTCCTCAACCGAGGAACGCGGCTGCTTCAGGATGAAGGCTGCGAGTCGCCGCGCTGTTTTACGACCGATTCCGGGGAGCGTCGCAAACTGCTCTACGAGGGTTTCAACCGATTCTGAGGAAAATTGCATCAGAGGCCGAATTGGCTCAGGTCAATTCCTGGAGGGATCAGTCCGCCTGCGGCTTTGGCCATTTCCTGCTTGGCCAGGCCAGATGCTTCTTCGAGCGCCTTGTTCACGCCAGCCATTACCAGGTCTTCAAGTAGTTCGACATCCGAGGGATCAACAACTTCTTTCTCGATCGAAATGGATGTTACGCGCTGCAGGCCATTAGCCGTCACTTTAACCATTCCACCGCCAGCTTCAGCAGTAGCGGATTGGGATCCGAGATTTTCCTGGGTCTCGGCCATCTTCTTCTGCATGTCGGCGATCTTACCGAACATGTCAGCCATGTTCATTCCGTCAGTCATGGTTGCTCTCAATTAAAGGTTGGAGGTGATAGGTCCACGCAGACAAGCGGCGGGCTTTTGGAGCGGCGTCACAACGTCGCGATGAACGGATCACCATACGATCTCCCCACCAAAACGCTCCACGAGCGCTCGGACTGCAGGGTTCTCTTCACATAACATTTCCAGTGTCTCCTTGGCGTTCAGCTCATCATCAGCCAGATCTGGATCAGAACTGACGGGAGCGTCTACCTTGAATCCGATCCGTTCGACATGGTGGCCCGTACCCTCGGTGAGACGGTGCGCAAGCTTTGCGCGCTCGTTGCGCAGGGCCCGTGCATGGAATTCGTCTGGGACCGACACAAGCAGGGTTTTGCCTTCAAAAGCCAGGAGGCGTGCATGACGCAGGAAGGAGCCCAGCTGCTTTTCGTTGGCCATCACTTCTTCAACGATTTCATCCCAGACACGCTGGAATGACTGTATTTCCGTTGGTAGTGCGGCCGTAACCCCTTCCTCCACGGATTCCATTACCAGCACATCATCTTCTTCCAGAAGTGCATTGGAGGGTTCTTCATGCCGCGGTCTCGGTTTCCGAATGGCGGGTGCTTCACCAAACAGAGACGGGCCCGGGTCGGTTGGCGCAGCCGAAGGCGCATCAATCGATGGTGATGGCGATGGTGCGGGAGCGGCCGAAGGCACGGGTTTGGTCGTGGACGGAGCGTCGGGCTCAGGAAAGGGAGCGGGAGATGCTTCCGTGTCTTCGGTGTCGAATGCTGACGGGTCTTCAGCCGGATGAGGGGGCTGCTCTATGTGTTCCGGCGATGAAGCGGGGGGAACAGGAGTATCCGGCTTTGTCGAGGCGGTCGTTGGTGCGGCAACCGGATCGGTGGAAGCGGTGGGAGCAGCAGAGGGAACCGGCTTTGGTTCTGGCTCTGGCTCTGGCTCTGGCTCTGAGGCGGCCGCAGGCTTAGGAGCTGGCGTGGGCGTTGGCGCCTGCACATCTGGAAGTGAAACCACCTGCTTTCGGACCACACGCTCTTCGATGATCTTGACTTCGCCGGAAGTAGCCATCTTCTCCAGGCGGTCCAATTTGGCCAATGCCGCTTTGACGTCTACCGCATCGGGAAGGGATGACATGCGTAGCAGGCCCATTTCCAGGGTGAGACGCGGTTGGCGTGAGCTCCGAAGCTGAAAAGATAGCGTGCCAATGATGTGGACCAGTGACATCAGTATCGATTGGGAGAAACGGGACGCTTGCTCGGTAATTCGTTTACGTTCCGCATCGGTAGCCTCGATCAGTCGCAGATCGTTGACCGTGCTGGCCACGAGAAAATTGCGAAGATGCTCCGCAAGACCATCGACGAACTCCTGCAAGTCATAGCCTGCCCGCACAATTCGGTCGACGATGTGCAGCATCACGGACGGATCGCGATCGAGAACGGCTTCTGTGACTACGAAAAACAGATCACTGTCCACCACACCCAGCGCCTTGATCAATGCATCGTGCTGGATATCCGTACCACACAGGGAAACAGCCTGGTCGAATACAGAGAGCGCATCCCGCAGAGCGCCATCGCCCTTGCGTGCGATGAGCATCAAGGAAGCATCATCGGCTACAATGGATTCTTCCCGGCATACGAGTCGGAGCCGATCGATGGTTTCCTGAACGGCAATCCGCCGGAAATCGAATCGCTGGCAGCGGGATTGGATCGTGGGAAGGACCTTGTGGGGTTCCGTTGTGGCGAAGATGAACAGCGCATGCGGGGGCGGTTCCTCCAGTGTTTTCAGCAGGGCATTGAACGCCTGGGTAGTCAGCATGTGGACCTCGTCCACGATGTAGACTTTCATGCGGTTATTCTGCGGAGGAATCCGCACCGTATCCCGAAGCTCCCGAATATCATCGACCTTGTTGTTGGAAGCCGCGTCGATCTCGATGATGTTCAGATTGCGCCCTTCCTCGAACGACTGACAGGAAACGCATTGTCGGCACGGCTCTGATCGATCTTCCCGATCCTCTATCGGCGTGGTGCAGTTGATGGCCTTCGCCAGGATCCGTGCCGCCGTCGTCTTTCCTACGCCTCGCGGACCCGTAAACAGGTAAGCGTGAGCCAGGCGGTCAAGGCGGATCGCATTTTTCAGGGTCTCCGTAACATGCTCCTGGGCAACGACTTCTTTGAACAGAAGTGGTCGATACTTTCGGGCAGTGACCAGGTAGGTCGACTCAGACATAGGGGAACTGGAAAAGCACAGGGAATCAGGTCACGGGGACGGTCAACATAGCGTCGATAAACGCGCATCGCAACCGCGTTTTCAGGTACTCTGGATAGACCTCCAGGTTCTGCAAACGGACGTCTGATTCTGAACCAGTCAGGCGGCTATTCGCCCGACAAGCATACCAATGACCGTACGGGTGATGGCCTGTCGGAAAAGATCGATTTCAACCTGTGCCAACCCGGCTGAGCGAAGTGCGGAAAGACGGTGCAGATCCAAGCGAGAGCGCACCAGCCAGTCGACATCTGCCCTACTCAGCTCTCCCGATGCCGCTTGGGCAGCCCAGGTTTCAAGTTGAGACGCTGAGTCTTTCAGCAGGGACTTTCCGGCCGGTAGAAGTCGGTCCGAGAGTCGGGGAAGGGTTTCCTCAAGCTGGTGACGCATTTCTTGCAGGATGATATCGACAAAAGGCTCAGACATCTCGACCTCACTTCTTTGATCCGATTTTTCCGCTCTCAAGACCGATAATGGCATCGAAGCCGGCCTCGATCTGGGCAGAGGCCTCCCGAATGAATCCCCAGGACAGGGAATCGTCTTGCTTCCAACGGGTCAGGAATCCACCGACCATGTGGCCCTCGGGGTTCATCATGATTTCCCACTGGCGAGTCGTAATACTGTTGTTGGGACGACCGCGCGCAAATTCGACAGCCTTCTTCATCTGCCGTTGCAAGGATTCAACACGAGGCTCATGTTTTGAGAAGGGCTCTTCAGCGCGCTCCATGGTTCGCAAGGCATCCACTTTCAGATCCACAGCCAGCTCGTATGCACAGCCAGAAAAAGGGGCAATGGCCGGCGAGCATCCTGTTACTGGAACCAGAGCCAGGATGAGTACAACGAGGCTTCCGATATATGTGCAGCGGTGAATCATATGCCGTATTTCAGGGGCAAAAGCGCGATTCTGGATGCATAGGTGACCCAAGGATCCTGTACCCAGAGAAACGCGATAAAGGAGTGAATCACGACGAGATCATGGCAGACCTGCGCAAAATCATTCACGTTGACATGGACGCATTCTATGCGTCCGTGGAGCAGCGCGACCATCCCGATCTGAAAGGGAGGCCGGTTGCTGTCGGTGGGTCATCGAAACGTGGAGTGGTAGCGGCAGCCTCCTATGAAGCCAGAGAGTTCGGCGTCCATTCGGCCATGCCCTCCGCGGTAGCCGCGAGGAAGTGTCCTGGTTTGATATTCGTTCCAGCCCGGTTTGAGGTCTATCGAGCGGTTTCGAAGCAGGTAAGGGACATTTTTCTTCGATTCACAGAAACGCTGGAGCCGCTTTCGCTGGACGAGGCGTACCTCGATGTCACTTCATCCTTGCAGCCGGGTCTCTCCGCAACAGAAATGGCGCGCCGTATCCGGCGCGCCATAAAGGAAGAGGTCAACCTTACGGCGTCAGCGGGCGTGTCCTATAACAAGTTTCTGGCGAAGGTCGGATCTGATCATCAGAAGCCGGATGGTTTGACGGTAATCAGGCCACGGGATGCGCTGGCTTTCATCGCCTCTCTACCGGTCGAAAAATTCCACGGAGTCGGCCCGGTAACCGCCCGAAGAATGCATGAGCAGGGTATTCGAACAGGAGCGGACCTACGACAATTCGAAGAGGATGAACTGGTTCAGCGCTTCGGCAAAGCGGGCCGCTACTACTATCGCGTGTGTCGAGGACAGGATGAAAGACCAGTACGCATGCACCGCGGCCGAAAATCATTGGGTGCGGAGCGCACATTCGAAACCAATCTGACAGATCCGAGAGAAATGGTAGAGCGACTAGCAGGTATCGCAGAGAAGGTCTCGGAGCGACTTCAGAATGCTCAACTTGCCGGGCAAACGATCACCCTTAAAATCAAGACGGCTGACTTTCAGATATCTACTCGGCAAACGAGCACCTCGCATCTGGTCCACGACCGCGAAGATATTTTGGAGGTCGTGGACCTGCTACTGCACCATGCCCCAGCGCCTCCGGAGAAGCCAGTTCGTTTACTGGGCATTTCACTCTCGCATTTGCGGTCGCTTGCTGACGGGTTACCTCCCGAACAGCTCCGGCTCGACCTCGAAGGGTAGTCCACGGACTCCACGGTGAGGATCAGGCTGCCTTGGATGTGGAAGTTGTCTCGTCCTTTCGTCGAGCGGACCGCGAAGGACGCGGACCGCGGCCCTCGACTACAGACACAGTAACGGGCTCTTGGGCCGCTTTCTGGAGCTGACGACTGAGGAAGTTCAGCGTGGCACGGTGGGTCTCGAGTTCCAGGTCCGCGCTCAACATGGCGCGCACGTACTGATCGTGAGCCAGATTCTTGACTGCCTGAAGCTGCGAAAACGGCAGCACATCAAGCGGTACTCTAATAGCTTCGTTGGAGGAGATCAGCTCTGGACGCAGCCCGGCTATGTTCAGGTAGAATCCGTGTTGCTTCATACCCGCCAGAATGTGTGCACTCAGCATACCCGGCGTGGCCAGTGCTCTTCTGCGTGACAGCGGTTGTGGCGAAGCGACAGGAATGGGAGAGGATACCGTGTGCTTGGAAGTATTAGTGTGCTTGGAAGTATTCATGCTGTTCATCAGGTCTCTTGACCAGGCTTTCAGAATCGTTTCGGGTTGTGGATAGGACCCGTTGCGACGGATTGTGTAACTCGTTGATTGCATGATACAGCGAGGGGTGTGACACCGAAATGTCACACCCCTCAAAATGAATTTCAGCCATCACGTCGTTCCGCGAATAAAAGCTCTATGAGCCTTAGTGGATGCGTTTCAGGCAAGCACCTCGCGGACGGTCTCTACAGTAATATCACGCCTCGCGTACCCGGCAAGCACCTTATCGTAGCAACCCAGAGTCGCACCTAGGAATTCGGGTGGATTGATTCCCGCTCGTTCAAAGTCACCGTTGAGCAATAGGGAAGTCACGATGGTACACGTATAGCCCGTAGTGCGAGCCATGGAGTGGATATCTGTCTTCTCGTCGTAATGGTCCAGCAAATCGAAGGTGTAGCGGATGCGTTCGCCATCTTCCACGCCTTCCATTTCAACCCGCATCACGGTGAGGTCGCGATCTTCTTCCGTCATCTTCCACGCGTCAAACAATAGACGGCTGGTGACGTCTATCGGACGTACATCTCCCGATTTCGTGCGGACTGCTTCCTCACTGAACAGGCCCGTGTCCCGAAAGGTGCGCATAAGGGCTGCATGGCCCGGATAACGCAGCGTCTTTTCCTTCTTGAACGGCGCATCCAGCGTGTAGATAAGGGAGCGTAATCCGTCGGTGTTGAACGCTTCCAGCGTACCGACGCCAGGTAGATCCACAGGCTCAATGCCCGTAAGAGCAGGTTTTACGACTACCTGGCCATGCTCCACATACCGCGCAGGTCGAGTGTATTCCTCGATGACATCGATCGGCGAAAAGACGGCCCGGTATTCGAACGGCTGGATGCGAATGGAAGGAAGGCCACCCACCATGCAGAGGTAGGATTCGACCTTTTCCATCTTCTCCTGGACCCAACCGGCCTGGATATTACACAGCCCGGGAGCTACGCCGCAGTCGACCACGGCTGTCACACCGTTTTCACGTGCAAGATCATCGAGGTCCATGGCGTCTTCTGGAAAGAAGGATATATCCACGACCGCCTTTCCCGCTTCAATGATTCTCTTCAGCGTCTCGAAACCCATGAATCCGGGCACTGCGCAAACTACGATGGAGGCGTCTGCCACCAATTCGGCGACCTTACCCGGTTCAGAGACGTCCTCGACTCGTGTCGTAATGCGATCGTGGTCTGGAAGTGAGGCGAGATTTTGTTGGGAAATATCGATAGCTACCACATGCCGTTCTTCAATCAAGGCAAGATCCTTGACTATTGCGCTTCCAACCAGGCCGCAGCCAAGGACAACAATAGGATTGTTATTCATCTTCCTCCGAGAATTGATCAGGACGTTGAATCAAGCCGATTGAGTTTCCTTGTGGGTCACGAATCATCCCGAACGTCACGTCTCCCGTGTCAATGGGCTCAATCCGTACGGTACCGCCGAGCGCCTTGGCTTGCTCCATGGCAGCCGTCAGATCTTCTACTTCCACGTAGAAAACAACCTCAGCTTCGCCCGTTGGTTCGTGACGGATCCCCCCGCCAATTGGCCCTGCCGATCCATCGCTGATGAATCCATACTGCATGTCTCCCTCGCCCTGGTGATCGATTTTCCAATCAAAAAGGTGCTTGTAGAAGGACTCTAATGCAGGGCCATCGGTACCGGCCACTTCAAAGTGGATGATGGGCTTGCCCATGATATCGCAGGAGAGTGTGAGGAGGGGTGTCCGTTGCTACTTGACGAAGACGACCCGTTTCGTTTCAATCGATTCTCCAATATCGACAAGAAAGATGTATCCGCCTGCAGAAACCCGAATGCCCGCTTCATTTCGTCCATCCCAGACCAACTCGTACGAGCCGGGCTGTAGATACTGACTGGGAAAGGCTCGGTGCTCGCGTCCCAGCATGTCGATCACTTTGAAGTGCACCATGGACGCCCGGTCCAGCCTGTAGGGCACGCGCGCTTGATCGGAGAATGGATTCGGGTATGGATTGCCCAAGCTGAAAGCTTCAGGGAGCGGCTTGGCTTCCAAGGAAGTACTCGTCGCCGTCGAGGTTGTCAATTTATAGAGTCGTAGTCCTACACCGTATGCAAGCGTATCGTTGACGACAAAAAAACGGTTCATGGCTCCGTCCATCTGGCCATTGCCGGTACCGGGGTTGAAAGAGGATAATTGCATCCACGTATCCCCACCGTCCGTTGTCACAGACGTCACACCTCGGCCGGATACCCAGCCGACATCGGGTGAAATGAATCCGATTCCTTGCATGCCAGCACTGGAATTACTGCCCGGTACATACACTTCGCTCCACGAAGCTCCACCGTCGATCGTCTTCAGAACTTTCGCCGTTGGCGCGCCGGAGCTGTTGTACTCCACCGAGATGTATCCGACATCTTCCGTCGGAAACGAAATCTTCCAGCCCCACTCTGCTTGGGCGCCATCCGTGAGCGATGAGGCAAACATTTTTTCCCAAGTGACCCCTCCGTCGAGGGTGCGCAGGACGACGGCCGTTCCTGTCGATAGTCCTTCGGTCCCACCCGTGGCGTAGCCTTCCAGCTCATTCTTGAAGTACACATCGATCAGGTTTTCAGCCAATCCGCCTACGGGAGTTCCTACCCAGGTCTCGCCTCCATTTTCGGAACGCAGAATCGTGGGCTCCCCGTAATACGCTCCTACCGCCCATGCCTTGTTACCAATCGATGCCATGCCACATATGCCATGAGGCAGGGTTCCACTGATGCGATGGGTGATATCTATCCAGTGTTCGCCCCCGTCTCGCGTTTCCCACAACATGCCAGAGCTGTTTCCTGCACCCTCTGATATAACCGTACCAGCCCAGCAGACCTCCTTGCCTGTGGCGGTGGATGGATAGTCCCTGCACGCGACGGCCCGATAGCGGACCTGTGGATTCAGAGCTTGACGCGTCCAGGTCTGCGCACCGTCCTTGGTATGCCAGATTTCACCCGTCAGATTCACGACCCACCCACGATCCGGGTCAAGCCATGTCATGTCGTCATATCGTCCAGCGGGTGAGTTGGGGAGCGTCTCAACGTATTTCCAGAGTGGAATGGACTCCTGGGCAGATGCCGGCAAGAGTGCCAGACCAGTGGTCAAGGACGCGAGAGTGAGGACGAGTAATCGGTGCAACATCAAAACTCAGGAATACTTGCAGGAATCGGAGGGGCACTTGCGAAGCAGGCGATCCGGGTACGCCGAAAGGTACGCGGATCGCTTTCAACATACGGTCCCAAAATACATGGACATGTGTCGTCTCGGGCTCAGCGACGTACGGCCAGTCCGAGTCCAAAAAATTCATCGCCGCCGGTTTCGTTCAGACCTGTTCCGAGATGAAAATCCAATTGGAAGTCCTCGCTCACGCCGAACAACAAGCCCGCGTGGAAGACCATACTCGATTCATCGAGAAGTGTCGATTCTCCTTTGACTTCCAGGAATCCCCCTAGCCTGTCAGTAATCGACGCTCCTGCAACGACCGTAGCAAGCCAAGTGCTGTCCCATTCGTCTCCTACTTCGATCAGGCCGACCGAAAACTGTCCGGCAATGGACATGCGGTCGTTGACCGGTTTACTCGCAATGAAAATGACTGAAGGGCTAACGGCATCTTCTGTAAAGTCTTCGTCCCCTGTCGGGAGGATGGCTGTAGCCACCAGACCCAGGTCCACACCGTTCTGTAACTGAGCAATGGTCCATTTGAAACCGACATTGATATCGCTGAGGCCACTATCGATATCATCTCCGGATAGAAGAGAGGGCAGCCCGAAGCGAAGCTCGAATCGTGGCTTCAGGCCATACCGAATCAGCCCTTCTCCAGAACTCATCTCGGACCGGTCTCCTAACGTCTGGATGGTCGCTCCTGCTTCCAACTGAATCGTACCCTGCCCGACGGTGAGAGGGGATTCTGTAAAGTCCGGACGATCAGTTGACATGGCTTCCTGCGCAAGCGAAGGCTGCGCCATGAGCAAGGCGAAAAGAAAGACTGGAATCAGTGATTTCATGACATTCATGGCCAATAGCCTCGTATATGGGCGGATCCTACCCGGGCAATGTACGCCGGAAAGACCCACGATTTGATCATTTCGATGTATAGCTGTCTTCGCCGGACGCTTGGATGGCTTTGAGTAACCAGGCTACATTTTTTTGGCCTTCTTCGCCGGGTACTTCGGGTGGTCGGCGCTCATGAATGGCCCGGATCCAGTCGTCAAGTTCACCCAGAAACGGATTCATTTGTTGGAAAGAAACGGGCTCTCCGTTGTATTGGATCTGCCCTCCTCCATGACGTCCCAGGGTATTCTCCATCCGGATCCATCCATTGTCGCCGTAGATCTCCACTCGTGGTTCTGATTCATACTGTACTGATACACAGATTTCGGCGGTCGCCCCGGATTCAAACTGGATGGCTACGACCGCGCTCTCATCATGGGGAGAATCAAACTTGGCTCGACTGATGATGCTGGCTACGTGGGATATCTCCCCTTCGGTTGGCAGGAAGAACCACCGGATCAGATCGAGACAATGGGTGCCATTGGCTGCCAGGGACCACCAGCGGCCGGTATCGGGGAACGAGCGCCAGTTTCCTGCATGGGGCGCCTGGAAGGTCCAATGCACACGCATGTGGCGAAGCTGTCCGAGAAGACCGGCTGCAACCCGTTTCTGAAGGGATCGGTGTCCATCGTGCCAGCGATGATGGTAGGCCATGGCCAGCACGACTTCGTTCTCCAAACAGGCTCTCGTGATACGATCACATGCCTCGGAGCTGGTTGCCATGGGCTTTTCCAGCAAGATGTGCTTGCCCGCACGCGCCGCAGCTACGGCCTGCTGTTCATGCAACCGGTCGGGAGTAGCGATGATCACCCCTTCGAGGTCCGGATCAGCGAGTAGCGACTCCAGGGAAGTGTGGACGGGTTCAGGAGCCTGCAAACCATGGCGTTCAGCGAAATCTCGTCCCCGCTCAACAGATCGGCTGAGAACCGACCAGTTAGTGGCCGTTGGATGGGCGCTGACGGCAGGTGCATGTTGATCGTCGGCGATACCGCCGGGACCAAGGATGGCGCATTTCATGACAGTTTTCGATCTGGGTATAGGAGGGGAGCAGGCTATCCGGGGTCTCAGTCTGGGAGTATCATACCGGATGCTTTCGTCCAGATACTTCCGAGAGCCCTATTAAAACGCATCATGGACTGGCTGGTGCCTCCGCAGCGTGCTTTGCTCTCAAGACGCGTGCTTTCCCGTCAAATCGATTATCTGTACCTTGACGTGCCTTTCACACCCATCCAAGGACCTCCATGAATCGTCTTCCGCTCTTGCTGTGCTGTGCAGCCATTGTCTTCACCAACGGCGCTTGTGCTCAATCAGCAGCCGATACCCATCTGGTCAATCAGGCCCTGTCTGCCGCGCCGGATGAACTGAAAGAGGGGGCTCGAATCCTGGCCTACGATGATCAGGGCATGTACCGCCTGGTGCGCGACGGTGACAACGGATTGACGTGTGTCGCTGACAACCCAGGACAAGAAGGATTCGAAACGGTTTGTTATCACAGCGAGCTTGAGACCTACATGGCCCGAGGTCGTGAAATGCGCGCAGAGGGCATGTCAGGGATGGAGACGGTGACCGCGCGCGGTGAAGAGATTGAAGCCGGCACCCTGACCTTCACGGAAGGGCCTTCCACGCTCTATATCCGATACGGAGACGAAGCTTATTACGACGAAGAGTCTGGCGAGGTGATGGCTTCCCGGTTGAGTTATGTCATTTAAAC
>JAURNP010000145.1 GCA_030830105.1 Rhodothermales bacterium | reverse complement strand
CGATCTCCAGAAGCTTCCCCAGCGGAAACCATGGCAGAGAGGCGCTCTTCCGATCCTTTCTCGTCGTTCGTCATGGTTGCGGCAACAATATCGCCAAGGGCCACAACGGCCGCGCCCGTGAGCGTTGCCAGATCGATGACCAGTTCGGGATAGAACGACGTTGCATAGGAAAGGGCGTCAGCGAGGATCATCCTGCCTTCGGCATCCGTGTTCAGTACCTCGACCGTTTTCCCGGAATGCATTTTCACAACGTCGCCGGGCACGTAAGCCGTTTCGCCGGGACGATTGTCGGTCGCCGGAATCAATCCAATCACGTAGATCGGTAGTTCCAATTTGGCGACAGCTTCCATGGCTCCGATTACCGCTGCAGCTCCTGCCATGTCGGACTTCATCGAGTCCATCGACCCTTTGGTCGGCTTCAGGGAGAGTCCACCGGTATCGAATACAACACCTTTCCCAACCAGGATGACTGGACGGCTGTTGCGAGCGTGTTCAGGCTGCCATTCGAGAACGGAGAAGGTCGGTGGGTCCTGGCTTCCCCGATTTACGGCCAACAGGCCTCCCATTCCTTCTTCTGCTATCAGCTCTTTGTCCCAAACGGTGACTTCATAACCGCACTTCTTGGCCGACTTCTCGATGGCTTTAGACAGCAGGACCGGAGTCTTCTCATCGGGCGAAAGGTTGACCAGGTCACGCGCCGTTGCCGTCGCCTCAGACACAATACGTCCGCGATCTGCGCCGCGGCGAACTTGCTTGTCCTGATCGGATGTCTGGATCACGAGGCGCTGGGCCGCGACCCGCTCCTCCTGCGTTGTACGATAGCGATCGAACCGGTATGACCCCAGCATGAATCCTTCCACCAGCGCCTGTGCCGCGTCGTCTCCGTCGAGATCGGTTTCCGGAACCGAAATCCCGACCGTCTCCGCTTTGACACTTCCTGCGGAAGCCGCACCCAATGCGGCTGCGTTGCGAAGCGACTCAAGAGAAGCCTCGCCCATTTCGCCGATACCTACCAGTACGACCCGCTTGGCCGTACCCGAATCGGGATACAGCACCATGGAATCACCAGGAGCACCGGCAATATCGACGCGCGCGCGCTCTACGACAGAACCAAAGGCGTCTACCAGGTCTTCCAAACCGTCCGCGACATGTTCAGAGGACACTGGAACGATGAGAACATCGACATCCAGCTCTGCCAGCGAGACAGTGGAAACAGATACTTTCATGGAGTTGGAAACGTGAAGTTATTTCTGCGATTCGGACGTCGGTCTGACCCACGAAGGGTCAGCCTCCTATTCAGCGCCGGACAGGTTTCCGGCATCATGGGATCAGCCGCCTCCCAGCATGGCCAGGTAGTCGGCATCTTCCACCGACAATTCAGACGAATCAGCGGACTGATCCAGTTTCAGGAAACGGGGTGCAGACTGCATCACCGTCTTGAGCGTGCTATCCAGGCCGTCCTGGACGAAAGCACCAGCTGCATTTCTGTGGCCTCCGCCACCCATACTTTGCGCCCACTTGTGAACTTCCCAGTCCCCTTTGGATCGAAAGCTGATTTTAGTACCCTTGGCCGTCTCGGTCATGATGAGTGCCACGCTGACCCCTTCGATGGTGAGCAGCATATTGACGAACCCATCCGTCTCTTCGACCGGGGCGCCGGTGTCTGCCAGTATTTGTCGCGTGACAAGCATCGTGCCCACCACGCCGCCATAATGCAACTGCAACGAAGACAGCACGGCAGCCATGAGGCGCATGCCCTCAGGCGACTTGCGATCGTAGACCAAGGCATGCATTTCTGCAGGACCCAGGTCAGATCGTTCCAGAAGGTCGGCCGTCATGCGGTGTAGCGCCGGAGATACGCTGGCGAATCGGAATGAACCCGTATCGGTCATAATGGCCACGTAGAGGGCCTTTGCCACCTCGGAGGTGATACCGGAAAGGTCCCAGGCAGCCATCAATTCGTAGATGAGCTCACCCGTTGAAGACGCCGATTCCCTGCGATGACTGATCTCGAACCAATCCTCCGGATCAGTATGGTGATCGATCAGGATTTTCTGGCCGCTGGATCCCTTGAGCTGTTTCCCCGGCCTACCCAACCGACCCATGGCGTTCGTATCGACAACGACTATCGCATCGGCCGAGGCGATGGCTTCGACTTGGTCGAGGGAGTGCACGTAGACCTGAACATCGGACGAACCAGGCATCCATTCCAGATTATATGGCACCGGATCAGAGTTGATCATCCAGACCTGCTTCCCCTTGTCTCGCAGAAAATGACCGAGCGCTACCTGGGACCCGATGGCATCCCCATCGGGACGCTGGTGGGTGGAGATAACGACACGGTCGGCGTTCTTGAGAATCTGGACGAGGTCAGCGACCATCGGAAGGCTTCGTTCGATGCGGAAAACTGGGCGGACCGCCGTTGGGGGCAGTCGGCGTTTAACCCGTTCAAGCCTTCATTGTTCAGCCTGAATCGACCAAAATGTCCATCCGCTGCCTGTTTCGAGCGGCGACTCCCCTGCTGTATCAAGGATAGAGGCGGTGCGTCTTCCAGTTCTCCGTTGGATTGTCGCGCTCGAAAATGATCCGGTCATGCAGGCGGAACGGGCGACCCTGCCAAAATTCAATCCGCTCGGGAACGATTCGATAGCCTCCCCAGTGGTCCGGAAGCGGGATTTCGCCATCACCAAATTCACGTTCAAAGTCCGCTACGCGCTGCTCCAGCCCGGATCGGGCGTCCAATTTGGACGATTGCTTCGAGGCCCAGGCACCGATCTGGCTTCCGCGAGGACGCGAGTGGTAATAGTCTGCCGACTCTTCACGCGAGACGCGTTTAACGGCGCCTTCCACGCGGACCTGCCGCTGCAGGATGGGCCAGTGAAAAAGCAGCGAGGCGTGCGGATTTGCTTCCAGCTCAGATGCCTTGCGGCTGCCGTAATTGGTGTAGAACACAAATCCTTGCTCATCGGCGTGCTTAAGCAGCACCATACGCGCCGACGGCTTCCCTTCCGGAGAAGCCGTGGCGACGGTCATCGCTTCCGGAAGAAAGAGCCCTGACTTTTGAGCCGCCTTGAACCACGCCTGAAAGAGACGAACAGGATCCGGGTCAGAATCGGCATCCCCCATACCAACCACGATGCCGGCACCGGACGTCATAAGGGCTCGAAGATTCTTGAGAATGCGCATAGGAAGACAGGTCAGAGAGAGCTTGGCGGCTGCCAAGTGGATCAAGGAGAAACTGATGCCCTCAGTTGTCCATGTTCAAGAATCATTTCACGGTCCGCCATATCGGCAAAATCCCGGTTGTGGGTCACCACAACAAACGTCTGTCCCAGATCCCGGCTCAGGCGGATAAGCTCTGTATGAAGGGCGTCAGCGGTCTTCTCATCCAGGTTGCCGGTCGGCTCGTCGGCCAAAACGATATCCGGCTCGTTCATCAAGGCCCGCACAATAGCCACCCGTTGCTTCTCGCCACCGGAGAGTTCGCCTGGGCGGTGCTCCGCACGGGCGCCCAATCCCACCAGGTCAAGCAATTCATGCGCACGACCCTTCGCTTCTGTCGCTCGTTTTCCTCCCACCAAAGCGGGCATCATAACGTTCTCCTCGGCGGTGAACTCGGGCAATAGGTGATGGAATTGGAATACAAAACCAATCCGGCGATTCCGGAATTCGGACAACTCCTCATCGTTCTGGGTAAAGACGTCCACGCCGTCCACTTCGATCAGTCCGCTGTCGGGGCGGTCCAGCGCACCAAGTACGTGAAGCAAGGTACTTTTTCCGCATCCGGACTCGCCTGTGATGGCCAGGAATTCTCCCGGTTCGACGGACAGATCCAGCCCCTCAAGAACCGTCAATGGCTCTTTTCCCGTAACCGGGTATGCCTTCGAAACGCCGCGCGCCGAAAGAATCACGTTCCTACTCCTCGTCGCGACTTATGTCGTACTTGCTCATCTTGTTGTACAGATGAGAGCGCTGGATGCCAATGGCCTCCGCGGTACGGGAAATATTCCAGTCGTTCTGTGTGAGCTTATGCTCGATGAAGAGCTTCTCGGCGCTATCGCGGAAGTCAGAAAACTGTTCGAATCGGTCCAGCAGTCCAATAATGGGATTGCCGGAAGCACCACCCGGGTGGACATAGCGCTCTACGTCCAGCTCCGTGATCCGCTCGCCCTGACTCAGGATGGTCAAGCGCTCCACCACGTTGTGAAGCTCCCGAACGTTGCCTCTCCAATCAAAGTTGGATAGCGCCGTGAGGGCATCTCTCGTGAAAGGCTTGGGTTCCAGCCCGTTTCGGCGTGCAATGCGCTCGGCGATATTCTCGGTAATGACCGGGACATCGCCGCGACGTTCACGAAGTGGCGGAACGTGAATCAGGATGACGGAAAGCCGGTGGTAGAGGTCCTCGCGGAATTCATTCTCACCAATGCGGGCCAACAGATCCTTGTTGGTGGCTGCAATCACGCGGACATCAACCGGAATGGATCGATCGCCACCCACGCGTGTAATGGTGTTTTCCTGCAGGGCCCGAAGCACCTTGGCCTGAGCCGAAAGACTCATATCGCCGATTTCGTCCAGGAACAGCGTTCCACCGTGCGCTTGCTCAAACTTCCCGATACGCTGCTTTGTGGCACCGGTAAAGCTGCCCTTTTCGTGCCCGAACAGTTCGCTTTCAATCAGCTCGGACGGAATGGCGGCACAGTTGACTTCAACAACCGGCCCCTCATCGCGATGGGACAATTTGTGGACCCATTTGGCTACCAACTCCTTACCCGTTCCGGCCTCACCCGTAATCAGCACACGGGCTTCCGTGGGTGCGACTCGCTCAATCGTATCCTTGATACTGCGGATACCGGGGGTCTCGCCGAGAATCGGGGTCAGTTCCCCCGATACCTTCTCCACGATGGTCTGCCGCATGCGCTTGTTCTCGGACTCAAGTTGTCCGCGATCCATCGCGTTGCGGATCGAGAGCAGCAGGCGGTTGAGATCTGGGGGTTTCTCAACAAAGTCGAAGGCTCCCAACTTGGTCGCTTCCACGGCGGTCTCGATAGTACCGTGGCCCGAGATCATCACGACGGGGACGTCAATCTGCTCCTTCCCCATGGCGGTGAGGACTTCAAGTCCGTCTACCTTGGGCATCTTCACATCAAGGAGAACCACGTCAAAGCGGTCCTTGCGCAACTTGGCCAGCGCAGCCTCTCCATCCTCAGCCTCCTCAACCGCGTAGTCTTCGTATTCCAGTATTTCGCGCAGCGTCCTTCGGATGCTGGCTTCGTCGTCGACTACAAGGATGACAGGAACGGCCATATAAATTCAGGAGGATGACAGATCAGCTGCCGGCATTGAGCTTGGCAAGCTTGTATTCGACCGAACGGGCAGCCTGCGAGTCCGGATAGTCTCCTTCTATCATTTCCAGCGCGTCAATCGCATCTCCGAATTCGCCAGCGGACGTGTAGGCGCGGGCAGCATTGGAGAGGTACATCGGCGAGGTAATCTCGCTGGAGTAAACGTTGGCAGCACGCATGTAGAGGTCGCCGGCACGTTCGTGATTACCCTGCGTCTCGTGGATGGCGGCTTCACCGGCGAAGGCTGAGGCGCCGATATAGTCGTTTCCTTTGGAATAGGATTCGAACATTTCGAGAGCTCCTTCGAGATCACCCGTACGGAACAGGGCATCGGCCGCGTAGAACCGAGCAAGGTTACCCGAGTCCGTACCACCGTACGAATCTACGATGTCCATGAAGCCTAGAAACGAAACGTCGCCATCAAGGGCAGCCTGAAACGATTCGGCCTCGTAGAGACTGACAGCCTCGGCCATTTCGGACAGGGCCTGATCGTTGCGGTTACCCTGGTACCAGTTCCAGCCCATAGCCAGAAGGATCACGGCCAGAACAGCAGCGCCGGCACCAATGACGGCCTGACGGTTGTTCTCAAAAATGTTCAGGACACGGGCATAGAAAGTGACAACTTTGTCCTCGCGCAATTCCTGGCGACGAGATACTTTCCGGGTTGGGTTCAGAGTTGACATGTGATCCGTTTACGGCTCATAGGGCCAGGTTGCTCGCATTATCAGCCCAATAGAGCGGATCGGCAACCGGACCGGTGAAGTGGTTTTTCACAAAGACCTTCAAAATACCCCCATCTAGGGCGCCGAGCAACGAATGCTCCCGACCGATGTGATGTTTCCCCATTTTTTGAAATACGGGTCCTGCACGCCTCCGACTGGTCAAGAATGGTTCTGGAACCGCTTTCTTAACGGCTTTTTGGCGCGTCCGCGCTGCAATTACTGCGTTTCGTCGCGAAATTCTGTTTGGAAGTTGGACCTAGACCTTTCCCACTGCTCACCCACTCCTTCATTCTATACCTCCAGATAATTCCATGGCTATTAGACTCGGAATCAACGGCTTTGGCCGCATCGGACGACTGGTTTTCCGCTCCATCATCGAGCGCGGATCGGACGAATTCGACATCGTTGGCGTCAACGACCTGACCGATGCCTCTACGCTGGCTCACCTTCTCAAGTACGATTCGGTACACGGCAAATTCCCGGGCGACGTGTCTGTGGAAGGTGACGAGCTGATCGTAAACGGAGATCGTTTCAAAGTTTTCTCCGAGCGTAATCCGGCCGACTTGCCCTGGGGCGAGCTCGACACAGATGTCGTTGTCGAGTCCACCGGTATTTTCCGTAGCCGTGAGAAAGCCGGGCTGCACCTGGAAGCTGGCGCCAAGAAGGTAGTCATCTCCGCTCCTGCTGCCGGCGAAGTAGATGCGACGGTGGTACTGGGCGTTAATGATGAGATCTTGACCGGCGACGAGAAAATTGTCTCCAACGCTTCGTGTACAACCAACTGCCTCGCTCCGATGGTCAAAGTCCTTGATGACGCCTTCGGTGTCAAGAAAGGCATGATGACAACGGTACACGCCTACACAGGCGACCAGAACATGGTCGATGCACCACACAAGGATCTTCGTCGCTCACGCGCCGCTGCCGTCTCCATCATCCCGACCACGACTGGTGCTGCCAAGGCAGTCGGTCTGGTACTGCCACACCTGAACGGCAAGCTGGACGGATTCGCCCTGCGCGTTCCTACGCCGGATGGTTCACTGACTGACCTGACGGTGGAAGTAGGCCGCGAAACGAGTGCCGAAGAGGTAAATAATCTTTTCAAGGCAGCGGCAGAAGGCCCTATGAATGGCATTCTGGAATACTCGGACGAGCCGCTCGTCTCCATCGACATCGTGCATAATCCGCACTCGAATATCTTCGACGGTCTTTCCACGATGGTCATGGGCAACATGATCAAAGTAGTTGGCTGGTACGACAACGAGTGGGGCTACTCAAACCGCACGGTCGACCTCGTCAAGCGCCTTTTTGCTTGATCCCTGCTTCCTGATTCCTGATTCCGGCTCATGACAACTCTGACCGATCTGGACCTGCAGGGAAAGCGGGTTCTCATTCGTGTGGACTTCAACGTCCCGCTGTCTACGGGTGATGACGGAGCGCGTGTCGTCGATGACGACACGCGCATCCGCGCCGCCATTCCCACGATCCAGCACGTTTTGAGCCAAGGCGCAACGGCGATTCTGGTGTCGCATCTCGGACGCCCCAAGGGCGAGGTCAACCCAGAGTTCTCCAAGCGTCCCGTGGGCCGGCACCTGTCGTTGTTGACGGGTCATCCAGTGGTCATCGCACCTGCTGTCGTGGGTGACGACGTCCAAGAGATCGTGCGCTCGGTGGGTGCTGGAGAGATCCTGCTGCTGGAAAATGTTCGCTTCGAAGCCGGAGAGACAAAGAACGATCCGCATCTTGCACAACAGTTGGCCGCCATGGCCGATGTCTATGTGAACGATGCTTTTGGAACGGCTCACCGAGCTCATGCCTCAACGGAAGGTGTCGCGCATCTGATTGCAGAAAAAGCGCCGGGCTTCCTGATGCAGCGGGAGCTCGATACGCTTGGCAAATTGATCACCGATCCGGACAAGCCATTTGTGGCGATCGTGGGTGGCGCCAAGGTGTCGGACAAAATTGGCATCATTTCCCAGTTGTTGAACAAAGCAGATCACTTGTTGATTGGCGGCGCCATGGCCTACACGTTCCTGCGTGCTCAAGGCTTGACGACCGGTACGTCCCTGGTCGAAGAAAATCGTATTGACCTGGCCCGTCAGCTTCTGGACGAGGCAGGCGATCGTATTCATCTGCCGAGCGATCATACGTGTGCGGCCGCCTTCGACAATGACGCATCATCCACGGTGACTCAAGGATCGATCCCGGAAGGACTCATGGGTCTCGATATCGGGCCCCAGACTTTGGCCACCTATGCAGACGTGATCGCCGAGGCCAAGACCATCGTCTGGAACGGCCCCATGGGCGTTTTCGAAATGTCCAGCTTTGCCAAAGGGACCCACGGTATTGCTGAAGCAGTGGTTGCAGCGACCGACAACGGTGCGTTCTCAGTGGTTGGAGGTGGAGACTCCGTAGCGGCCATTGTGGGGGCAGGTATGGCGGACAGGGTATCGCATGTATCCACGGGCGGTGGCGCAATGCTCGAGCTGCTCGAAGGCAAAGAACTGCCTGGGGTCAAGGCGCTGAAAGCCTGAACATCGCATCTCGTGCATCCCGACGAAGGAATTTACGTAGCTTCGGACATCTCATCTCCGGTCATCCATATCTCAGCGCTGCACAAGACGTACGCCACCGGCATACGGCGCAGTAAAATCCATGCCCTCAAGGGAGTGGACATGCAGGTCCCGGCAGGAGAAGTCCTGGGAATCCTGGGGCCGAATGGTGCGGGCAAAACGACGCTGCTGAAAGTCCTTCTGGGAATCGTTCTTCCGACGTCAGGAGAAGCACGGCTGTTTGGACAGCCTGCCGGAGACCCAACCGCACGCAGGAGACTCGGCTACTTACCTGAAAACCACCGATTCCCGACGTATCTCACGGCCCGACAGACGCTCGACATCTATGGCCGGTTGGCCGACCTGCCTGATGCCGCACGCAAGGAGCGTATCCCCAGGCTTCTCGAAGAAGTAGGACTGGCCTCCTGGGAAGACACCCGCGTGGGCAAATTCTCCAAAGGAATGATGCAGCGGCTGGGACTTGCCCAGGCGCTGTTGAATCAGCCAGAGATAGTGGTTCTGGACGAACCCACAGACGGCGTGGACCCGGTGGGTCGACGGGATATCAGAGATCGGCTACGTGCGCTGAAACAGACCGGAACGACGATTGTGATCAACTCACATCTCCTTTCTGAAATTGAATTGGTCTGCGACCGGGTCTTGATCATGCACAAAGGACGAATCATTCGCTCGGGCACGGTGGATGAGCTCGCACAGCAGGGCACGGGTTGGCGCATTGAAGTGGATCGACTCCCCGTATCGTTCGATTCCACAATGTGGCCGGTCTCGTTGGAAGAATCCAGACGCGCCATCCTCGTCGAGGACGGTTTGCCTGCTACGTTGAACCGACTGATCGACCAATTGCGCGCAGACGGCGTCCAGATCCTGGGGATTGAGCGACATCGCGCCTCCCTCGAAGCTGGATTCATCGACCTGATCACGGCGCAGGAGGACATGCCATGACTACGCTGTCCGGATCCCTCCTGCTAACCTTCCGTGAGCTGTGGGCCATGCGACTCACCCAAGCAATGCTGGTCATTGCTTCGCTGGCGTGGCTCCTGCTCTCGTTTGCCCTGAACATGGATGTCGTGGAGGGCTCCATGGCGGCGGTGCGCATTTTCGGTTTTGACACCACCCCCACGGATGGTGTCTTCAATGAGGAATCCGGAGAGTGGGTGAGTCAAGCGCTCAGCCTGGACAAGTTCTTGATCGGGATCAACACGTTCGTATTCGGTGCCGCATATTTCCTCGGTACACTGCTCGGGCTGTTTGCCACGATGCCCCTCATCAACGGATTCCTCGAGCACGGCCGGATCGATCTGCTACTATCCAAGCCGCTATCCCGCGCACGCCTCTTGGTCGGCCACCTGACCGGGGTCTGGTTGACGGTTCTGGTCCTCTCCGCTTACTTGGTGGGCGGTGTATGGCTCTCTCTTTCGCTCAAGACGGGCATCTGGATGCCGCAGTTCTTGATGGCCATCCCATTCATCACGGTCATGTTCGGCGTAATGTACTCCGTGATCCTGACCATCTCGATCATCAGTCGCTCATCGGGACTGGGTCTGGTAGTAACCTACGGGCTCATCTTCCTTTCGATCATCTTGGCGTCGCACGATCAGATTGTACCGGTCCTTTCGGAGGGAAATGCCGCCATTTTCATGACGTTCTACCACGTATTGCCCAATTTCATCGAAGTGGTCGGCGTGCAAGCGCAACTCGTGGAGGGGCAAGTCGTAACGACGTGGTATCCCTTTATTTCCTCCCTCCTTTTCGGGTCTGTGACTTATGGCATCGGATTTTTCTGGTTCTCACGCCGCGACTTCTGACACCGCGCTGACGGCTGTCTCCGCCTACAAGCACTCATTTGTGCATCGAGCGCGACGCAGCCTTGGCTTTGCCTTCCTGGTATGTGCGGCCTTTGTCCTGACACTGACCAGCTGTGACTCCGAGGGCATGCTGACGGCGGACTCCTCAGAGCGGGATACTGCTCTGCGAATCCTGCGCGTGGACTCCCGCATGCTGGCCTATGCCGATGTGGACGACCAAATTGACATGGCCCGCCAGATGATGGGTATGGATGCTGAAGAGCAGGTCATGATGGAAGAAGGCCTGGAACGCGTATTCGAAATGAGCGGCATCCGAATTGATGAAGATGTCCACGCGGTCTACATGGGACTCACCGATTTTTCTGATGCTGCCGAAGGTGGCATCGTAGCATTCGTGGATTATGATCCAGATGCGGTAGCCAACCAGGCTGCTTCGATGGATGAGGTCGTACGTATCGATACGGGTTGGCCTGCTGATGCCTACACGTTGAAAGATCAGGACAATGGGGCGGCGATCGCGTTCGCCGAGGGATCGCTGGTTGTTCTCGCTTCCAGCAGGGACTATCTCGAAACCATGCTGGACCGTGCGTATGAAGAAGGGGGTCTGGTGTCCACAGATGACATGTTGTCCGAGGTAGCCGATCGAAAGTCCTGGATGATCGTGCGCGGCATCGGCGAATACACGAATGAAATCCCGGAATCGGAGATGCCTATCGAAATCGCCATGGCCCGTCCATTGCTGACCAGCCTGGAAGATATGGCCATCGGAATGAATCAGGATACGGAGTCAATGGACGCAACAGTCCTCATCCGCCCTTCGGGTTCGGTAACTGTCGAGGACTACGCCAACCTGTTGTCCGGTGTGCGCGCCATGATGCGCCTTCAACTCCGCGATCTGGATGTTGCCATGGAAATGATCGACGATATCGAGATCAAAGCTGAAAATGAGTGGGTTGCGCTCTCCCTCGACTTCGACCACGCAGACATGGAGCGCCTCGGCGACGAGCTGCGTGAAGAAATGGGCGCTACCTTCAACTAGGGTTTGGCTTCAGGGCGTGGATTCCTAATTTTGAGAGCCGATCGATTCGGACCGTTGAAAGCCAGGCCTCGTGCCTGTCTTTGTCTCGAATCGATGTCACGGTACTCCTTCAGAATTGCAGGATAACAGGACGTCCATGGTCTACACCCGAGTGTCCGAGCTCGATTTCGAGCTGGATCAGTTGCCCCATATGCCTCCGGCCTCACGGCTGGTGATGACGACTCCAGATCACTTCTCCATCGACTATGTGATCAATCCGCACATGGCGGGCAATATTGGATCGGTCGACAAAAACAGGGCACGGCAGCAGTGGGATGACCTCAAAGAGGCCTTCGCGCGCTGCGGCATTCCCGTTGACGTCGTTGAGGGAATGCCTGGCCAACCGGACATGGTGTTCTGTGCCAATCAAACGCTTCCCTTCCTGCGTACGGATGGGTCGAAAGGGATCATACTGAGCAAGATGCACGCCGCGCAGCGGTCCGGCGAGGTCAAGCACTTCGAAGCGTGGTTTGCGGATCGCGGATGGGATGTATTTGACAAGATATATCACGGCGATATCGACTTTGAGGGCATGGGAGATGCGCTCTGGCACCGTGGAAAGCGGCTTTTGTGGGGAGGACACGGCTTCCGCACGGACATTTCCGTTTATGACACGATTTCGCAAGGGTTGGATACTCCTGTCATCGCTCTTCAGTTGGACGATCCCGAGTTCTACCACTTGGACACCTGCCTGTGCATCCTGAATGAGGACACAGCCCTGATCTACCCTCCAGCATACACGAAAGAAGGGTTGGCGCTCATCAGGCGATTTTTTCCACGCGTCATAGAAGCGCCTGAGACGGAAGCGCGTGAGCTGTTCGCCTGCAATGCCCACTCTCCCGACGGAAAACACGTGGTCATCCAGCGAGGGTGTACTAAAACGAACACGGCACTTCGCGATCACGGATTCGAAGTGATCGAAGTCGATACGGACGAATACCTCAAATCAGGAGGATCCGTCTTCTGCATGAAATTGATGACCTGATAGGAAGCACCGCTTCACCGGCAGGCCGGACGTGCGGGCAGTCACGAACTCATCGCAGGGTCAACTTCGTAGACAAGAACAGGTGGCGTGTGGCTGCAGGAAAGAACTGCGGTCCAACAACCGATACGTTTCCGTAGGTAAGGACCTGGTCGTTGAGGATGTTATTGATGTCCAAGCTGACTTCGATCCGATGTCGCTTTTGCATGCTCCAACGGACACTGGAGTCGATAAGCATGAAGGCGTCCACTACCAGATCGTCCATCTGCTCTCCTGCCGCATTTCGGCCGTTTCCATTATCGACGAATTGCTCTCCGACCCACGAGCTCATGACAGAAAGTGAAAACGGGCCACGTCGCCAGTCCACGCCCAGATTGCCGCTACGTGAAGGGAAACCGGCGATGGTATTCCCCGCGCGATCCAGGCGCTCTGTTGAGGCACCGGTAAAGACGAACTCCTCAAAATCAATGAAACGGTTGCGCGAGAATGTCGCATTTGCCGACACGGTTACAGCGAGAGCGGGACGCCACTCGCCATCGAATTCCAGTCCGATGTGACGGGTACGCTCGGCGTTCCCCGTGCGCGGGACACCATACTGATCGAGTCCACCTGATGGGACAATTTCATCCTGGAATTCCATCCAGAATGCGCCAGCCGCGAGCTTCCAGTCCTCGCGGCTGAGTCGTATACCCGACTCAAGGTCGAGCAGGTGCTCCGGCTCCACCAGCGGATTATCCGTATCGAGATTACCGCTCGCGTCTGTTTCGAAGCGAGGCTCAAAGCCATTACCGGCTTCCTCTCCGTCGTAAAGCGTCTTCATGCGCGGCTCCCGACTGGCCAGCGCGATTGATCCGAATGCGCTGAAAGGCTGCTCCGGACGCCAGGTCACACCAATTCGTGGGTTGAAGAACACGAACGGCTTCGAAAAAGAGGTGCCAAAAAATGCCTCATCATAGACGCGATACTGCCGCCAAGTAGCCTGGAAATCGCCCTGTACGGCCCATCGATTATCCCAGCGGCGCAGGTGCGATCCGTAGAGGGAGGCGATCGCTTTTTCGCCGTTGAAAGAATACACACGCGCATTCGCGTCCGACCCCACGACAGAGGACGGTAGCCCGTTCGATTCCTGGACGCGGCCCCAGCGAAGGCTGCGATGGAGGCGTGCTTCGGCTCCGACGGTGGTTGTGCTGACCTCATCTTGCCATGTCATACTAGGCATCCAGCCTACCTGCCACTGATCCAGGTAGGCACGAAATAGGACGGTTAGATCCGGCCGGCTGAGGAATAGCGGAAGTGCCTCTTCCCCGGGAGCCACAGTTCCATCCGGGAGTCGCAGGTAATCCGCACTCCGGAACGTGCCTCCAAAATCGAAATACCCTTCTCCTTTCACCCAGAACAGCGATTGGTTGAACGAGAGTCCGTCGCGGATATCCCACTCATGGTGGAGTTCGACGTGAGGTTGATGGAAGTTCTCCACGTCCCGGTCAAACGCAGAGAAGTTGTACTTCCGATCAATCGTTCCACCGAACCCATCGTCGATCGCTGTTTCGTTCGCAGCCTTTGGAATGCCTGAATAGGCCAGTCCATCTTTCTGAGGACCACCGTAGGCTTGGATCGTGAGAGAATTGCTATCGCCATATCGTGTGACGCCGGCGAAGAAGCGCCAAAATTCCGACCAGGACCAGTCCCTGTACCCATCCGACTCGAGTCGGCTGAGGCGTCCAAAGGCAATCCATCGATCAGCCAGTAGACCCGAATTTACCTCTGCAGTGAACCGGCGTGTCCCGAATGCCCCTGCCCCGACTTGGGCCATGGCGTGAAAGTCGGGCAGGTAGGGCATCGCCCTGAGATTTATCGCGCCACCAATGGCGGTTGGACCATAGACCGAACTGCCGGCACCCCGTTGAATCTGGATGTCCTGAACCGCCCCCTGGATGTCGAAAAAGTTGATCCAGAAGACGTTGAATTCTTCCGGATCATTCTGCGGAATACCGTTGATGGCCACTGCCAGGCGTCGCTGTCCGAAGCCTCGCATTCGAAGGGTGGAATAGCCAATGGCATTACCATTTTCCGAAGACCAAGTGATGGCCGGCTGGCGAGCCAGGTGTACCGGCAAATCCTTCATGTCCGGCTGTCTGTCCAGCTCAGCTTTGGAAATATTGGTCACGGTGACCGGGGTGAGGCCCTCCCGTGCGCGTCCGGAACTGACCACGACTTCCTCGTGGGCCATTACGCCAGAGCGCATTTGGATCGTGAGATCCACCTGGTCTGAATCGATACTCACCGCAATACTGCGAGAACCGAAGGCGACGTGGGAAACGAAGAGGCTGTACTGTCCTGGCCCGACCTGATCGAACCGGAATCGGCCCTCTGCATCCGTGACGGTGCCCGCTCGAGGCTGTCCGGATCCTCGAACGAACAACTGTAGGGTGGCGCCTGAGACGAAATCTCCCCCTTCCGTCACGACCGTGCCGGAGAGCGCGGCATCAATCCGATCATTCAGATGAGCGGAAGCCTGAGCTGATTGATGGGGCGCGAGGATGGCACTCACAGCCAGCATAGTCAGCAGCAGGCCAAGAAAGAGTGATCGAGCAATGGCCCGCGTTGAAAAGAGTCGCAGAGTCATCATGACGAGACCGGTTGGGTAACTGAGAGCCGATCACACGGTGCGCGCAGAAGCGTAAAGCAGGGTATGATCCAGTCTTCGTCGGGAGGCACATCCAGGAAGCAGCCGGCATTGCGGCGTCGCCTCATCATCAATCCGTTTCCCTTCGCCGGCATTATCCGGGCAGGTTCCAGGGGTATGATCTCAGCCACATGGGCACCCCCAACGAGGAACCCAAATATACAATCGGATCAGTCACGTCCGGGATCGGGACGGGGAATCCCTCGTGAATCAGGAATAGATCCTGCTTCGTAGTCCAAAGCCTCCCAATGGCGGACTGCCTTTCAGCCTTTCCTGGACAGCCAGCGGTTCCAGCTGAACACACCTGCAAACCCCATCAGGAACGCGATGAAGCTCATGGCAGCGTTGCTCCATGCAATACGTACCTGAGTGCGTCCAATCTGATTGATGACCACTTCCTGGCCACTGCCGGGCAGCACGGTCACAGCAAGAGATTCCGCCTCCACGCGATGCCCGATAGAGTACGGAAGAGCCATACGATTACGCACCAGGCTGGTCCCATCGGCCAGTTTCACGAGCAGATCAAGCTCTACGTGCGTCACATCCTTTCTATCAGAGCGGTCATACCGGGTGACCTGGGCCATGGCTTGTTCGCCTTCGTCCAGCGTACGCCCCAGATTTACGGCCGTACTGACCTGATGAATTGCCAGGGAGAGGAGGAGTACTGGGATTACCCAGGCCACGCGAGCTATGAGTTGAGAAGACATACGGAGTTGGAAAGACGTCCGGAGTTGGAAAGACGTCCGGAGTTGGAAAGACGTTCGAGAACAGCGTTGACCGAGGTCTATGAACCGCTGTTACCGAGGGACGCTTGGCCGGATTCCCATGCGTGATGAAAATGAAGCCAAACTGCGCTGGCCATCCGCGCATTGAATCAATGGGTTCTGATCAAACGACCGAGACGCGAACGGGCACTTGGCTCAAGACAAAAAGAGATACGGCTTCCAGGTAGACTCCAGCGAACCGACAAAATCACGGATGTACATCACGTAGCTGGGTCGAAATGGATTCCGCTTCAGCAGCATATCCGCCTCTTGCGGCGTTCGACTACCCTTTCGGTTATTACATGGCACACAGGCAGCTACCAGGTTCGTCCAGGTATCCTTCCCTCCACGTGAGCGCGGCATCACGTGATCTATGGTAAGCTGATCGTGTGATCCGCAATACTGACAACAACTACCATCTCGCCTGATCACGTTCTTACGTGTAAGCAAGACCCGTTTGTAGGGCACGCGCACGTAGGCCTTCAAACGCACGATGCTCGGCCAAGGTATGTGTTGACTGGGACTGCGAACAAAACGGGTTTCTTCGGCCTCGACAAGCTCCGCTTTCTGGAGAAGTACGAGGACGATGGCTCGCTGGACACTGGTGATACTTAGTGCTTGGTAGTCCTGGTTCAGGACGAGCACATGCCCGGACAGGGCACTTGAGTAGGCGGTTTCAGCAGACATGGCCCCTCCATGATGAAGGGACCCAAGTTGCGCCGGAAAGGAAGATTTCGAGTTCTCGGAAGGTTTTGCCTCACCTTGATGGTTGGGATGGTTGGAATGGTTCGGACCCAGATCGCATCGGCGTCAAGCCACTGAGCGGCCCATCGGCGACGCTTTCCAAGTCGGTCATTCCTTGTTGCAATAACGGGTATTGAGATGCTTCCCGGAGATCTCGGGCTCAATAACGTAATTCAGAGTCAATCAGAAAAGACCTTTCGTCGATCAATTACCGCCGGATAACGGTTATGTGATCTTGAGCTGCTCACCCACACGCAGAATCCCCCCTTCGGGACGTGCCACTGCGTTCATTCCGACCATCACCTTCCCATCGCGCACGCGGTAGGTAGCCAGCGTCGCCGTTGGCTCTGTCGATCGCTCACCGCTCTCCTGATCCGTGGCAATCACCACGCAGCGAGCGCAAGGTTTGACGAGTTCCATTGACACCTTGTCCGTGGACATCTCGACCCATGCATCCTCCTCCCACGGTTTGCTGTTGCCCACCAGAACGTTCGCCCGAAAGCGATTCAACAGCACAGGTTGGTCCAAGCGCTGATTGAGCTCGGCAATGGAAGTCGTTCCCAGCACCAGGATGGGAAATCCATCGGCGAAGCTCACCCGAGCCTCATTTTGTGCATACATGGAGTCGGCTATCCGGCGCGCACCGGGTGGCATCCACGCAAGACGGACAGGAGACTGAAGAGCGTCGGAGAAAAAGGCATCGGCCTCCACGTTTCCCACAGCTGCTTCCAGAGTGTCATCCCAGATCTGAACCTGCCTCCTCTCAGGCATCATTCCAGCCGTATCGATGTCGTCAAGGGATAGTTCAATTGCTCCCACCCCCTCCATGGAGATGGACACGCTCTCCTTTCCGCGTATGCCTACTCCGAATTGCGTCAACGCCGGTGTCGCTCGCTGAGACATGAATCGGCCCGTCGGATCGATAAGCATGTATCGCCGATCCCCTCGCAGTCCAAAGGGTGTCACGATGGCCTCATCCAGCGCAATGCCCGGCAATCCTTTGACGGGATAGGTGACCAACTGCTCTATGAACGGCGCTTGGACGCTCATCGTGCGTCAGTCGCTTGAGGAAGCAGGGAATCCCGGAATGGCCACATCCAGCGCCCGGACGGCCTGATACACGAAATCCACTGCGGACTGAAAAAACTCGGGTGTGATCGCTTCGAAATCGTCCGTCGGGTTGTGATAACCCGCGTGGTCCTCTACCCCAAAGTAGACGAAAGGAATTCCTGCGGCGTGGAAAGCAGCGTGATCGGAGGAGTTGCTCCAATCCATGCGCGTTGAACCGGGCACATCGTGACCGAGAAGAAGGGTAACTTTGTCTCGAATACTGAGCGCTTCCAGCACCGGTTTCAGGAACGGAT
Source organism: Rhodothermales bacterium (assembly GCA_030830105.1). GTDB lineage: Bacteria > Bacteroidota > Rhodothermia > Rhodothermales > UBA10348 > JAAZVD01. Next base: position 17,223 of record JAURNP010000145.1, on the reverse strand, counting down.
ACTGATACGTACCGCTCGCGTAAAGCTCACCGGCCTCACTACGACTGACCATGTCCAGATTGACATTGACCTTGACATCCAGCTCGTCAAAACAAGCTGAATCAACCAGATGTCGAGCCCCCAATAATCCGGTTTCTTCCGCATCCAGTGCGGCCAGAATCAGATCGTGCTCCAGGGGCGCCGCGCGAACAGAACGAGCAACTTCCAGCAGAGCGGCTACACCCGAGGCGTTATCGTCAGCACCGTTGTAGATATCGCCATTGAAAACGCCCAGGTGGTCGAAATGGGCGGTCAGTACGATGGACCCTCCTCCGGAAGTACCCGGAATGCGCGTGATCAGATTGACCGCATCCACCTGCCCAAGTCGACCGGTGAAAGTAAATGGTTGCTGGAACGAATCCCCGCAGGCAGGCTGCACTCCGAGTTCATCAAAAGCCGCCTCGATGTATGTCCGTGCCTTGAGTCCTCCTTCGGTACCCGATTTCCGCCCCTGGTAGGCATCGGATGAAAGCACCTCCACGTGCTGTAGCAAACGCTCCCCATCAATTGATAAAGGCGCTTGCTCTTTCTCATCGTCTGCGGTCGAGGACTGGCCGCAGGCCGAAGCCGCGAGCATGATCGGCAGGAGTAGGAGAACGGGAAGGCAGGTAGAGAGACGTTTTGAGAGATTCATGCTACTCGATTCAGACAAGGTTACTTTCAAGACCAACGATGCCTGCTTTCGTAGGTTGCGAATTCGCTCCATTCTTCCCTGACATCGCCCAGGCACGCTCTATCATCATGTCTTCTGTTGCCTTAGAAACCACGGTACTTTCCCACGGTCTCCCTTGGCCAGCCAATATGGAACTGGCGCTGTCTGTTGAGACGCTTGTTCGAGAAAATGGAGCCGAGCCACGGACCGTAGGCATTCTGGACGGCAAGATCGCCACCCGATGTGACCGAGCAGATCTGGAGCGATTCTGCCAGGAGGACGGAATCGAAAAGGTAAGCCTGCGAAATTTACCAGCGGTTGTCGCCCAGGGTAGAAGCGGGGCCACTACCGTCGCGGCCACCATTCGACTCGCCCACCAGGCGGGAATCCGGGTGATGGCAACCGGAGGTATTGGGGGTGTACATCAGGGTGCAGACGGACAGCCACTGTGGGATGAAAGTGCCGATTTGACGGAATTGGCTCGTTGCCCCGTCACCGTTGTCTGCGCCGGTCCAAAGGCGATCCTTAATCTGGAAGCTACCCGTGAAAGACTGGAGACGCTTGGCGTGACCGTTGTCGGTTGGCAGACCGACACCATGCCGGCATTTTACTGCGGGGAGACGTCGTTTCCCGTTGATGTGCGATGCAACAGCATTGAGGAAGTCGCCGCCATCGTGCGCTCCCGGGATGCGCTTCGGCTTCCGCAGGCCATTCTGGTCACAGTCCCTTTACCTGAAGCCCATGCACTGCCCATTGAAGAGGTCCAGCGTGTGGTCTCCGAGGCCTTGGGCCTACCGATCGCGCAGAGCCTGAGGCCGGCTGAGGTCACCCCGTATCTACTTGACCAGGTTCGCCAACAACTCGGCGATAAAGCACTGGCCGCCAATATTGCCTTGCTGGAGCAGAATGCACAGTTGGCCGCCCGCATTGCGGTCGCTCTCTAGGATCCGAGCTTGCCCTTCAGTCCACCTGAGGCTCGGGCATCGAGCAGGTTCGTCTCAAAGGTGCTAACGCGTCGGCTCCGCGTCTCGAACCGATTGATAGCCAATGCCAACAATTTCTCCAACAGCTCGCCGAAAGGCACTCCTGTCGGCTCCCAAAGGTAGAAAGAGAGCGAGCCCGGAATCGTATTGATCTCGTTGAACAAGACTTCGTTGGTGGCATCATCCATCAGGAAATCGATTCGGGCCACCCCACTAGCGTCCAAGGCATCGAATATACGACCAGCCAGATCCCCGATGCGTTCGGCCACCTCGTCCTCAACCCGTGCGGGAATAATGCGATCCAGCGACGCCATACCAGCTTCCGATCGCCCTTTGCTTCCTTTCCCGCCCAAGCCGCGCACGTACTTGTCTTCGAAGGAAAGCGTGCCATCGCCCGAGACCGGTTCTTCGAGTACCGATACCGTCCTGTCACCCGCCGCACCCAGGACAGAGCAGTTGATCTCCCGCAGATTGGTCACACAGCGTTCAATCATCACCGAAGCATCGTAACGGAAGGCTTCCTCAACAGCCGCTTCGAGTTCACTCCGCTCCTCTACCCGCGCAATTCCTATGGATGACCCAAGATGTACCGGCTTCACGATGGCCGGAAATCCAAGTGTGTCGATAATATGGTCCAATCGCGCGTCTTCATCACCCACCCATGCTTGCTCCGTAACCTCTACCCATTCGACCACGGGAATACCATCCGCCTGACACAGCCGTTTGGCTCGCACTTTGTCCATGCCGACTGAGGATGCCATCACGCCGGATCCTGTAAATGGCACGCCCAGACTCTCACATAATCCTTGAACCCCGCCGTTTTCTCCCGCTCCACCGTGGAAAGCAAGCAATACGCAATCCACCAGGACGCCATCCTGACGGCCGAGCAGGGGTTGATCCACCGGTATCAATCGCAGGGACCGCCCTGGGCCTGGAGCCAGTGCCATTTCATCCGCCGCCTTTTGTAAGGCGCTCAAATTCTTGTAAAGACCTACGTCGTCCAGACCATCTCCGGTAAACCACCGACCGCCTTTCGAAACATAGACAGGCAGGACATCGTGGCCTCGGCCCTTCAGCGCTGAAACCGCTTGAAGACCCGTTATAACAGACACCTCGTGCTCTGGCGAGGGCCCTCCAAAAAATACGGCGACTGGATATCTATGCATCGGGATGAAATGTTACCTAGGACGAAAATACAAAGCGGAACGTCGGATGTGTGTATGATCGAAGGTTGCGTTGTCTACTCTGGTCCGCGATCTTCGTGCGCCCAGTGGCGTTGACCCGCTCTCCTCTGCCGACTCGAACAAGCAAACCTGCTGTGCGCCTCGCTATAATCTCCGATATCCACTCCAATCTGCCTGCCCTGGAGGCCGTCCTGATTGACCTTCAGAAGGCCAAGCCGGACGCTGTGCTGTGCCTCGGCGATGTAGTCGGATACGGAGCGGATCCTCTTGCATGCGTCAAGCTGGTTCGAGAGTGGTGTGATGCGGTTGTTCTTGGTAATCACGATCTCGCGGTGGCCACCGGAGAAGGAATCGAAATGCTACCGGATCATGGTCAGGTGGCGGCCGAGCATAATGCTGACGAGCTCGAGGATGCCGATCTCACCTGGCTGGCGAATCTTCCGCTGACGCAGGTCATCCACGATGTGACACTCGCTCACGCGTCCCCTCAATTTCCGGAACGGTGGATGCGAATCGAGTCTTTCTTCCTGGCGCAAGAGCAGTTCAGGCACTTTGAAACGAACGTCTGCTTCGTCGGCCACACCCATATGCCAGGAGTCCTATCGGAGACGCTGGGAGTCCTTCGACCACGGGCAGGACATCGATTCATCATCAATGCTGGCAGTGTCGGGCAGCCGAGAGATGGCGATTCCCGGGCCTGCTATGGAATCTTTGATTCCGACACGTATCACTCCGACTTGAAGCGCGTGCCCTACAACGTGGACCGAGCCCGTCAGCGCATTCGCGAAGAAGGTCTGCCCTCGTCGCTCGGGCGGCGTCTCGAACGCGGAAACTGACCTCAGGCGTTGTTGACCAGCTGACCCTTGTTGTAGGTCGCCCAGGCCCTGCCCACCATGCGGTCTCCTACGAACGGCGTATTGACACTCTTGGAGTGGATGTGCTCTTTCTCAAACGTCCACTTAGAGTGGGCATCGAATATGGTGAGGTTGGCCGGCTGGCCTTCTGCCATGGTCGGCACAGGAATTCGCAGGATTTCTCGCGGTGCCACCGTCAGCTTGTAAACCGCCTCCTGGATGCTGAGAATACCGGATTCGATCAGTTCGCGGCCGGTAAGTCCCCAGGCCGTTTCCAGCCCCAGGATACCGAATGGAGCAGCTACGTATTCGACTTCTTTTTCAAACGATGCGTGCGGAGCATGATCGGTACATATGGCGTCGATGGTTCCATCTTTCAGCCCCACCTTGATGGCATCAATATCTGCCTGCGTACGAAGCGGCGGATGCATCTTGGTATGGGTATCGAAGTCCATGTCCTCCACGGCCTTGTCGGTAAGGGTAAAGTGGTGTGTGCACACTTCAGTGGTCACGTTGATTCCCTTGCTTTTGGCCAGGCGTACTTGGTCCACGGCATTCGCCGTCGAAATATGGGCGATGTGGACGTGACCGCCAGTGTACTCAGCCAAGAGGATATCACGGGCGATCATGATTTCCTCTGATATGGTCGGAATACCTGGAAGTCCAAGGCGCGTGGATACCTCGCCCTCGTGCATATGGCCCTTCGGTCCCAGAGGCAGATCCTCCTCATGGCCGATGATGGGTTTGTCGAGCATGCGGCTGTACTCCAACGCATGTCGCATCAAGCCGGAATCCTGGACTGGATCCCCATCGTCCGAGAAGGCGACTGCGCCGCCCTCGGCGAGATCGGCCATTTCAGCCAGACTTTCTCCCTTACGATGCTTCGATACACAAGCAATGGGATATACGTCAACAGGAGTGGCTCCCGCCCTTTCGATAATGAACTCGACCACGTCGCGGGTATGGATCGGTGGATCCGTATTTGGCATGCACGCAACCGCCGTAAAACCTCCGAAGGCCGCCGCCGCACTACCGGTCTGAATAGTCTCCTTGTGCTCGAATCCGGGCTCGCGAAGGTGAACGTGCATGTCCATCCAGCCCATGGAAACGTACTTGCCGGAAGCATCGAAAACAGCAACGCCTTCCGCGGACAGATCTTTTCCGAGGGCAGCAATGAGACCATCCTTGATCAACACATCGGAGCGGGACTCGGAACCGGAAACGGGGTCGAGCAGGGTTCCCCCCTTGATCAGCAGGTCGGGAGTGGCTTGAACGGTCATGGTCGCAGTCTGAACTGTTGACAGGGCGGTCGGTAAACCGGGAATCCGGTCCCGGTTGTGGATGGAGCCAAGGTACGCACGGCTGAAGGCTGCATGCATGATCACCTCGTGGAAAACCGTGGAAAACAGACGCGGCCGGCGCTAGATTCCCTGGAGATCAGTCCAACTGATGCAGCTGGTCCGTTTGTACTCCATTTCTTCCTTGAAAGTGACTCCCATTTCTCCAAGCCTGGCCACAACCCGAGCGGTCATCCATCTGGATCGGCTGCGTACCAATGTGGAAACCATCCGAGACAAGGCTCCCGGATTGGACATGATGGGCGTCGTAAAGGCGAACGCGTACGGACATGGCGCTCTCATGGTGGCCAGCGAACTAGTCTCGTTGGGCGTCAAACATCTTGGCGTGGCAACGGTGGCGGAGGCTCTCGAGCTTCGAAACGCCGGTATCGAGGCCAATATCATGGTTTTTGCGCCTCTGCGAGAGGATTGGGTCGAGGCGGCAACACAAGGATGCCTGGACGTTGTGATTGACTCAGAAGAATCGCTGCAAGCTGCAGCAGCCACCCGAGGACGGCTTCGCTGCCACCTGAAAGTGGATACCGGCATGGGGCGTCTGGGACGGCGTCCGGAAGATTCTGTGTCAGTGCTGAAAGCCATCGATTCGGCGGAGCGACTCGACCTGGGCTCGGTATGGACACACTTTGCTCGGGCCGATGAACCGGAATCGGACCTCACCGAACGGCAATTGACGGCGTTCGAAGCTTTCATAGACGGGCTTGGCGGCGCTCCTGCGCCGTTGCACGTCGCAGCGAGCGCCGCAGTATTCGCCCATCCTCGCTCCGTGGATGCGTCCAGATATCAGATTACCCGCGTGGGCATTGCACTCTATGGATTGCTGGACCTACCGGGTCATGATCGGCCGGAAACGGGCCTTCAACCGGTCATGGATGTGGTCAGCCGTATCACATCCATGAAGCACGTGCCGGCGGGTACGTCCATTTCTTATGGTTCGAGGTGGAGCGCACCGCGGGAAACCTGGATTGCTACGGTAGGGGCCGGTTACGCAGATGGCGTCTCCCGGCACCTGTCTGGTAAAGGAGACGTCCGGATCGGGAATCACCGGTATCCCATTGTGGGAACGGTGTGCATGGACATGTTCATGGTTGACATCGGACCGGATCGCGGGAATATCCGCGTAGGCGACGAAGTATTGTTGTTCGGAGCCGCCGGACCCACTGCCTTTGATGTGGCGGATCACACGCAGTCCATTACATACGTACCTGTTTGTGCCGTCTCCTCGCGCGTACCCCGCCTGCCTTCCTAGTGGCGACCACGAAGAACCGACGTTTATTCTCCCGAGTCCTCGCGAACAGCGCGCCCCACGATCTCATCCGACCGTGCACTTCGCTGCAAGAGCAACGTGGCCTGACCTGACTCATCCAGGTCAAACTCCCAGAATGTGTTGTCATTGACGTGCATGACCGTGCCATTCATCAATCCAGCCTCGACAAAAATGTCTTCGCTTTTTTGGACGAGAAGCAAGTTCGGCACGTCCATCGACGCACCAATCCACCAGGCCATGAATTCGCTGGTACCGCTTAGATGACCGGTTTCCGGCTCGTATGCAAGGCGGACTTCCTGATCGGGTTTGAACCAGCTCAGCCACTCTTCAAAGCCCTCCAAGTCTCCTTCATTGTCGGCCATGTCAGCTCGCCATTTGACGATGGAGCTGTCTGGCGGACGCGCCATGCTGGTATCCAGAATCCAGGTGCCCTCGAATGGAGCAGCCTCTTCGGGGAAAAACGTCATGTGATATCCCGGGTCCACGCCCAAATCCAGCTCAACGCGCGTCGTGGCCCATTGGAATTCAATGATGGCACCATCGGGACGGATGTGCTGAAGATCGAAGCGCAAGGTTTCCACATACGAATCGACCTCCTTGTGCTCAATGTCGATGATCTTGTAGAGACCCTCGTGATCCATGGGTGGATACGGAAGGTGAAACAGCGTCGTATCATGGTTTAGCATCATGCGCCATGGCTCATTTTCCCGGAGCTCGAACCAGACACCGTACTTTCCGGCCTCGACGTCGACGCCGTTTATGGTGACGTCATTCGAGAATTTGAACGTGGTCGAGTTATTGGCGCCCGGTGTCCAAGCAATATCCCATGGTTCCATGGCTCCCCAAATCTGGGTACGGCCCCGCATGGAAGGGCGAGAGTAGTCGATCTCGATCTCCGTTCCAGAGATCATTTGCGTCACATTGCTACGTTCACTGGCCAAGACCTGAGCATAGGCCGATGAAGGAGTGCCGAGCGCCGTAAGCATCGATACACAGGCTAAAAGCAATGGGATAGGCCGAATCATAGATGTCCAGATTGAATAATGGATACGCGAGTATAGGCGCGACCGCCTGTCAGCTCAAACAAAAACCATCCGCCTCGAATCGTTCATGCGTCGGTTTGGAACGGGTAACCTTTCGGGATGTGAAGACGCTGTAGTATATTCGTTGCTCTTCGGGGATTGTTTCTGTCCGACGACAGCTCCATTCCCGCCATTAGCATTACACCGTTGTTGACATGGCAAGCACTTTTGACCCGTCCCAGTTGCACATCCTTCTCGTTGATGACGAAGAAGACGTCGTAGAAGTGGTCTCCCACTTCCTAGAGCAGGAGGGCTTCAACGTCCACAAAGCCTACTCAGGGAGTGATGCACTGGAAAAAGCAACTCCTGACGTCGATCTGATCGTCCTGGACATCATGCTTCCCGAGATGGACGGATATGAAATCTGCCGCCGCCTTCGTGGCCGCGTGGAGACGGAGACGATTCCGATCGTTTTCCTGTCCGCTAAAGGCGAGGAAGATGACCAAATCAAGGGTCTGATGCTGGGCGCGGATGCCTATCTGACCAAGCCGGTCTCCCCGCAGGTCATCGTGGCTCACGTCAAAGCTGTGCTCCGACGTAGCGGCATTGAAGAGAGTCGTACCCTCCAGGTCAAAAATCTCACCATTTACGAAGACGAATACCGTGCTTCGCTGGAGGGTAAGGATCTTGGCCTGACGCTCACGGAATTTGAGCTGGTGCGCTACCTCGTACGTCATCCACGCAAGGCGTTCACGCGCCAGCAGTTGCTCGAAACCATCTGGAAAGATGCCATGATGGTCACTGAGCGCACGGTTGATGCTCACATCAAGAACCTTCGCGAGAAGCTCGGCTCGTTCGCCCAGCATATCCAGACGGTTCGTGGTGTCGGATACCGCTTCGTGGAAGAAGGCGCTCCCGACGAAGCCTAGTCCTCCTCTGGCGGTTCCTTCCCCCATCCTCCCCTGAACGTGGTCTGAATCCATGTTTGAACGGCTCGTCGAGCGCATATTTCCAACGCGCGCATCGACGCAGACGTGGATGATCCTGACGCTCTTGCTGGTGGTCGGCATCGCCGTCGCCGCCGTGGGTCTGTACATCACGTTTGTGTCGCGCAGCGAAGTACAGATAGCCTATCAGCAGAACATGCTGCAGGAGGCCAACCGGGTCGTGTCCATCATTGAGGATGAGACCGATCCCGATCGTCGTCTGGAAGCCATCCAGACCATGACGCGCTTCGGAGATTTGCGCATTACCGTCGTTGGCGAGTCCCTCTTTCTGGATGTCGACCGAGGCACCTTGCGTGAAGACGCCGGGGTCCTTGCTCAGCCAGAAATGCAATTCAGCGCTGGCCAGGAATTGAATTTTCTCAGCCGCGAGGATAACGGACTGCCGGTTTATTTCACGGCGGTAAAGCGGATTCCGTCCGGAATGATTGTGCGTGTGGCTCAGCCGCGTCCCATGTTGTTCGGACTCATCAATCGCCTGCAGTTCACGCTGGTGATCGCCATGATCATGGCCCTTCTACTGGCTATGTTTGGAAGTTGGATTGCCGCTCAGCGTGTTACCCAACCCCTCGTGGCCATTCGGAACTCGGCCAAATCCATTTCCGAAGGAAAATTGGACGAGGAGATTTTTGTCGATTCGCGAGCAGCCGAATTCCAGGACCTGGCCAAGAGCTTGAACCTGATGTCGGACACGTTCAAGGAGAAAATCGATGAACTCCAGAAGATGGCCGCCCTGCAGAATGAGTTCATCGGAAACGTCTCTCACGAAGTTCGAAACCCCATTTTTGCCGTGGGAGGATATCTGGAGGCATTGGGCTCGGACAGCCTCGATAGCGACAAACGGACGTTTTATGCCGAAAAAGGTCTGAGAAATCTGGAACGGTTGAACAATCTGTTCTCTGACCTGATCGAGATTGCCCGACTCGAATACCGGGAAGACCTCATCAAGCCATCCGTCTTTGAATTATCAGAACTTCTGGACGAAGTCTACGATATCGAGAAATCCAAGGCTGACGAGAAAAGTATTGACCTGATCGTCGAGAATCCCGTCGTTCATGTTCGCGCCGATCGCGCGCGCGTTCGCCAGGTCCTGATCAATCTGACTGATAATGCCATAGCTTATTCTGACGAAGGAACGGTCCGGTGCCGATATCGGCGTCACCTGGACAAGGTTCGCATTGAAGTCGTCGATACCGGAAAAGGGATTCCGGAACATCACCTGGAGCGTATTTTCGAACGTTTTCATCGGGTTGATCCCGATCGTTCCCGCAAGAGCGGGGGTACAGGATTGGGTCTGAGTATCGTAAAGCAGATCCTGGCTGCGCACGGCGAAAACATTTACGTGGAAAGCACGGTGGGACGCGGAACGCGCTTCTGGTTCGAGCTGGCATTCGAACCTGCGGAAACGGCCCAGGCCGAAGCCTGACCGTTCCCGACGGATCATCCCCGGAGGGCCCCTACCAGCCCGGGAAGCACACACACCCTGCTTCCTGTACTGTTCATGCCGGCTGAAAAGTCGCTAAACGCCCTTTAGTGTACCTGGAGGGCGTTTAACAGTGTTAATTATTGAGGCCAACTTCACCAATTCCCGACCGGAGGTCTACGAACATTTTTGTATCCTTTCCCGTAGCAGAGGCTCCTCCACCCAACCTGACCGGAATCGATGGCGAAAACCTCCAAATCGAAGAAAGTGGCCCCTACCGGGGACGGCGCCAGCACCGACGTGGACCTCACGGCCAACGGAGCCGCTCCATTTTTGCTGGATGGTGATTTTGATGTACATCCGGTAGGCCCCAAGGACTTCGACGCAGAGGAACTGCTCGGTATCTATCGCACCATGCTGACATCCCGTCGGCTGGATGAAAAAATGCTCACCCTGCTCAAGCAGGGCAAAGGATTCTTCCATATTGGATGCGCCGGTCACGAAGCTACTCAGGCAGCTATTGGCAGTTTGAGCCGTCCCGGTAAGGACTGGTTCAGTATGTATTACCGAGACATGATGATGTACCTCATGCTCGGAGGTAGCACAGAAGAGATCATGCTCCATCACATGGCCAAGGCCACCGACCCGAATTCGGGCGGCCGGCAGATGTCGGAGCATTTCGGCAACAAGGAGCGCAACATCCTCACGGTCTCCTCTTCAGTAGGTGCCCAGTTTCTGCCGGCCGTAGGTACGGCCATGGCCCTGCAGCGAGATGGCCAGGATGCTTACGTGTATTGCTCGTGTGGTGACGGTGCAACGTCCCAGGGCGATTTCCACGAAGCGCTGAACTGGGCGGCCCGCGCAGCCGCTCCTGTACTGTTCGTCGTGCAGGACAACGGATATGCAATTTCGGTGCCGGTCAAGGATCAGACGGCGGGCGGATCTGCGTATAAATTGGCTCGTGGGTACGAAGGCCTGGCCCGTATCAAGGTCGATGGAACAGACTTTTTTCAGACTTACTCGGCTGCCAAGGCAGCCATCGAGCATATCCGCGAAGGGAAAGGACCTGTCTGCCTCGTGGCCGATCTCGTTCGCCTTCTTCCCCACTCTTCCTCGGATAACCACGCCAAGTATCGGACGCCGGAAGAACTGGAAGCCGAAAAACGGGAAGACCCCATTCTCCAGATGGAGAAACAACTACTGGATGCGGGTCTGCTGAAAAAGAAGGACATTGAGCGCATCAGCAAAGAAGTGCGGCTGAGCGTTGATGAGGCGGCCATATGGGCTGACGGACAGGCTGATCCGGAGCCGGAAACAGCCACCAAGCATGTCCTCTTCGAAGGCGAGCTGGATCTCGAATTCGAGGCGTCCGAGTCTGCTGGAGAACCCATTGTGATGGTGGACGCCATCAACCACGCGCTGCACGAAGAAATGGAGCGCAATGATCGCGTGATTGTCTATGGCGAGGATGTAGCCGGTGGCAAGGGAGGCGTCTTCACCGCCACGCGAGAACTAACGGCCAAATTTGGACCGGATCGCTGTTTCAACTCCCCTCTGGCGGAAGCCTCTATTATTGGCACGGCCGTGGGAATGGCATCGGCTGGGTTCAAACCGGTCGTAGAAATCCAGTTTGGTGACTACATCTGGCCTGCCCTTCAGATGCTGCGTAACCAGGTGGCCTCGTATCGCTATCGTTCAGATGGCGAATGGGGATGCCCCATGGTCATCCGCGTTCCTGTTGGGGGTTATATCCACGGCGGCCTGTGCCACTCGCAAAACATTGAGGCGTTCTTTGCCCACATGCCGGGCTTTCAGATTGCCATGCCGTCAACAGCGGCTGACGCGAAAGGTCTGCTTAAAGCAGCCATCCGTATGGAAGACCCAATCCTGTTCATGGAACACAAGGCCCTGTACCGCTCCGCTGCTGCGCGCAGTCCAGAGCCGGATCAGGATTACTTGCTGCCCTTCGGAAAGGCACGGGTGGTACGCGAAGGCACGGATCTGACCATTGTGACCTACGGCATGATGGTCCACAAGTCCGTCACTATTGCACGTGCCCTGGAGAAGGAAGGTGTGTCGGTGGAAATCATCGATCTGCGTTCCCTCTTGCCAGTCGACATGGATACGGTCATGGAATCCGTTCTGAAAACGAACCGAGCCCTTGTAGTCTACGAGGATCACGAATTCTTGGGATACGGCGCCGAGCTGGCAGCTCAGATTTCCGATGGTGCCTTTCAGCATCTGGATGCACCCGTCAAGCGCCTCGCGGGCAAATTCGCCCCGATCGCTTTTGCCGATGCACTGGAGCGCGAATTACTTCCGCAGGATGACGACATCCTTGAAGCAGCGCGCGGCGTGCTCTCCTACTGACCGAGCGCTTGATCCAGGTCGCGGATCAGGTCTTCCTTTGATTCGATCCCCACAGAAAGCCTGATAAGGGCATCGTGCAGTCCTGCTGCGCGCCGCTCTTCTTCTGGAATAGAGGCGTGTGTCATGGTGGCGGGGTGATTCATCAGACTTTCGACCCCTCCAAGGCTTTCGGCCAGGGTGAACACCTTGGTAGCGGAAAGGACGCGATTGGCGGCTTCCATGCTGTCGTCCGAGAGCAAGAAGGAAACCATGCCACCAAATCCATCCATCTGCCTGACTGCCAGGTCATGCCCGGGAAATGATGGCAGACCCGGGTAGTACACATGGGCCACGCGCGGGTCGGCTTCCAGAAATTCGGCGATCGCCTGGGCATTTTCGCAATGACGCTGCATGCGCACATCCAGGGTCTTCGTACCCCGAAGCGTCAGGAAGCAGTCCATCGGACCAGGGACTGCCCCAGCACTCTTGACCAGGAAACGCAATTTCTCTGCCCATGCATCGTCGTTGGTGCAGACGGCGCCTCCGATCACGTCCGAATGCCCCCCGAGATACTTGGTGGTTGAATGCACTACCAGATCGGCTCCCTGCTCCAGGGGGCGCTGCAGAATGGGTGTGGCAAAGGTGTTGTCTACTGCTGCAGTAATTCCACGGGAGCGGGCCAGATCCGACAAGGCCTGGATATCGACCAATCGAACCAGTGGATTGGTCGGTGTCTCAATCCATAGCAGCTTCGTTTCAGGCTTCAGCGCGGCCTCAACGATTGCAACATCGGACATATCCACAAAGTCAGAAGTGATCCCGAAGGGCCCGAATACCTGCCGAAAGAGGCGATAAGTGCCTCCGTAGAGATCGTTCGATGCCAGGATATGATCACCTGGTCGCAGGCAACGTGCGATAGCGTCCGTTGCGGCAACGCCTGAAGAGAAGCAAATACCATGCTTGCCGCCCTCGAGCCCGGCCAGGTTGCCCTCAAGAGCCGTGCGCGTGGGATTGGAAACCCGACCGTACTCGTACCCCTTGTGATCGCCCGGAGCTGCCTGGGCATAGGTAGACGTCTGATAGATGGGCGTCATTACCGCCCCCGTCGAGGCGTCAGGCTGCTGCCCAGCGTGTACGGCGCGGGTGGCGAGTCCCATGCTCTTCATTTCGTTGGCGTTCATTCAGGTACGGGTTTGGTTCGGTATGAAACCACGCGGGCCCGGGCTGCATGCAGCCCGGGCCCGCCCTGGAAATCAGGTCAGCCCGGAAAAGGCTGACTAGCTACTAGTTGTCGGAGTAGCCTGCGCATTCGGCAACAGCCTGCGCTTGGTCGGTCTGGTTGGTCTGAGCGTACGACTGATAGAGTGCACGACAGACGTCACTAACCTCTTCACCATTACCTTCGAACAGCTCCTTGGCCTTCTCCAACGGCTGAATGGCCATCTGGAAATGGGCGCGACGCTCTTCAACTTTCGCATCAATCTCAGCTTCGGCAGCTGATATTTCATCGTTACTCATCGCATCCCGATTCGCACGAAGGTTATCGTCGAGATCGGAAATAAGCGAGTTGACATCGACGGCTTGGTTGATATGTGCTGCACCGATGTTGTAGTAGGCGCTGCTGTAACCGACATCAAGAGAGATGGCCGCTTCCAGCTGCTCGATAGCCTCTGCGTAGCGCTCAACCTGAATGAGAAGAGAACCGTAGTTGTAGCGGAAAAGAGCATTCTCAGGATCCCGCTCCACGGCTGAGCTGTAGCGCTCAAGAGCCTTGTCGATCTGTCCGGTCATCTGATACGCATTCAGAAGCTCTGTCTGGATATCAACATTTTCAGGGTACATCGCTGCGGCGTCTTCAAGCAGGCCAACCGCTTTGTCAGCGCGATCGGTGGTCTGATAAAGCTGCGCCAAGAAACGGAACGTTTCCGGTTCGGTGTCTCCTGATTCAAGCGCATTCTCGAACGGCCCGATGGCCATTTCAGGCTGACCACCATTCATATAGGCGTACGCTTCGTTCACGTAGGCACCGGAGGAGTCAGGCTGAATCACACCGGCCGTATTGAAGTAGCGCGCAGCTACCAGGAACTGGCTATCATCATTTCGGCCACGGTTGAAAGCCTGAATACCGCGTTGGAATTCGTTGGCAAACGCAAACCTCAAGGCGTTGGAAACCTGCTCCGTGTAGAGCGGATCGTATTCAACGGCCCGTTCATAGGCTTCGAGCATTTCTGAAATCGTGGCGATGTGCTCATCCTGATCTTGCGTAGAGAAAGCTTTCTCGGACAGGACGCGCCCTTTCAGTTCGTAGGCTTCGGCATTCTGCGGATTTTTTTCCAGTGCCGTCTCGAGATTACCGAGCGCACGATCGTAATCCTGGTTACGCAGGTCGAGCTTAGCACCCTCTACGTTCGGATCGCTGGAGCAGCCGTCTGCACCGGTGATGAGGAGCGCAGCAAAGATCAGGCTCAGAAATAGGGGAATTCGATTCATGACGTCCAAATTGGATAACGGGTATGTCTGTGTGTCGACAGTCGCACTGCCGGTAGCCGTGAAGAGTGCCACTGCAAGCCTCGGACTGCGGTGGACCGGTCCCTGGAGCCACATTTCGAGACTCCGTCACACGGTGGCTTCAAACTTCTGAAACAGGCCAAAAAGGCCGATTTCAGACCTAACAAGGTAATATTACCCCTGAGTTCATACAAGGTTTAATAGCAAGTTCTTAGTCTGGACTCACGGAGCCGTCAGAGGTTGCCAACTCAATCGGTCCCCCTATCGTATCCCGCCCTGATCATGCCCCTTTCCAATCCATCATTTCCTGCCAATTCAAGCGTTAAGACACTTCTGAATGGACTGTTCGACTATGCTGGGCTCTTTCCCCCTGCCTCACTGGCTCTCAATGATGCCGTTGACGAGTACCTGGCACACCGCCAGGAAGCCGATGACTGGATGCTGGGACCCTTTGTTATGACCTCGGGGCACTGGGATAGTTTGTTGGATAAGGCCGAGCGCCTTTCCGCAGATTCCCCGCTTCCTGTACAGCTGCTACCGCCTCCGGCCCGGGAAATGACAGATATCGAATCGGTACTGTCCGCAGCGCTTGAAGAGGCCGAAGAGTACGTCCGACGATTCGAGGGTCGGGTTTTCATTGTTGGTTTCGAATGGAAACTGCCTGCCGATGCGTTGCTGGAAGCCTCCACCGCGGTTCTGGCCATCAGCCGCATCGAGTCTGTTTTCGAAGAGTCCCCGTTTTCCGATCGACCTCGCTATCTCGAAATTGTGCGGGACGAGGCGTTCCTGAGGCAACTTCCCATCTATTTTCTTGCGCTCGGAGCCCAACAGAAACGCGATCGCGTCCGGGCCAAGATTCGATGCGGCGGTATGAAGGAATCCGATTTCCCAACTACGGGCGAACTAGCTGCTTTCTTATATGCCGCCCTGCGCACGGGTTATCCATTCAAGGCCACCGCTGGACTCCATCATCCCGTGCGTCATTTCAATGAGGGGCAAGGCGTGGCGATGCATGGATTCCTGAATGTCTTTTTTGCGGTCACCATCGGTCGCTGTATGGACCTTGATACATCTGCCATTGAAGACATCCTCGCGGACACCGACCCATCGCACTTTTCATTTACCGATCGAGGAATCGAGTGGAATGGTCTCACAGCCTCCACAACTGAATTCATCCGCGATCGACGGCAACTCGCCCTGTCGATTGGCAGTTGCAGCTTTGACGAGCCGCGGCATGACCTGCACAAGCTTGGCTGGCTATCGCACTGAGGCCGCTTACCCTTCACCCAATTCCACCATCACCAGATGACTTCATTCGTCGAGATTCCCGCCGGAAGTGATTTTCCCCTAGAAAACCTCCCGTACGGTGTTTTTACGCCCGCCGGCTCTGATCAGCCTCGACCGGGAACGGCGATTGGCGAATGGGTGGTAGACCTCAGGGCTCTTCAAGAAGCAGGGCTCCTCGAAACAGATGTATTCGATGGCCCAACCCTGAATGCATTCATGGCAGCGGGCCGGCCCGTATGGAAAGCTGTCCGCAGCCAGCTCCAGTCGTTGCTGTCGGACGATAATTCCACCTTGAGGGACAACGAGGCACTACGGGCGGGAGCGTTCCATCATCAAGCCCATGTTCGAATGGTGATGCCGGTAGATATCGGCGACTACACGGACTTTTACTCCTCGCGCGAACACGCCACGAATGTAGGGACCATGTTCCGCGACCCGGACAACGCATTGCTTCCCAACTGGCTGCATTTGCCTGTGGGCTATCACGGTCGCGCCAGCTCTGTCGTGGTTTCAGGTACCGATGTGCACCGCCCCATGGGACAGACCAAGCCAGCAGAGGGACCACCCGTCTTTGGTCCATGTCGCTTGCTCGACTTTGAACTGGAGCTTGGTTTTTTCACAGGCCCGGGCAACGATTTGGGCTCGCCGATTCCCATCGAAGAAGCGACGGATCACATATTCGGTTTCGTACTGGTCAATGACTGGTCGGCTCGGGATATCCAGAAGTGGGAATATGTGCCGCTCGGCCCCTTCCTGGCCAAGAACTTTGCCACATCCATTTCGCCCTGGATCGTGACCTTGGATGCGCTCGAGCCATTCCGCTGCGCCAGCCCATCCCAGGAACCCACGCCGCTGCCCTATCTGCAGGGGTCGGGAGATCGGTCGTACGATATTGGCTTGGAAGTGGGCATCCAACCTGAAGGGGCAGATACGGATGACGTTGTTTGCCGCTCGAATTTCAAGTACATGTACTGGAATATCAGCCAGCAGCTGGCCCACCATAGTGTGACGGGGTGTAACATCCGCCCAGGCGACCTGTTGGCTTCGGGGACGATCTCAGGCCCGGATAAAGGAAGCTATGGGTCGATGCTCGAGCTTTCCTGGCGCGGTCAAAACTCCATTCCGCTCAGCGACGGCAGTGAACGCAAGTTCATCCAGGACGGCGATACGGTAGTGATGCGCGGTGCCGCTGAAAAAGATGGCCTACGTATTGGATTCGGAGAATGTCGCGGGAAAGTGTTGCCGAGTCTCGGATAGCACATCTTGGTCCGCAATTGAAGACCCGCTCTTTCGCAT
>JAURNP010000144.1 GCA_030830105.1 Rhodothermales bacterium | reverse complement strand
TTGGTTGCCTGGGTGACCACTCCCCAACTGGATGAGATCCGCTCGCTGGGCGCGCTCGACGACAACCTGAAAGTCTCTGGACAGACAGACTTCAACAAATTCCTGCTCGTCATCACGCTCGAGCCAGCTGGTGACGAGCCAGGCGCCATTTGGACCGGCCCGGTCGTCTCCCGCGGCATGTCACGTAGCGGTCTGATGCACACCATGGCCGGCCACGGACCGTTTGAGACCGAACCCTGCGCCGTCTACGGCTACTAAAAACCCACCCGCCAAAAACTGAACACCTGCTTCCAACACAGTCGTTTTCACATGCAACGCTTTCGATTCAACGGCCTGCTGCTGGCAGCCGTACTCCTGATCCCGGTCCTTCCCGCCCAGACCCAGGAAATGGATCACTCCATGCACACGCACCACGGACATGACATGTCCACAGGTGACAGCCTTGCTTGGCGCATGGCGCCCATGGATGGCATGACCATGCCCATGATGCCCGGTATGATGGACGATGTCCCAGACACCGGGGCTTTTCTTCCCGGATTCGGCATGGATGTGTCCATGTTTCCCGAGGCACGGCCATCCGAGATCATCGACATGGCCGACGGAGACACGCTTCACATGGACGCCTCCTTGGTCCGGCGGACCATCAATGGCCAGGAATATGTGATGATGGCCTACGGTGGCATGTATCCGGGTCCACTGATCCGCGCAGACCGTGGCGCCAAGGTGGTGGTTGAGTTCACGAACAACATCGACATGCCAACGACGGTCCACTGGCATGGACTTCGATTGGATAATGCGTTCGACGGCATTCCGGGCCTGACGCAGGACCCGGTCGAGACCGGTGAATCATTCACCTACGAGCTGAAATTTCCGGACACAGGCATGTACTGGTACCATCCGCACATGCGCGAAGACGTGCAGCAGGACCTGGGCCTGTACGGCAACATGCTCGTCGATCCGACGGAAGAAGGCTACTATGCGCCCGTCAACCGCGAAGTCCCGCTGATCCTCGATGACATCCTGGTGGATTCAAACGGCCTCTTTCCGTACGGTGAAAGCGCGCCGACCCATGCGCTGATGGGACGCTTTGGCAATGTGCTGATGGTCAATGGTGTGACCGACTACAATCTGGACATCCAAGCCGGAGAAGTAGTGCGTTTCTATCTGACCAATGTGGCCAACACCCGCACGTTCAACGTGAATTTCGGGGGCGCGCGCATCAAGGTCATCGCCGACGATGTGAGCAAGCTGGAACGCGAGCAGTTCGTCTCGAGCGTGATTATCGCGCCGGCCGAGCGCTACATCGTGGACGTGTACTTCGATGGCGAGGGCACTTACGAAATCACGAACGCCGTTCAGTCCATCGATCACTTCCGAGGCATTTTCGTGCCAGAGACCCATGCGTTGGGAACGATTTCCGCCTCAGGTTCGACGCCGGCTGACCATGCGGATGCCTTTGCTGAGGCACGTACCAACAAGGACACAATCGCAGATATCGATGGCTTCCGTCGCTACTTCGACAAGGCGCCTGACCACAACCTGCGTCTGACCATCGAAACCAAAGGGCTTCATTCCATGACCATGCGCATGATGGAGGTAGATACCCTTTATTTCCCTCCCATCGAGTGGAACGAGGGTATGCCGATGATGAATTGGCTTTCCACCGGCGACGAAGCCAAATGGACCCTGCTCGACGAGGATACCGGCCTGAAGAGCATGGATATCAACTGGCAGTGGGAAGTAGGCGATGTGGTCAAGATCCGTGTCTTCAACGACCCATCATCCTTCCACCCGATGAACCATCCGTTCCACGTGCACGGTCAGCGATTCGTTGTCACGCACATTGATGGCGTCTCTAATCGCAATATGGGCTGGAAAGACACCGTCATCGTTCCCGTAGGATCCACGATCGACATCCTGGTCGACGTCACGAATCCGGGCAAATGGATGGCGCACTGCCACATTGCAGAGCACCTTCATGCCGGCATGATGCTGGGATTCGAAGTGCGGGATCCTAATACGCCAAACGCAGGACGCTGATTGGTATTGCTGCTTGGGCCTTCCAAAGGGGAACTCCGAAGGCGCGATCTACTGCTCGCTCAATTGCGTTTCGAGCCAGGTGATCATGGCCACGCCGTTGTCATTTCCCGGGTCCAACCGAACGGAGGTCTCGTAATTGTCCAGCGCGCCTTGCAAGTCGTCTGTGGCGATCAACGCCTCTGCCAGAGAATCGTAGGGGTTTCCGGACTCGGGATACAGCTCGACGTTAAAGCGGAAAATGGCTAGGGCCTCGTCTATCAGTCCTTGGCGTAGCAGGCGATATCCGAGTGCATTCAAGGCCTCTTCGACGAATGCTTCTGCTGGTAGGTCGGCTTTGGCAGCTTCATAGTCGGTCCGCAGGGAGTCGATACCACCACCGATCATGGAGTAGTACAAGCGGCGGCCAAGTTGGTAGACCGGATCATCGTAGCGCTCGTAGTTCAGCCAGCGAACGGCTGTCTGCGGACCACTCACTAAGTCCTCGAATACTTCGTGCAATATGAGCATTCCGTTGGCACTGTTGGACAACAACACGAAACCGGATTCGGCCTCTGGCTCGATGTAGGCAAAGCTTTTGTATCCCGCATTGTCGCCCCATTCCCAGAGAGCGGATCCATCCATGGTCGGCTGTATGCCGAAACCCAGGCCCCAGAAGATGCTGTCGAGTGCATCGACTTGGGCCAGACTCATTTCTCGGCTCAGACGGCGACCCAAGACATCGGAGCCCATGACGCCAATCATGAATCGGGCATAGTCGCCAGCAGTCGTGTGCAAGCCAATGGCTGCATTGGCAGACTGGGGAACGAATTTATCAAGAGCCATGCCCATGTCGGTATGACCCACCGCAATCCGAGAGCCATAGTCGCTCTGCCACAGGAAGCTTGAGGAGGTCATGTCAAAGGGCTCGAAGACATACTTCCGGGCCAGCTCCTCGAGAGAGGAGTACGTAACGGCTTCCATCACATGCTGCAAGAACAGGAAGCCTTCACCCGAATACGTGAAGTAGGCGCCCGGTTCATACAATATCGAAAGCGATCCTCCTGGCCTGCGAAAATTGGGAAATCCAGACGTGTGGGTCAGGGCCATACGGGTGGTGATGCGCTCGTACCGAATGTCGCTGGCTGCGTCGGACCAAGGCACGATTTCCGCTAAAGGCTGGTCCAGATCAAGCACTCCCTCCTCGATCAGCTGGAGGGCAATCCACGCCACTACCGGCTTACTGAGAGACTCCGCCTCGAACACGCTATCCTCCATAATGGGCGGATCCGTTTCTGTACTGCGCACACCAGCCGTCAGGATTTGCTCAATTTCACCGTTTGAAATAACAGCGATGGCCAGGCCCGTGATTTCTGCGTCTGCGATCAGCTGCTCGACGTCCTGAGCAGCTGCGGAAATTGGCAGCGCCACGGTTAGAGCCAGAGTGCCCAGCATGCGTGCGCCGAAGCTCCAGAGGCGTTCTGCGGTCGGGCGAGATGACTTTGGGGAATTCATGGGGCCATTAAGCGCCGAACCCGAATGCGGTTCCTCGTGTATCAGCTTTCCACCCTCTTGATTCGACCATCCGGCCACAAATCCCATGAATCGACGCCACTTCCTGACCACGGCGGGCGCAGCCGCCGGGATCGGATTGACCTTGCAGGCCTTGCCGTTGAATGCCGCTACCTTCGGGCAGCACGGCCTTTTCACGCCCATCCGGTGCGGCACCGGCCGATTCGAGTCACGCGGTGGTACGATCGGGTGGTTCATTCACGAGGATGGAGTGGTAGTAATAGACTCCCAGTTTCCGGAGTCTGCCAGCGAATGCCTTGCCGGCCTCGCCGAGCGTTCCGGACGTGGTATTGACCTGCTCATCAACTCGCACCACCATGGAGACCACACCGCTGGCAACGGCGTGTTGGGAGCGGACGGCGCACGCATCGTTGCACATGACAACGTCCCGATGCTGCAGCGCGTGCAGGCAGAGCGCCGAGACACGTTGGATGCACAGACCTACGCGGCGGAAACGTTTGCGCACGAATGGCTCGAGCAGGTGGGTGACGAGACCATTCGTCTTCGGCACTTCGGTCCGGCTCACACGGCCGGCGATGCCATCATCCACTTCGAGCGGGCCGATGTTGTTCACATGGGAGACCTGGTATTCAATTATCGTCATGCCTACATCGACCTGGGCGCTGGAGCAGACACCGCCAATTGGATAACCACGCTTGAGCGCACCTATGAGGTGTTTACAGATGACACCGTTTTCATTTTTGGTCACGGCAATCCAGCCAATGGCGTGCTCGGAAGACGCCAGGACGTACTGGTCATGGCCGACTATCTCGGGGCTCTGCGGGATGCGGCGGCTGCCGGAATCGATGCCGGAATGAGTGCCGAGGAGACCGCTTCGAAGGGCCTGGAAGGCTTTGACAGCCAAATGGTAGAAGGAAACCCGGACGGAATTGCCCGTAACATCGCCACTGTATATGAGGAAATGACCTCCGTGCAAGAGTAGTGGCACGTATACTTATCGTTGTTCTCATTTACATGAACCTTGTTTTGCCCGCCATGAAGAATTCCCGCCTGTTACTTCCCCTCCTGTTTGCGGTCCTGCTCGCAGGCTGTGCCTCAGAAAGCACCGACGACTACGCCGATGGGACTGACGCGGTTACGGATGAAGCCGTGACTTCCATGCGCCCCGATGCAGACAACCCCATGCCGGAGAATGGTACCTGGCCAGCCGACTGGGAAATCCACTTCGATCGCCCGTCGGATGAATTCGTCGTTGCCGGCGATACCACTGTGTCCGACCCTGACATCTTCTTCACCAATATGCAGCCCGGCTGGCATGTCACGTCCGGTCCGGCTGCCATCTATTGGCACCCCTCCAGTACGGCAGAAGGTGACTACAACGTCTCCTCCAATATCTTCCAGTTCGACCCCGGTCCGCGTAACGAGGCCTTTGGCCTTTTCGTTGGTGGGTCCGATCTGGCTGGTGAGAGTCAGCAGTACCTCTACTTCCTGCTGCGTCGTTCCGGAGAGTTCCTGGTCAAACTGCGCAATGGCGGCGATACGGAAGACGTTGTCGGATGGACCGCGCACGAAGCTATCAATGCCTGGTCCGCTGATACTGATCCAACGCCCAATGTCTTGGGCGTCCAGACCGAAGGCGACATGATCTCCTTCATGGTCAACGACCAGGTCGTGCATACCCAGGAAAAAGGCGACCTGCCGACCGACGGCGTCGTTGGATTCCGGGTGAACCACGCCCTGAACCTGCACATCTCCACCTTTGACGTGGCAATGGCCGACGCCGCGGCGATGTAAGCCTTCCCGGTCGGATCGACCGCCAGGCATCCGATCGTACCAAATGGAAGCGGCCCGCGACAGATCCTGTCGCGGGCCGCTTCACGTTCAGCCTCTCCCGAAGTGATCACTGTCTCGGAATGAGCAGGAGCTGCTCCTGGCGCGGGTCGATGTAGGTCACTTTTTCGCCATCAAAAATCGCGTCTTCCTCCAGCATGATTCGGACCGTCTGACCATCCCACTCGGCTACCTCGACAGCTGCATTCAACTCGATAGAATGAGCCGTCATGGGATAGAGAGGATAATCTCCACGTCCCGGGACCCCCCCTTGCTGATCCCACAGGCCGATCGTAGGGCCGGCGCCGTGTCCATGGTATCCAATCGGGTGCGTATAGATGGTCGCGACTATTCCCTCGGCTTTCGCCTGGTTCAGCGCAGAAAGAAGGATATCATTGCCCGAGCGGCCCGTGGCAAATTCGTCTGTCAGGATATCCTGCAGACGGTTTCCGACAGCGAGTGCATCGTGCAGGTACTGCGGTGCGTCGGATTCACCATGCTTGAGGACATAGGCCAGCATCTGCGTATCCGTATTTAGCCTCAGATACGTAATGCCGAAATCGATGTGGAGTAGATCCCCCATGTGGATGATTCCACCTTCCTCGCGTGCTGAAAAGTCGTTGTCACGCTCCGAGGATGCGGGACGCTGGAAGTCGACCGACGGATGGAACCATGTCACCAGGTTCAGATCACGAATACGCTCGCGGTACCACCACTCCACATCGTCCGTAGTCGTTACACCGGGCTGGATAACTCGCTCGGACAACCCCTCGGAAATGATATCCCGTGCGATCTTGACGATCATGGGGTAAAGCTCCATCTCGCTCTGCGTTCGCGTCTCCAGCCATCCCACCGCCAGGTTTTCGGCACCGGCAATGCGACTCCTGTACTTCTCGGGCCACGCGGCGACCATACCTTCGTACTCTGTGGCGGTCAGCCCGTCTGCGGTCGCGAACATTTCCGACATGTTCAGTCCAATGCGCTGCGGATCACGCTCTGCCACGATTTCTGTCAGACGTGCCCACTGATCAGGCTGCTCCTCTGGATTCCAGGCGCTGGGGAAGGCATCGCCCATCGCGTAGCGGGCAACCGCCAGGCGTTCTACACCCAGCTCCGGCCCACGATCGTAGAATACCAGGACCGTGCGCCGACGCGCCACCAGCCACGTGGACGGAAGCATGGTCCGGATGATGGGGTCTTCATTGTATTCCCGGGCCGAGATGATCCACATATCGAATCCTTCGCGGCGCATCAGTTCCGGAACGACCGTCTCAAAGCGCTCCTCCAAGAGTCGATCAATGACTTCGGCACGCTCCTTCATTGACAGGACGACGGGGTCATCCCACTGACGGGCTTCTGAGAAGTCTGTTAACAGCAACAAGAGGGCCATTACTGGAATCGTCCGGATCATGCGTCATCCTCCGAGTCGGGTAGGTTTATGGATAGTTCGTCTGGAATATCGTTACGCTGCGGTTCCGGATTCATCAACCCGCCAACGAGTGGCGTTTCAAAGGCTGTGACGAAGTTCGCAATGGTGGCAAACCAGAACTCCTGCTGGAATTCGAAAAAATCCGCGTCGTAGCCGCGCTGCTCGCCCTTGTGGCCTTCAATGTCCAGATAGAATATGCGGGGCCAGTTGGGATACTGGTCTTGCGCCTCCTTGATGAGGCGAAATGCTTCCGTAGCGGCTTCGTTGAAGGTAGTCTCAGGGTCCACTCGCTGATAGAGCGAGACCGAGTTATCGAAGTTCATCGCCACGCCCGGTTCATCGGGCTTCTGGTACTGGGGGGTATAGGATGGCGCCATGTTGTTCGGCGGGATGCGTCTAAGCGTCTGTTTCGGGTTTATTGGACTCGTCTTCGATGACCTCTTCCTGGTCTTCATCTTCTTCGTCCAAAGTCATCATGTCCAGATCGACTTCTTCCTCATCTTCCTCAACGTCGGCGATCCGCTGGAATTCTTCGGCCAGGAAGGTGCCGGTCGCTGTATCTGCTTTAGCCAGATCTTCCGGCGTTCCGGAAAAGAGGATCTGTCCACCACCCTCACCACCGTCCGGGCCCAAATCAACGACATGATCTGCCACCTTGACGACGTCCAGATTATGCTCAATCACCAACACGGTATTCCCCTTGCGAACCAGTGCCTGCAACACCGCCATCAAATGGCGGATGTCTTCGAAGTGTAGCCCGGTGGTCGGTTCGTCCAGGATGTAGAGGGTGCGACCCGTTCCTGGCCGGGAAAGCTCCTTGGCCAATTTCACGCGCTGCGCTTCACCTCCTGACAACGTCGTAGCCTGCTGTCCCAAACGGATATAGCCCAGACCCACCGAGTGAAGCGTACGCAGCTTGCGTTCGATGCGTGGGACATTCTCGAAGAAGGCCAGGGCCTCCTCGACCGTCATTTCCAGCACATCAGCGATGCTCTTGCCCTTGAAACGGACCTCGAGCGTCTCCTGGTTGTAGCGGCGCGATGCACACGTTTCACACTCGACATACACATTGGGCAGGAAGTTCATCTCCAGCTTCACAATGCCCGCTCCCTTACAGGTCTCGCAGCGCCCGCCCTTTACATTGAACGAGAAGCGCCCCGGCTTGTAGCCGCGGATCTTTGATTCCGGTAATTGCGCGAACAGATCCCGGATGTGTCCGAACAGACCAGCGTAGGTAGCCGGGTTGGAGCGAGGTGTGCGACCAATAGGGCTCTGGTCGATATCGATGACCTTGTCAACGTTCTCCAGACCTTTGATGGAATCGTACTTCAGCGGTACGGTCTTGGCCTTGTGGAAATGCGCTGCCAGGATAGGGTAAAGGGTCTGATTGACCAGACTGGACTTACCCGAGCCGGAAACACCGGTCACGCAAGTCAGGGTACCAAGCGGAAGGGTGAATGCGTCCCCTTTTAGGTTGTGACCACGCGCTCCATTCAGAGTCATGGAAAGTCCGTTTCCGGTCCGACGATTCTCCGGAATTCGGATCGCTCGCTTTCCTCGCAGGTAGGCTGTCGTCAAACTGGCCGCGCCGTTCGTTGCAAGCGGCAGCTTTTCGGGGAGCGAGGCACCCATCACCTGACCACCCAGCTCACCGGCGCCCGGTCCGAGGTCCACCACAAAGTCGGCTGCCTCGATCATATCCCGATCGTGCTCTACCACCAAAACCGAATTCTCCAGGTCCCGTAGTTGCTTGAGCGAATCAATCAGGCGGCTGTTGTCGCGCGCATGCAGCCCGATGGAGGGCTCATCGAGAACATAGAGCACACCCGTAAGCTGCGTACCGATCTGGGTTGCCAGACGAATACGCTGGCTCTCACCACCGGAAAGGGTCCGGGCTGATCGGTTCAGGTTCAGGTATCCAACACCAACGTTTATCAGGAAATCGAGACGCTCGGAGATTTCCTTGACGATGGGACCGGCAATTACTTGCTGACGATCGGACAGCTCAATGCCATCAAAGAACGAGCGCAGCTGCCCCAGATCCATGCGTGTGAGTTCGGCGATGGATCGATCCCCGAACTTGAACGAGAGGCTTTCGGGCTTCAGCCGCCCTCCCTTGCATGCTGTACAATCCATGTGGCGCATGAAGGCCTCGGCCCACTTGCGCGATGTGTTGGACGAGGTGTTCTCGTACGTATGCCAGACGTGCTGGTTTACCCCACTGTAGCGGTGCTTGTACGTGACTTCGCGATCCTTGTACTGATAGACGATGTCGAACTGATCGTCTCCCGCACCTTCGAGCAGGACGCTCATTTGCTGCTCGGTCAGTTCGGAAAGCGGTGTGTCGAAATCGAAGCCTTCCCGCTCGGCAACAGCCCGAACTTGACTGAAGATCCAGATATCACGGGGCTTACCCAGTGGTGTGATACTTCCTTCGTTGATGGACTTCGAGCGATCCGGAATGATCAGTTCCGGATCGAGCTCGCGTTTCGAGCCCAATCCATTACAATCGGGACAGGCGCCATACGGTGAATTGAATGAGAAGGAATTCGGAGAAGGGTCATCATAAGAAACACCGTCCTCTGGACAGAACAGATGCCGGGAGAACAGGCGGTCGCCATTCGCTTCAGGTCCGGCAACGATCTGGGCAATGAGGGTACCGCTACCCATACCGAGGGCCGTCTCAACGGACTGGCTGATGCGGGAGCGGATTCCGGGTTTGATAACCAGTCGGTCGACCACGACCTCGATGTCGTGCGTCTTGTAGCGATCAACCTTCATGCCCACCTCGATCTCCTGCACCACGCCATCGACCCGGACGCGCTGGAAACCCTGCTTGCCAATTTGATCGAACAGCTCCCGGTAGTGTCCCTTGCGTCCCTTGACCAGTGGAGCGAGCAGCAGAACCCGCGTACCCTCTTCCATGCCCAGGATTCCGTCGATGATCTCGTCATCGCTCTGCTTGCGCATCAAACCGCCCGAAACATGGGAATAGGCGGTTGAAGCACGGGCGAAGAGCAGGCGCAGAAAGTCGTAGATCTCGGTTACCGTCCCCACAGTCGAGCGCGGGTTGCGGCTGACCGTCTTCTGTTCGATCGCGATCACCGGAGAAAGACCATCGATGAAATCCACATCGGGCCGTTCCATCATCCCGAGGAACTGACGCGCATAGGCCGAAAGGCTTTCCATATAGCGCCGCTGACCTTCCGCATAGATCGTATCGAAAGCCAGCGAGCTTTTGCCCGATCCGGACAATCCAGTAATGACAACCAACTGATTGCGGGGAATGTCCAGATCGACATTCCTGAGGTTGTGCTCGCGTGCGCCGCGTATGACGATCCGCTCATTCATCGAGCTCGCCCATCTCCGTGCCGGTCTTCCGCTCAGGGAAGGTGATAGCTCCGAAGAAGGGGGGTGAAAAAGCCGGAGCCAGAATGGATGCTAACCGGAGGACACGTCTTTCGTTTCAGGAGTCTCCTGTCAAAAATTGACGATCCTGTCTCCTGCGAGGGACCCCACTTGAAACGATGATCACACTGAACGGGCTGCGA
Organism: Rhodothermales bacterium; assembly: GCA_030830105.1. GTDB lineage: Bacteria > Bacteroidota > Rhodothermia > Rhodothermales > UBA10348 > JAAZVD01. The sequence continues at coordinate 23,847 of JAURNP010000144.1, read as the reverse complement.
TCGTTATCGGGGCGCTGACGGGAGCGGAATGGAAGGAGTCACCGCGCGTCCACCAGTTGGTCGTAAGGGTGCGCTCAGACGCGAAGTGATCTTGAGGGCCCGGTACAACCGGTACCCGACGAAAGCCATAAGGACCCATCTCACCACGATGCCGCCGGGCAACGAAAACGCATCCAAAGAAGCCGGGGCGGCAAACCAGTAGTAGATCCCCACTGACAGCGCACCCAGGAATGGAATCAGCCGGTGAGAGGGGATTCGCAGGATGAGCGCCAGAACGACCATGACTACCAGGCTGACAGCTGCGAAGCCGAGGATGGTGGCGTAGATGGAGAGTGCGGCATTGAGACCCGTATCGGCCACCTGGAAATATCCGAAGATGAATCCAGGAAAGGATGCAGCGAACAGACCGAAGGGCGTTTTCATCCAAGCCCTAGGACCCGTGCCATTACTATTGCCATTGCCATTCCCCGCAGCGAAACGAGCTGACGTGACAGGATCCAGATCATGGCACCCTTTGAGAGTACAATGATTGCAGGGAACGCATCGAGCGTTGCGAACCCCGAAGAGCGGAGCCTGGCCGTACAGTTTCTCGACTGGAAGAACCGGGCAGATGGAATTACAGAAGCCGCCCTTGGCCTTGACGAACCATCCCAAGCCGAATGCAAGCGCCGTGACGGCCAAGATCACGATGGCCAACACGGGGCCTTCCGTGTTGAACAGGAAGCGCCGTGCAGGCACCAGAACGAATAGAAGTAGGATGCCGATTCCCGCCGTTCGATGAAGCCAGGGACCAGATACTTCTCTTGAAGCCCCAGACGATCCGATCATGTTGGCAGTTGCCAGCGGACAGACGCCTCGCCAGATGCCTGGATTGAGCATGAACGTCAACGGCAAAACGGGAATGAGAATGAACCAGAGAATGTTCAGCGTCAGTTCCGCCTGAATGAACAGTCCGGCAATAACCGCCAAGGTCGCGGCAAAGACAACGATCTTGGAGACGTTCCAGAACGCCTTCTCGCCGGAGGACAGAGGGGTCGAAAGTGTTTGATGACGCAGGTTCATGTACTGGCCGGTAGGATTTCACTCTTGCGATGCCGCAGAACACTTTCACCGGATTCTCGTCCAGATAAAGAGGCAACGTAATTAGGTCACCCTCTCCCCTATAACACGAAGGGGATTACGGCTTTTCTGTGTCGGGGATACACTGCAAATTGATTCTTGTACCACTTGTGGTGGGATAGGGCACGCGGAATCAGGTTCGCGGCCGTCCAAACGGCGAATGCAACAGCGGCGGGTGTAGCAGCCAGTAGGGCAAAACCAGTCCATTCCAACATTTCACCCAAATAATTGGGACAGGTCACCCAGCGGTAAAAACCTCCTTCGGGAATCCTATAGCCGGACTCGCCCGGCTTTCGGAGTGAACGCAGGATGGCATCCGAATGAACGTTCATGGCAAGCCCGCCAACGAACAGGCTCAGACCAACCCACATCATCGGTGAAATGGCGGTCGGAGGCACAATAGCCTCGATCTGGACACCATTGAGACCACCGTTTACCAGATTGAATCCCACAGCAGACAACATGATCACAGCCGGCATCCGATGCTCTTTCCATCGCATCAAGTACGGATAAATCAGAGCCCGGTAGAGATAATGCCCGAGCCACAAAGCTACCAGGCCCATCTGAAATCCGGACAAGGATTCCATAGAAGGATAGATCGACCACCATAGTCCGGCGATCAGAGCCACTGGGGAAATGACCTCCATCACGATCCACCCCAGACGATGCGGCAAAGTCGGTCCCCAATCCGAACGGATATGTCGACCGTAGGGCGCCGTCCGGAACAGCAAGACAACAGCCGTCACTACGGCCAGCGCGGTCCAGGCGATCGTCCAAGGTGTCCAGGTCAGATACACAGGCAGGGTTCAGATTGAAATAAGGGAGGACTCCCTGAATAAACGGATCTGAGGGCAAGACACAAAAAAACGGAGCGGCTGCTACGCAGCCGCCCCGTCGCCGTAATCGTACTTAAGTCTTTCGGATTTACAGGAAAAGCTCCTGGTCCTCTTCCGACGGCTTGCGGAAATAGACATCACCAGCCAGCATCTCTTCAACTGCTAATTCCGTCGGCTCGGCTTTGACTTCATATTCGAGCGACACCTTGGCCTGCTCCTCTTGGAAGCGGGGGTCTTCGAGCTCCTGTTCGAAACCCTCGAAGTAAGCCAGCTTATCGTCCAGCTCGGTCTTGATGTTCGTCGAAATCTGGCGCGAGCGCTTGGACAGAATGGAAACTGACTCGAATAAGTTGCCAGTCATGGCCGCCAGGCGGTCCATATCGACGGTTTTGATCGCCATGAGAATAACAGTCTGAGTGGGAGAACAAAGTCTCTATGTGGCTATTACGCCATAAAAAGTCGGGACCTGCTTATTTGCTCCGAACCCCTTTCCGGTTTCTTGCTGAATCAAATCTTCACACTTCACTGACCTGCTTCCGAAAGAGTATCGACCCAAGAAGGATTGAAGGGATTGGAAATAGCTCAAAAAGCTCCTTGAGGTGCTTTTCTTGATCATTCTGTAATACGGTATTCCCCCAGCGTTCACAATCAAGATGTCCACAGTTGGTACAATTGTTTGACTGTCAAATCCTGACGGGGTTACCCTCAGGGATCGCCCATTTCTCTACCTTCCAACATCATGGTTATGAACGCTATGCTACGTCTCCGCAGCTTGGCTCTGGCCGTCATGTTCCTGTTCGCAGGAACGGCATACGCCCAGGTCACCATTTCCGGCGCCGTCTCCGACTCTGAAACTGGTGACGCCCTGCCTGGCGCAAACGTTGTAGTCGAGGGTACCACCCTCGGAACGGCAACCGACCAGAATGGTCGCTATACCCTTAGCGTGCCCAGCGGCACTCACTCGTTCACCGCTTCCTTCATCGGATACGATGATATGAAAGAAGTCGTGACCGTACGCACCGCCGACGTCACGCTGAACTTCTCCCTCAACTTCAAGAGCCAGCAGCTTGAAGCACTCGAAGTGTTCGCTTCTCGTGCCGTCGAGCGCAAAACTCCAGTTGCCTTCACGAACGTCGACAAAGTGCAGGTACAGCGTGAGCTGGCTTCGCGTGACGTTCCAATGGTTCTGAACACGACCCCTTCTGTCTACGCGACGATGCAGGGTGGTGGTGCTGGTGATGCTCGGGTCAACGTTCGTGGTTTCAACCAGCGCAACGTCGCTATCATGATCAACGGTGTTCCGGTCAACGACATGGAAAACGGTTGGGTCTACTGGTCGAACTGGGACGGCGTCGGTGATGCCACCTCTTCGATCCAGATGCAGCGCGGTCTCTCCGCCGTCAACCTGGCGACGCCTTCGATCGGTGGTACGATGAATATCATCACCGACCCGACGGCCAACTCACGTCAGGTACTGGCCAAGCAGGAAGTCGGAAACGACGGATTTCTGAAATCCACGGTTTCCCTTTCCACCGGCCTCATCAATGGCAAGTACGCCTTCACAGTATCCGGTGTCCGCAAGACGGGTGAAGGCTACTACGATGGTACCTGGACCGACGCATGGGCCTACTACGGAGCAGCAGCTTGGAACATCAGTGACAAGCAGCGCCTCGACTTCTACGCTGTAGGTGCTCCTCAGCGTCACGGACAGAACCTCTATCGTCAGAACCTCGCCGCCTACGATCATGAGTACGCACGCGAAGTCTTTGAAGAAGATGGTCTGACCGACAGCGAAATCGATGCCGTTCTGAACGACATTCCGGAAGCAGGTCGTCGCTGGAACCAGAATGCATCCCGCGCAGCCTCCGGCCTGTCCTCTACGCAGAACAACGGTTTCGGCGAAGTGGATCGTGCAAACGATACGTTCCTGAACGAGCGCGAGAACTTCTTCCACAAACCACAGGTGAACCTGAACCACTACTACCAGATCAACGATCGTAGCCTGTGGTCGACAGTCCTCTACTACTCCGGTGGTAAAGGTGGTGGTACCGGTACGTACGGCGAGATGGGCTGGGATTACAGCGGCCCGACGCGCGTCATCGACGTTCAGGGAACGTACGATCTCAACCAGGCCAATGGCTCCTCTCTCGGTATCCTCCGCAACAGCCACAACGTGCAATACACGGTTGGAGCCATCTCCAAGTTCAAGCGCACGATCAACGAGAATCTAACCGCTGAAGTTGGTCTCGACTGGCGTACAGCTGAGATCCAGCACTACCGCACGGTTCGTGACCTGATGGGTGGCACCGGGTACCTGCGCTCTGACTCAGACTTCTGGGGTGGCGAGCGCTCCCTGCAGCCAGGTGATAAATTCAACTTCGACAACACCAACACGGTGGACTGGTTCGGTGGATTTGCTCAGGCTGAGTACAGCAAGGATGCCCTGAGTGCCTACGGTATGGTTGGTTACTCAGCTATCAGCTACTCCTTCGAGGACTTCTTCCGTGATGGCGGCGACGGCAATCCCTTCACGATTGATTCTGGTACCCTTGGCGGTGGCCAGATCAAAGGTGGTGCTTCCCTCGAGCTGAACGACAACATCTCCATCTTCGGAAACGCTGGCTATGTCTCGAAAGCGCCCATCTTTGATGGCGTGATCGACGACTTCTCGGGTGCCAAGCTGGATGATCCACAGAACGAAACGTTCGTGGCATATGAAGCTGGTGTAGACTTCCGCTCCACGGATCGCAAGTTTGCTGGCAAAGTCAACGTGTACCACACGATATGGAATGACCGTACGATCACTCGTTCGGTTCAGGAAGAGAGTGGAGACGACGGCTTGATCAACATCACGGGTCTGAATGCGCTGCACTCGGGTGTCGAACTCGAGCTAGCCTACCAGCCACTGGATGTGATCCGCTTTGACCTTGCCAGTTCATTCGGTGACTGGTACTACACGGACGACGTTTCAGCTCGATACACTCCTGACCAGGGCGACCCTGCTTCCCAGCGAACTGTCGAGATCTTTACCAAGGACTTGAAAGTGGGTGATGCACCTCAGACGCAGGTTGCTTACTCCGTCACGGTCTTTCCGGTAGATGGACTGTACGCCAAGTTCATTGGCCGCTCCTACTCGAACTTCTACGCTGATTTCGACCCAACCAGTCGCACCGATGCCGAAACGGCTGGTCGTCAGGTCTGGGAAACACCAGCGTACAACGTGTTCGACCTCAACGTTGGCTATGACATCCCACGTGACATGCTCGGAACGTCCCGTTTCGACATCCGCGTGTTCGGAAACATCTTCAACGTGTTCGATAGCTTCTACATCCAGGATGCTACGGACAACTCGCGCTACAACGCATTCGATGACAACGGCGTAAATAGCATGGCTGATGATGCTGAGGTATTCCTCGGTCTGCCACGCCAGTTCAACTTTGGAACGCGTATCACCTTCAAATAAGGTGATCAAGTTGTAGATTGCGGCTGAGGGGGTGTTCCCCTCGTGTAAGACACTTTCAAACTGCTTGCAGGATTCGGCCCGGTCAGCGAAAGCTGGTCGGGCCGTCTTCTTTCTGGGAATTCGTTCCAGAGTAGCCTTTGGCTTCAGAAGGAATACCAGTCCTTCGCCTTTCTAAAAAAGGCCCCGATGCACACTGGCCCGGTCGGCATACGCCGACCGGGCCAGATCGTGAATTACAAGGCTGCATGGATCAGGCGGTGGCTGCCTGCAGCCTCGGGTCGGACTTCCGAAAAGGCAGGTACATCCCGATCATGATGAGGAGCAAAAGTCCTTGCAGGATGAAAAAGTACCAGGGCCACTCTGGGAAGAAATCCATTATTGACGCTGTTTCTGGCTTCTTGCCGAGGTACAGATACCCCGCGTCTATGGAAATATTAATCAGATAGACTGGGACTGCATAGACATTGACTGTGATGAAACAGTTGCGCAAGTCCTTCAGCGTCGGCCGATACCCTTCTACGAACACCACCCAGAAGCCAGCAGTAACCAGCAGGCTGTGGGAGAACCAGGTGTTCATGAATCGCAAATGCGGAAAGGCATAGATCGCGTCCGGCGTAATGATGGCCTGAATCGCCCCGGCAATACCGAAGAAATACATGAGCCCCATCACAAATCGCTTGCGAGTCAGAAGTCCCCAAATGGAGACCCAGATCATGATGCTGCACATTTGAAGAGGTAGATTTTTCTGCAGCGACCAGGTATCGGTTATGATGTGCCACGCCTGCCACTCTACTTCCCAGATCAGAAAAAGGGCAACCAGGAACCAGCGCAATTTCTGACGTTGCTCCTCATTCGCACGCATTCCGGCACGAATCAGGACATAGCCGAAAAGACCGACCCACAGAAACAGCAGGCCATGGGACAAACCGAATAGCACGAATGGATATTCGGGATTGGTCGATGTAGAAAAGAAGTACTCCACACTCGAGCTCATTGATTTTGGACCCGAGAATGTACAAAAAAGGAACGGTGAGACGCCAAAAAGGGCCCTCAGGACCTCCTATCAAACTTCGTGCCGCGCGAAGAGGTCAATGTTGTATTGCTCGAAGTAGAACTTGTGTTCGCCACGGGCCTCCACATAAGGGACCACGAAACCGCGCGTTTCCTTGGGCAAGTTGCCCATCGCTTCCCGAATGTAGGCAGCCACCGGCCGTGGAGAAAAGATGCTCCAGTCGTGTCCCATATGGGCCTGTTCGGGAAATACGAGGGTACAACCCGCATCGAGTAACTGAGCAATCTTCCGCATGACCACCTTTTGGTCATTGTCATCAGTAAGCGCCCGAACCATCTCTTCGGTCGGGTCCACATCCATCATCATCACAGAATCGCTGGCCATGGCCGCCAGCGCTGGTACAATGTTCTCTATACCGGTGAGCAAGGAGAGTGTGACATCCGTCTGACCGGCAGCCCGGTTCGAAAACCAGATAGGGCCCGTCAAAATACTGGCCAGCACACGAGCCGCAGTATGATCCTCGAGGGCTGATCCGCCGATGGTATCAGCACCCAGATCTGAAGCGGCCAGGTAACCTCTGTAATGCCGGTGCTGACGCAAAAGACCTTTCAGTCCGTACTCGGAAGGTTGTTCTCCCGACTCAGATGCCGGGAAGTCGAGCAAGGTTGGCTCTTCGAAGAAGTACTTTATGATGCGCATGTTCGATGGGAGTAGCGGAAGCAAGTAACGCCATTCCACCAGAAGAGTTGTCCGCGCATGTCACACGACTAGATATAACAGCGTCGTGGCAGCCGCGACGGTCAGGGCATATGGAAGCTGCGTGATAATGTGATCCATGTGATCACTTCCTGCACCGGCAGATGAAAGCACGCTCGTATCGGAGACCGGTGAAGTATGGTCTCCGAAGATTCCACCTCCAGTGACCGCGGCAATTGTCTGTAGCACAATCGGATCAGCCGGATCCGATCCGAATGCGAGTGCGATTTGGAGAGCAAGCGGCATAATGAGGGCAAATGTCCCCCAAGACGTCCCGGTAGCAAAAGAGACAGCCGAGGCCAGTACGAAAGTCACTGCTACAAGTAGTTGCGGAGTCAGATAACTGTCCGCCAGGGAGACCAGCCAGTCTGCGGCACCGAGCTCGTCCGTTACGGTGTTCAGTGAGTACGCGAGTGCAATAATTATGAGGGCCGGCAGTACGTTCTTGATACCTGCCAAGGCAAACTCGACCAGTGAGGCCAGGGATGGGATGCGCCGCGCGATTAGTAGCGCAACGGTCAGGTAGGACGTCGCCAGAATGAATGCTTCTGCGATGAGTATCGATCCGGACAATACAAAGCTTCCCATCGCCACGCCGAGAACCATCATGATCGGCAGGATCAGAAAAGCGATCAGCTCTCCCCAAGCATCACGGGACTCTTCAGGTAGATCGGTGTCGGAGATCAATGGGGCTCCACCCTCGCGGACCAAGGGCCCTCCTTCCCGGACTCGTAGCTCTGCGCGGCGCATGGGGCCGAAGTCAGGTATGATTTTGAGTGCGATGCCGAGCGCCATCACGACCGTCAATAGCGAATAGAAATTGAATGGGATGGACTGGATCAAGAGAGCCGTTCCTTCTGTCGGACTCTGACCGAATTCGATGGCCACCAGGCCGGCCAAGTACGCACCGTAGGCCAGGAACGGCATCAGAACGCATAGCGGGGACGTCATTGCGTCGAGCAAGTAGGCGAACTTTTCTCGCGACATACGCGCCTTGTCCGAGAGGGGACGCATGATGGTGCCTACGAGGAGTGGGCTGAAATAATCGTCGATAATGCCCAGACCAAGTCCCCAGGTGGTCAGGCCCACGCTTTTGGGCGAGCGGGCAAATCCGGACAGGCGACTGGCAAAGCCTGTGATGACGCCAGATCGTTTGAAGAGCTCAGTCAGGATCCCGATCGACATCACGATCTGGCAGATCCATATGAAGTTGCCTGTGCCCAGTGCGGTCTGAAGCGTTTCATTCAGTCCCACCAGCGGATTGACCTCCAGCATAAAGGCGCCCACAATCACTCCTGCCAAGAGAGCAGGAATAGCTGAGCGGGTGGCGAAGGCAAGGACCAGCGCCACAATAAGCGGTAGCAATGACAGGAATCCGGATTCCATGGTAGACTAGCTTGCCGAAGGACGATGGACCCATGATACAACCTGTCAGCATACCTCTGAGAGGACCATGGTATTTGAGTGGACCTGTAGGTCCAGCGAAATACCATTCGCCAGAATCGCCCCCTTCAGGGGGGCACCGATAAAAACTCCGTAAAGACACGTCAGACAGGCGCCGGGGAGGAACCGCAACATGGGCAACGGCATTGACGGCCCTTATTTTGCTCGTCGCTGTTCACGGACAGCAACAGTGCCCTATAGCTCAATTGGCAGAGCGCCGGATTCTGGTTCCGGAGGTTCTAGGTTCGACTCCTAGTAGGGCAACACTGAAGGCCCTTCGATCATCGCCCGGTGGTTGAAGGGCTCTTTTTTTACAGGCACGACGTAGCTCGATACAGTAAGATCCGTTCAGTATCCAAAGCGTTCACAGCTCTTATGCTGCCTATCTTGTTAACCGGCAACGATATTCCATCCCCAGGGGAAGCGTTGTCAGATGATAGCCTCGACGCAGACACCGCCGCCTGCTTTTTTTCATCCCTCCTACCGTTCCTACGCATGTATCTGAATCGAGTCAGTCGCTGGTTCTTGTGGACACTCCTCATCACTTTCAGCCTGCTACTGAACGAAAAGCCTGCAGGAGCACAGCCTGTTGTGGCCGGTTTTACCACCCACAACATCGATGGCTTTTATGTGCTCGTAAACGACGCCGATGACGCTGCCTATGCAAACAGCATGCAGGTGGCATTTCAGGAACTAGAGGATCAGATCAGCCTGATCGCGGCCTTGGACATTCGCGCGGATGTTCTCGAGGATATGCGCACTGTCAAAATTTTTCTGGTGTACAACGTTCGTCCTGACGGGGCTGCGTGGTACCATCCGAGCCGGCAATGGCTGATTGACAATGGACGTAATCCCGAAAAAGCGGAATCGGTTGAAATTGCCAACGCTGTCAATTTTACCAACTGGTCCCGGCAAAACCAGCCGTGGATGGTTCTCCATGAATTGGTTCACGGATACCATCATCAGGTGATGGGATTTGGTCATGTCCCCACCATCGAAGCCTTCATCAACGCACGGGATTCCGGGATATATCAGTCCGTGCCATACAATCCCGGCGGGGGCCAACCCCAGTTTCCGCTTGAGGCATATGCGATGGTAAACGAAATCGAGTACCTGGCGGAGATTTCAGAGGCGTTTTTCGGAGAGAATGACTACTACCCGTTCAATCGATCGGACCTCGAGTCGCATGATCCGCAAGGCTTCGCGTTACTGATGGACCTTTTCATCAATCCGGTTGCGACATTTGTTGAGCAACCTACCGAGGATTTCCTCCCTTCCCTCTATCCCAACCCGGTCCGAGACATTCTCCGTTTCGATTCTGTGGAAACGGGAACAGTTCAGATTTACGATACCACCGGGCGGGTCGTCATGACACAGGATGTGGGTGGAGGTATCACCAACATTGATGTCAGTACGCTTTCTTCAGGACTGTACTTGGTGCGTATGATCGGCGGACCCGACCATTCCATGCATCAGAGTATTCAAAAGATCGTCGTTGCGCGATAGGGTACCGGGCGCGGTTGAACCGAGCAGGCCGGCGCGCGATGCGAACGATGCACGCAAGCACAAAGTGCACGCGGGGCACGCCTTCGGCGATTCCGCTCACCCATAACACCCGTCAAACGCTTTAAAACGCCAGGCTTGTCCAGATCCAGACTTTGGTGACGTCCGTACCCGTTTCGTCGGCGATGTAGTGCGCGAACTTCAACCCGACTGGCTGGCCAGACGGTAGTGAACGACCCAACACGGCGTCGAATTCACGGCCATGGTGACGATCTCCACTTTGGGCACTGAAATCATGGGCAATCAGTGTGATGGACGTCCCACCAACCGTGTGCTTCAAGGATAGCTGAATGTCGACCAACCCATCGGTGGGTGTGGCCAGAAAAACGTCGGCCCACCCATTGAACTTGTGAAGCGTTGCCAGCGGAGTGACAAAAGAGCCGTCTGCTGCCGATCCGCTGAGTGACTCATAACGGATCCCGATGCCTGACCCGGATCGGTCAACACCTGCGCTTGCCATCAGATAGCTGGCATCGACAGCGCCCGGATTATCAAAAGCATCTTTTTGCAGCGCATGGCTGGTCTCAACAGACACATCCCACTCCTCATTCAAGGCACGCATTCCGTCGAATCGGGCCCCGAATGTGGCTCGCGAAGCCGTTGGGGCGTTGGGGTAATCCAAAAGGTATGCGAACCCGGTTACGAGGCCGAGGTAGGGAGTCTGCTTCTTCATTGGGCGCAAACTTAAACCGATCAGTGATCGTTTTAAGTAGGGGGATCCACTATAGATGTCTTCCGTTGGGTTCGACACACTTTAGCAATCCCCTCACTCGGGGTACCTCGGTTTCCGATCCAGGAGGTCGTAAGGCGTGACCTAGCCGCGCGCCGACTTCATTGGGGCCTTAAAGCCTCTCCCCATCCCCAAATTGACCTACCGGAATCATGCGCACAGTTCTTTTTGCAGCGTTTGCTGCCTTCCTGATGATGGCCATGCCATCGGACATCCAGGCTCAGGATCGTCCTGCCTCCCCCCGCGGAGAAGCCGCTACCCAGATCGGAGATGACTGGCTCGTAGTAGATTATGGTCGTCCCATTCTTCGCAGTCGTACCAGCATCTTCGGAGAAGGCGAGTCCTATGGAGAAGGTGTCCTCGCTAACGCGGAGGTCTGGCGTGCCGGTGCCAACAAGTCGACCCGCTTTATGACCGAACGTGATCTCATGTTCGGTAACAATCATCTCCCTGCTGGTGAATACTCGCTTTTCGTAGACCTGGCCGCTGACGGCTGGACGTTGATTGTCTCAAGCCTCGCCGCCAAAAACAGTGGCCGTGAGGAAGGTCCTGGAATCTGGGGTGCGTACAACTACACGGCTGACATGGATGTCTTCCGTACCGCGATGATGATGACGGAGTCACCAATGAGCATCGACCAGTTCTCCATCTTTTTCTCGGATGTGACCGAACAAGGCGGCGCGCTGAATATGGCGTGGGAAAATACCATCGCCAGTGTGTCTTTCATGGCTCACTGACCTGACTCGTTGCGCTTATTGCGCAGCACGGACTCTCGATCCGGAACGACGACCGGCCCGATTTCAAGTCGGGTCGGTCGTTCGTTGTTTTTGGGGGCCCAGTTGAGTGAGAGCCGCCTCGCACAGTTACCTCACATTTCTCTCGAATCGTAGGCCCAGTGCAGTAGAGCCTGGCGCTGACGTGGTCGGCACGTCCAGTCTCCACTGACGCAGTTCTTGCGTAGCTGGGCTATGTGGCGCGTCATGGCTTTCCAGCGTTTGACCTGCCGCTCATCATCCTCGCTTCTGCGTCCCATCCAATAGCGGCAATACCACTGAAACCAACCGCGGGGGTCTTGCTCCTGGACCCAGCCCTTCTCTACCCAATACGAGAGAGGCTTTGAGGCATCCGCACCGAAGAAATTCAGGTCGTTATTGCGCTTGCCCGGACTCAGGCGTGCGTCCACAAACCAGTCGTCTGGAAACTCCTCTCGGCAGTCTGTCATGTACTTCCCGCCAAAGATACCCATCTCAAGCATTTGGCAAGGAGTCAGCTCGGGCTTGAATTCCGGGTGGAAGTTTTCACCAGCCGGCTCGCTCAGTACGTAGGTGTAGCCTTTTTGCATACGGTCGTTGACGATGACCGTCTGGGGGCGAATAGTGTTCGATTCAGCCATCCTGGGTCCGCTTGGAAAGGGATCCTCCCACTACGAGCGCAGCAGAAATGATCATGAGGTTCTTGATGATATACTGCCCTTCTACGGTCGGTCCGAACGGGATCAGGCCCTCCTGAAAGGTCACGCCCGACAGGAGGACGAGAGGCATGAAGGTGCCCACCATTTGAAGGAATAGAAGCGCAATGGCAATGCGCAGGGTGGATTGGAACAGGAAGCAGATTCCGATGACCACCTCCCACCAGCCAATCACTGACAGCCAGGTTTCAGCTGAAAAAAGAGGCATCCAATCTACCGTGGCCAGCACCAACAGCGCAGCTGCGGAAAGTCCCAGGGGCTTCAGTAAACCGAACCAGATGAAGATAACAGCGAAGGAAAGTCGCACTGCCGGAATTCCCCATTGCTGCATGGTCCCGGCAATGAACTGATCAATCTCCTGGAATCTCTTCATGTCGATGCTCGATGAAATGCCTAGCGCTCTTCTCTGAGATAGTTAATCTGGAATCCGTTACCCTCTCCGTCAGAGATATGTTCATGACAATCGTGACCGGGCTAGATCCAACGACGCACGGAAGCGATGTACTGTTCGAACTGGTCGCCGAACAGCTCCGCCATGACCCGTTCCTCCGGTTCAATCTGGAAACGATTCATGTACGGAATAAAAAGCCCGGTGGCGAGAAGTGGCAGTGCGCCCCCCAAATAAAGCGCCCAGCCGATAAGCACCATGAGCATGCCCAGATACATGGGATTGCGCGTGACGCGGTAAATACCCCAGGTGACGAGCGAAGAAGCATTCCCCGGGCGGTGTGGATTCACCGAAGTTCGAGCCCGCGCAAAAGACCACAAGCCGGCAATCGCCACAAACACACCAGCCGCGGACCACAGCATTGCGCCCAACCGGGATCCAGACCATTCCGCAAACGCAAGACCATCGCCAAACCATGCGAGCAGCGCGACAGCGGTACCCACAACAACTGGAGGAATCTTCAACTCAAGAGTATTCATGGCGTATCTGGACGTCGCACTTACCGAAACATGATCCAACCGCCCTGGCCGAGCTCAGATTCTATCTCGTAATGCTTTATGGTGCGTCCGACCATGGGATTCCTCAAGTGTCCATCAATCTACGACAGGAAAGCGATTACCGATTAACCAACACCTGATCGCACTCCCGGGCCAGTATCTTTGCAGCCCACCTGCTTTCGTATCTATGCCTCGCCGCTACCACGTATATGTCATTGAGCTGGATCCTGCCGTTCGCCAGGTTCGCCGATTTCGTGAGGCAAATCCGAACATGAAAGCGCTCACGCCCTGCTTTTATGTCGGAAGTAGCTGGCGCAGCCCGGACGAACGTTTTGATCAGCACAAGCAGGGATACAAAGCCAATCGATATGCTCGCAAGTTCGGCCTGAAGCTGCGACCGGACCTCTTCGAGCAATACAACCCCATCCCTTCGCGCAAAGACGCCGAAGATCTAGAGGCCTATTTGGCCGAGCGACTCAGAAAAATGGGTTCGGGGGTCTGGCAAGGCTGAAACGAATGGGGGGACATCAGGTACTCAGACGGCAGAACCATTCAATTGCCCATCACTATGCAATATCTGAAAACCATTTCTCTTGTCGTCGTGCTCGGCCTGGGAGTACTTGTCTGGGCTGCGTTCAACAGCCACGACGACCCGCCAGCCGTAGGCGATGCCGCGCCTGAATTCTCACTCGTCTCAAATGAAGGTACCGAGGTTTCGCTTTCAGACTACGAAGGCGAATGGGTTGTGCTGTACTTCTACCCGAAGAACTTCACGAGTGGCTGCACCATCCAGGCCCGCAATTTCCAGCGCGACATGGACGAATACATCGCCCGAGGCGCTACGATCTTGGGTGTAAGCGTCGACTCAGCCGAGTCTCATGCCTCGTTCTGCGATGAGGAGAGCTTGACCTTCAAGCTGCTCTCCGACTCAGATGCTACCGTTTCTGCTGCTTACGGATCAGTTCGTGGCCTTTCCGAGGTCAAGGTGTCAGCACGCAATACCTTTGTGATCAACCCCGAAGGCACTGTAGCTGAAGTATTCCTGGGCGTCAACCCGACTCCTCACTCGGAAGAAGTGCTGGCAGCCCTGGATCGCCTGCAGGCATCCTGACCCATGCAGCCGGCCCCCGACATCCTGGTCGTTGGAGCCGGCGTGTTCGGCGTCACTGCGGCGCTTGAACTGACATCGCGCGGACATACGGTGGCCCTTGCCGTGCAGGGGCCCCCGCCGTTTTCGCTGGCGGCGTCGACCGATCTCAGCAAGGTTGTCCGTATGGAATACGGATCGGATGCCTTGTACATGCGACTCGCTGAAGAGGCCATGAACGGGTTCGACGCGTGGAATGAGTCGCTTTCACGCCCCTTCTATCATGAAACAGGCGTCCTAATGCTCTCCCGCGACCCCATGCGTCCCGGTGAATTCGAGCATGACTCCTGGCAGATGCTTCGCCAGCGCGGCCATGAGCCAGAGCGTATCTCTCCGTCCGAGCTTGCCTCCCGTTTTCCTGCCTTTGACGCCAACGTCCATACCGACGGCTTCTTCCACGCCCGCGGTGGATGGGTAGAAAGCGGTGCTTTGGTTGCGGAGCTCTTCGGTAGAGCCGTGGCCAATGAGGTGACTTTCGTAGAAGGAATGGTCACCGACGTACGCATCACTAATGGGCGATGTGAAGGGGTCGTACTCAGCGACGGACAGACCCTCACAGCTGGACACGTACTCCTGGCCTGCGGCGCCTGGACGGCTTCTCTGGTACCCGAACTGAAGCCGTTTTTCCGTTCCTCGGGCCACCCGGTGTTCCACCTCAAACCAGCGCACCCGGAGCGATTCACGCCCCCGGAATTCTGCACCTTCACCGCAGATATCGCCCACACAGGTTGGTACGGCTTCGCCCTTCATCCAGAAGCGGGCGTCGTAAAGATCGGTCGGCATGGTACCGGGTTGGATATTGATCCCGTGCACGACGAGCGACAGGTGCTGGAGGAAGACATTACGGCGATGTGGTCTTTCGTTCGCGAATCACTTCCGGAGCTGGTCGATTCGGACTTGGTCTACACGCGACGTTGCCTCTACGCAGATACCATTGACGGGGACTACTGGCTGGACCGCCATCCAGAATATGCAGGATTTACGGTCGCCAGCGGTGGCAGTGGTCATGGGTTCAAAATGGCGCCGATCCTGGGATCGCTGATTGCGAACCGGATCGAAGGCATTGCAGATGAGCGTCTGGCGCGTTTTGCCTGGCGCACGAATTCGATCGCCTCTAAGCGTGAAGCAGCCCGCTTTCACGGATAATCCTGTGCCACTCGTCCCGTCGCCATCATATCAACCACCTTGGTGGGTTCGCGAGCCGCACTGGCACACGATTGTTGCAGCCAAGATGCGTCGAGTCCCCTCTCCCGCCTGGAAACGTCAGCGTATCGAACTATCCGATGGCGATTTTGTCGATCTCGATGTCCTTGGATCGGCATCGCAAACTGGAGTGGTCCTGCTTCATGGCCTGCAAGGATCAACCTCCCGGACCTACATACGTGCCATGGCCGATACACTGTGGGAGTCAGGTGTAAGCGTCTTTGCGCTCAACTTCCGCGGCTGCTCCGGTGAGCCCAATCGGTTGCCGCGCTCGTACCATTCAGGAGCAACAGAGGACTTGCGTGCTGTCCTGGATACCATAACAGATCGGTGTGAGGTAGTTCATGCGGTAGGCTTCAGTCTGGGCGGCAACCTGCTTCTGAAGTATCTGGGGGAGGAAGGGCGTGCATCGCGCATCAGCCGCGCCGTAGCCGTATCCGTTCCATGCGACCTCAAAGGAAGTGCTCATCAGCTGGCTACCCCAGGAAATCGGCTCTACATGTGGAATTTCATGCGATCCCTGAGAGCAACAATGCAGCAGAAAGCGGACGCTTTTCCCGACCAGATAGACATTTCTGGCCTCAGGGAAATGAAAACCTTTCAGGCCTTCGATGATCGATTCACTGCACCGCTTCACGGCTTTCGAGACGCCAATCATTATTGGGCATCATGCAGCAGTATGCATTTCCTGGAGGATATCCGCATACCGACGCTGCTTCTCAACGCGAAGGACGACCCCTTCCTCTCGGAGGGCTGTTATCCGCATGACATCTGTTCAGCATCCTCGTTTGTCCACCTCGAGACGCCTGAACAAGGAGGACATGTCGGCTTTCTGAACGGCGCTCGTTCGTATGCCGAGAAAAGAGCTGTCGAATTCCTGAGCAGCGACTCTGCTGCTTGAACCAGGAAAAGGTGTGCTACTCGAACGTCGCGTCCAGCAAGGGCCAGACATCGGGGTCCTCGGCTCCCAGTACCCAAATGGATACACCCCGCAGCCCGGGGTATTCGGCGATCAGATCCAGTTTGGCCTGCATCGACCGGGCATTCTCTAGAAAGACCCAATGGAATACGCCATACTCCGGCCAGAATCCATAAGTCACCCCGTGTTCTGGCAGCCAGATACGTTCCGCTTTGTTGGCAGTGAGAAGGGAATCGGCGCGACGGAACTGGACCTCATTGCCTCGCACGCGCACCGAGCCGTTTGAAAACCAGTCCGGATGCCAGTAGCCCGAATAGAACGGCAACCCAATTGAGATCTTCTCGATGGGAACGCCCTGCGCCAGCGCATAGTCGAGCATCTCCCTCATCCAGGGCAGACCCGTTATGGGCCCGGGCGCGGTCGGTCCGCCGTGCTGAGCATAGGTCATGAGCGAGATGAAGTCGCCCGCTTCGGCGAGCGCTTTCATGTCGAAATTCCCTCGCCAGTTATCCTGCATATAACGCGAAAAACCCTTCTCAGCCGCCTGATCATTGGTTGGGACGACGGCCACGGACGCTGTCATCCCGTTGGCGTGCAATGCTTCCGCAGCCCGCTGGAAGTACGCGGTAAACCGATCCTTGTAGTGACGATCCACGTTTTCGTAATCAAACTGCCATCCCCAGAACCCGTGCTCCAGACCCTCGGCGACCATGAAGTCGATGGTTTTCTGCTGCGCCGCTTCATCGTCAAGCAGCGCGTGGATGATGGGCTGGTTGAATCCGGGATTCATGATCAGCGGCATCAGACGCGTGCCCGTTTCGCGGGCTTCCTCGAGCAGTCGCTTCGGGACGCCGCCACGCACATTGCCCAGGGAATCCACCGCGTACACCTGGGGGCTGATCACATCGATCGAGGAAGCCCGCTCCAGGAATGTGCTCGCCCCCCGACGCTCACCCGACCCTCCATATATGATTACTTCCTGCGCCACGCTCTGCGCAACCATCAGCAGGGCGCACACGAATACCGTCATAAAAGCAGCTGTGAGACGTGCTTGCGTCGCGCGGTTACCTTGATATCCTACCATCATCGAAGCCGTTAAACCTCCCTGAAAAATGAAACACGAAGCCTGGACCTGCCCCAAATGTAACCACTCTGAGTTCGAGACCGACACGATCCGGACCACCGGAGACGGACTCTCCCGGATATTCGATGTCCAGAACCGCAAGTTCATGGCCGTCTCCTGCGCCAGGTGCACCTACACCGAATTTTACAAGGGCGGCACTAAAAGCCTGGACAACATTCTGGACTTCTTCCTGAGTACGTAAGTGCTCTGATTGATCCGCCTGGGATCATCAGAAATCGTCGTGGGAAACGTTACCCGAAAATGGCGCGCAGGATGAAGAAGACAATGGCGGCCGCGATCCCGGCTATAGGCAGCGTTACTATCCAGGACATTACAATGCGGCCGATCATTCTCAGATCGAGTCCGGCTATATCCTGGGTAGCATGCGAAATCTTGTCCTGCATAGTAAGCAGGTCGATCAGATCTGCCCGGTTGACCGGAAGCAGAATCGTTCGAGGAAGGTGCTGACGAACTTCCCGCTTGAGCGTATCCGCTTCCGCTTCGATTCTGAAGATCTCTTTCTGAATGACTTCGACCTGGTCCTGCTGGCCGGCTAGCACGGCTTCAAAAAGGGACGGGAGCTTTTCAGTACAGGAAATGACAACCCGCATATGACTCTTCAAAAGGCTGAACGGATTGGGTCCAAAAAGTCGGCTGAGCGGATTGGTCGTTTTCATCGTCGTCGTCACGTTTCGAGTGCAGATAGCCAGCCAAAGTGACCGTCACGGCACCCCCTGCACAATCAAAAATGTATTATCCTTGAGCAATGACCACACAATCTTCAGTCAGGTAACCTCCAAAAAAATGCCCACCATCATGGATCGCTCCCAACGCCGCTTTTTGCTGGTCATGGTGATTCTCGTATCCCTGCTTTTCTTGTGGATGGTGCGCAGCTTTCTGATCACGC
Source organism: Rhodothermales bacterium (assembly GCA_030830105.1). Classification (GTDB taxonomy): domain Bacteria; phylum Bacteroidota; class Rhodothermia; order Rhodothermales; family UBA10348; genus JAAZVD01. The sequence goes on along the minus strand of JAURNP010000144.1, from coordinate 5,213 downwards.
TGTTTCTTGCGGCGATCTTTTCTGCCATGGCCATGCCGATGCATCGAATCATCCGGCGGCGTGTCGGTATGCGCCATTCGCTGGCTGCATCGTTTTCCCTGCTCATCCTGATCGTTGCCGTCGGGATTCCCCTGTTCGCTTTCATGGGTCTGGTCGCTAATCAGGCCATTGAGATCAGTAGTGCCGCGCGGCCGTGGATTGAAAATCAGATCATCGAGCTGGGCAATTGGGACGAGCTTCTGCTGGAATATTCATTCCTGGGCTACATCTTTCCCGGTGAAGGTGAGCTGCTGGCCAAGCTGAGCGAGTTCACAGCAGCGGCCGGTCGATTCCTGGCCGACAGTGTCGTCGAAGTCACGCGAGGTACGGCGGCGTTCTCGCTTCAAGTCTTCGTGCTACTCTACGCCATGTTCTTCTTCCTGAAGGATGGACCGAAGATCATGGACCGGATTTTCTATTACATCCCGTTGCCAGAGGCCTTCGAAGAGGAACTGGTGAATCGGATTGTATCCGTGACTTCTGTCGTGCTCAAGGGGTCTCTGGTCATTGGATTGATCCAGGGAGGACTCGCAGGGCTGGCCTTCTTGTTTGCCGGTATTCCAGGCTGGGCGTTCTGGACTACGGTCATGGTCGTCCTTTCGCTGATTCCCGCCGTGGGATCCGCACTGGTGTGGATACCAGCTGCCGTGTACTTGTTTTCCACGGGGCCCTTGGGCGTTGCCATTGTCTTTACGATATGGTGCGCTGTGGTCGTGGGGACCGTCGACAATTTCCTGCGGCCCCGGCTCGTGGGTCAGGGAGCACGCATGCCGGACATCATGGTGCTTATTTCGACCCTTGGTGGAATCTTTCTGTTCGGAGCCGTCGGATTCATCATCGGCCCTATCGTCGCGGCGCTCTTTCTGGGTACGCTGGGCATCTACGGAGAAATGTTCGCAGACAGCCTGGGCCAGAAGCCTCACTCGATGCGCGAAGGCGAGCTGTATACGGCGTTCCACCATGGGCCATCAGGGCCTGAGTCCTCGTCTCTAGATATGACCGGAGATGCGACCGGAGATGCAATTGAGGATGCAACCAAGCCACCGTCCTGATCGTCAACTGAAGAAAACGATCCCGCCTTGTTTGCTGTGACTGATTCCGCTTCATCATCGTCCAAAGGAACCACTTTCGGCTGGGTGCTGTGGCGCGGCGGTCTCTGGTTTTGTGGACTGTACATCGGGTGGGAAGGCACCGTCCGGATGTGGCAATTCCTCTTGAGCCTGGAGTTGCCTGAACCCGTCCTCGTCGGTATCGTGATGATAATTGCCGGATGTATTTTGGTGTTCGCCTCGCTCATCATGGAACGTGTTCAAGATGCCCGGTTGGAGGCCGAGATGCTCAATGAATGAATGGATTCGCCGAACCGGTTTTGCCCTGGTTATCCTGGGTTTCCTGATCATCGCCTCGTGGTTCATTGATCCCCTCTGGGAAGTATTGAGCCACTATCGTCTGCTACCCGTTCCGCTGCAGCTCGGCATTGCCGTTGCCGCTGTCGGCCTCACTGTCTTGATGATCTCACTGATCGCCGAGCGCTGGGCGGATCGAGAGGCCGATGCCGCTCTGCGTGAAGATGCTCTTCGCCCCCCTTCTTCCTGAATCCTTGCTGAAACCGACATGCTGATCGTTACCACTGACTCGATCCCCGACCATCGCATCACTGAAACCCTCGGAATTGCCCGTGGCAACACCATCCGGGCCAAACACATCGGCAAAGACATCCTGGCCGGACTCCGTATGCTTATCGGAGGTGAAATCAAGGAATACACTGCTATGCTGACCGAAGCCCGGAATGCGGCGCTTCAGCGCATGGAGTGGGATGCCCAGAACATGGAAGCCGATGCTGTAGTGAACGTCCGATTCGTGACAAGTCAGGTCATGGCAGGGGCCGCGGAGCTGCTGGCGTACGGGACCGCAGTAAAACTTGAGAAGGTCACTTCCCAGCCCCCTGTGGAATAACCGATTTGTACCAGCGTCGAAAGGACGCAGACCACACCACCATCCCTCCCGGATCCATGCGTTGTACCCTTCTGCTCGCGGCAGTGAACTTCATGCTGTTGCCCGGACTTGCTTCAGCCCAAAATGGCCCTCAAAACCTTGAGTTCTACCCCACAAACATCACACGTGGAGAGCTCATCGCCGAGATGCGACACTTCTCCTTCGCCCTGGGCGTGCGGTGCGAGCATTGCCACACGCCCAACGAGAACGGACGAGGATTCGATTTCGCCTCGGACGCCAATCCGAACAAGGAAAAGGCGCGCGTGATGTTGTTCATGACGGATGCGATCAACTCGCAATTCCTGCCCGAGCTGAGGGACCGCAAAAATCCCGTAGTCGAAGTGACGTGCAAGACCTGTCACCGCGGAACGGTCAGGCCTCGCCTGCTCTGGCAGGAAATGGTCCTGACCACGTACGAGGAAGGCGTGGAAGCCGCCATCGAACAGTTCAGTCAGCTGCGCGAGGACTACGACAATTCGGGCGCGTATGACTTCCGGGAGCAGGAAACCAATGTGGTCGCGGAAGAGCTTGCAAGAGAAGGGCGGCATGAGGACGCCATCGCCATCTGGATGATGAATGCTGAGCGATTCCCCCAATCGGATGCTATCCAATCCGGTATGGGCGAGTCCTTTGAAGCCCTCGGAGACACGACTGGTGCTATACAGGCTTACGAAGCAGCGCTCCTGCTCAATCCCAATCGCAATGACGTACGCCGAAGCTTGGACGCTTTGAAGGGGGAATAAGACTAGGACTGCGCAACAGTGGTATCGATTCTGTAATCTGGTCGCTCCTGAAAATCAGCCCATCGTTCGCCCATGTCTTCCCGATTCCTGATGCTTCTGGCATGCTCACTGGTGGCTTTCCCTGCGTTTTCTCAGGCCTCCCTCGAAGCACTCTTGGACGATGTTGAGCCTGCGGTCATCGAGTGGCGGCGTGACTTCCATGCGAATCCGGAGCTGTCAAACAGGGAATTCCGCACAGCCAGTGTCGTGGCAGACCATCTCCGTAGTCTCGGACTCGAGGTGGAGACCGAAGTAGCCCACACCGGAGTCATCGGAATTCTTCGTGGTGCCCATCCGGGCCCGATGGTGGCCCTGCGCGCCGACATGGATGCGCTTCCTGTCAAGGAACGGGTCGATCTACCTTTCAAATCCGAAGTGGTCAGTCTCTACCGAGGCGAAGAAGTCCCCATCATGCACGCGTGTGGTCATGACACCCATATCGCGATGCTCATGGGGGCTGCCGAAGTCTTGAGCGCTATGCGCGAAGACCTGCACGGGTCCATCAAGTTCATTTTCCAACCTGCCGAAGAAGGTCCACCACCGGGTGAAGAAGGCGGCGCCGAGCTGATGGTAAAAGAGGGCGTGATGGAGGATGTTGATGTAGCCTTCGGCCTGCATATCAACGCTGGTACCTACGTCGGTCAGATCAACTATCGCCCTCGAGGTCTCATGGCCGCCGTTGACGACTTCCGAATCGTCCTCAAGGGCAAGCAGGCCCACGGCTCCGCGCCCTGGTTGGGCATCGATCCGATTGTGACGGCCGCGCAGGTGGTGAACAACCTTCAGACCATCGTCAGTCGCAATATGCAACTGACAAAAGCCGCCGCCGTCGTCACCGTTGGCTCCATTCACGGCGGGGTCCGCTCGAATATCATTCCGGAAGATCTTGAAATGCTCGGGACCATTCGAACCTTCGACCCCGAAATGCGGGAAACCCTGCACAAGCGGTTTCGGGAGATCGTGGGTCACACGGCAGCTTCGAACGGAGCCACGGCCGAGATCCAGCTCCCTTATTCGGCACATTACCCGGTGACCTATAACGATCCGGACCTGACGGCCTCCATGCTTCCCACACTCGAGCGTATTGCGGGTGCCGAAAACATCAATCTGATCGATGCCGTGACCGGCGCTGAGGACTTCTCCTACTTCGCTCGCGAGGTACCCGGCCTGTACGTGTTTGTTGGCGGCAAGCCGCTTGATCTCCCGGCCGATCAAAGCGTCTCGCACCATACGCCTGACTTCTTTATCGATGAGTCCGGAATGAAGCTCGGCCTGCAGGCCTACGTCAACCTGGCGCTCGACTACATGGAGATGGCCAGCCGGCAATAATCTCCGCAACCCTCTTCATCGCTCTTTTCCTCCAACGTCCATCAGATCCATGACCCGCTTCTCCACATTCCTGCTTCTTATCGCGCTGACCCTTTCGGGCTGCGAATCCGAGCATTCGGCGAACGAACATGCTTCCAATGCAGATCAGGACCGACCTTTCGTCGAGTATCTCAATCCGGAAGGCCTGGAAGAACCTGGTCCCTTCTCGGATGCCATCAGGGTGGGCAACCTGCTGTTCCTGTCTGGTAAGATCGGCATCCTCCCGGGGACACGTACGCTGGCCGAGGGTGGAATCGAAGGTGAATCCCGCCAGACCATGGAGAACATCAAGACCACGCTTGAACGCTGGGATTCATCACTCGAGCGCGTTGTCAAATGCACCGTCATGATCGATGAAATCGCCGAATGGGGTGCATTCAATGAGGTGTATGTCGAGTATTTCCCCAACGATAAGCCGGCACGCAGCGCCTTTGGAGCCGATGGACTGGCCCTGGGAGCAGCCGTGGAGGTCGAATGCATTGCAACCGTAGACTGATCCTTCTGGCCGGCATGTTCATGCTTGGTCTGCCGGCGGCTGCACAATTAGCCTCATTCGGCGATCACGAGTACCGCTCCGATCGTCCGGTAACCATTCAGCGGCTGGAGGGCACCATCACGCTGGATGGAAAAATCGATGAACCGGCCTGGGACGCCATCACGCCTGTCCCGTGGCACGTCTACGACCCGGCATATGGATCGCCCGCGTCTCAGAATACAGAGATGCGTGTAGCTTTCGATGACGACTACATCTATTACTCGTGTCGCTGCTACGACTCCGATCCCGAGGGCATTGCGGCCACGACCTACAAACGTGATGCCTGGGACGGTAATTATGATCAGACGGCTCTCATGCTGGATACGTTCAACGACAAAGAGAACACGCTTCTCTTTATCGTCTCCGCTTCCGGAGTCCGCATTGACGTAGCGGTTTTGAATGATGCGCAGGGCGAGCTCCCGTTCAACATGTCATGGAATACTTTCTGGGATGCCGAGACGACCATCACGGACGAAGGATGGTTCGCCGAAGTA